>CAILYP010000241.1:0-2882 GCA_903838475.1 uncultured Actinomycetes bacterium | reverse complement strand
GCTACCGAGTTCTGTCAGGCAATATTCCAAGTCATCCTGATGAGGTAGAAGTTTGGATGGCTAACTTAACTCGTTAGCTTTACGCCAATCGCGGCTGCGCCAACTCCTAAGATCAAAGTAAGTGCGAGGTAAACCCAAGCCTTTGCTCGGTGTTTATGATCAAACAAGTGATGCGTTTCTACCGCAAAGGTGGACCAGGTTGTAAATGCGCCAGCAAACCCGGTTCCGATAATCAGTGCAGTGTTGCCATTTGATCTGATGGTTAATCCAAGGACGAAAGATCCCACGGTATTTATGGCAAGTGTTTCAAGGGGAATAAGTGATCTATGAATCTTTTTAACTTCTTTATCAATTAAATAACGGGCTGGGGCGCCGATTCCTGCGCCAAGTGCAATGAGTAGTGCTCTCATTTTGCCCACTTAGTTTTGAAAAATTCATTAGTCGCAAAAACTAAGATGTAAGTACCAACTAAGGATGCGAGAGCGTAGATAACGGCGGTGCTTACTTTTCCATCATTGAAGTACTGCTCTATTTTTAGTGAGAATGCTGAGTAAGTTGTGAAGCCACCACAGAATCCAGCGCCAAGTGCTGGCCGCCACCACCACTTCGGAGATTTATGATGGTTGGAATAGAGAACCAAAATCATAAGTAATACTGAACCTGTGTAGTTGACGAGCAGAGTTGCCCAAGGAAATCCCCGATCAACTATTGCAAGTGAGATAACCCAACGTGAAAGGGAGCCAGCTATCCCGCCAAGGCTGACAACCAGAACTTTCTTCACGCCTTAAAGAATACCCTCGCGCTTTCGAATCACTGAGCCTAGCCAGCGAAGTGGGTCGTATTTAACGTCAACAACGCGCTCTTTCATCGGGATGATTGCGTTATCGGTAATTCTGATGTGTTCTGGGCACACTTCAGTACAGCATTTGGTGATGTTACACATTCCAAGACCGTGCTCCTCTTGCGCCTTTTGCTTGCGATTACGTAACATATCGAGAGGGTGCATATCAAGTTCTGCGATCCGAATAAAGAAGCGCGGGCCCGCGAAAGATTTCTTATTTTCTTCATGATCACGAATTACGTGGCAAGTATCTTGACACAAGAAGCATTCGATACATTTTCTAAATTCTTGGCTGCGTTCTACATCGACTTGAGCCATCCTTGGTTCACCAGGTTTCATGCCAACTGGTGGAACAAACGCTGGGATTTCCATGGCTTTCTTGTAGTTGAACGAAACATCAGTAACAAGATCTTTGATTACCGGGAAAGCACGAAGTGGTGTGATGGTTATCTCGGTATCTTCTGGAAATGAAGCAACTTGTGTCATGCAGGCAAGACGTGGCTTACCGTTAATTTCCATCGAACAAGAGCCGCACTTTCCAGCTTTACAGTTCCAACGAACCGCAAGGTCATTCATCTGTTCTGCTTGAACGCGGTGGATAACGTCTAGAACTACTTCACCTTCGTTGGCTTCAACTTCTACATTTTGCAATCCACCATCCGCGCTATTTCCACGCCAGATTCTTAATTTAAGTTTACGGGCCATTAGTTGGAACCACCTTTCGCTGCTGCCATTTCTTCAGGTGACATGTACTTCTCTAATTCGTGTGGATCAAAGAGATCAAATAACTCTTTAGGAATTTTAGGTAGTCCTTGTTGGCGGATAACTACTTCGCTTCCATTGAACGAAGAAATATTATTTAACTGGCGCCACTTGGTGCTCATGGTTGGGAAATCATCACGAGTATGCCCGCCACGAGATTCTTCTCGTACAACTGCCGACTTAGCGGTGCTTTCCGCAATCAGCAACATGTTGTCGAGGTCGAAAGATAAGTGGAAACCAGGGTTGAATTCCCGGCCACCAGTTACTGTTACGTTCTGGATTCGCTTACGAATATCAGCAATTTTTAAAATAGCATCGTCGAGTTCGGTCTTGGTACGAATAATTCCAACAAGGTTGTGGGTAATCTCTTGAAGTTCTTGGTGAAGTTTGTATGGATTCTCACCACCAGTACGAGTGAATGGCGCTTGAATTCGGCTTGCAGCAGCAGCGATATTTGCTTCGCTGACTGAAACCGATCCGGCGCTCTTAACGTATGCAGCAGCACCGATTCCAGCGCGACGACCGAATACAAGAAGATCTGAAAGTGAATTTCCGCCAAGGCGATTTGACCCATGCATACCGCCCGCACATTCGCCAGCAGCAAACAACCCTGGAACACCAACTGCGGCTGCAGTATCGGGTTCCACTTCAACGCCACCCATTACATAGTGACAAGTAGGTCCGACTTCCATCGCCTCTTTCGTAATATCCACGCCAGCTAATTCGTAGAACTGGTGCCACATAGATGGCAGACGCTTCTTAATTACTTCGGCAGATATCCGCTTTGAAACATCTAGGAATACGCCACCGTGTTCGGTGCCACGGCCTGCTTTAACTTCAGTGTTAATCGCACGGGCAACTTCGTCGCGGGGTAATAGTTCTGGTGGACGGCGGTTGTTATCTTGATCTAGGTACCAACGATCGGCTTCCTCAGGATTATCCGCATACTTATCTTTAAAGACATCTGGAATGTATTTAAACATGAATCGTTCACCGAGGTTGTTTGTGAGAATTCCACCTTCACCACGAACTGACTCTGTAACTAAAATTCCGCGAACTGACGGCGGCCAGACCATTCCAGTTGGGTGAAATTGCAAGAATTCCATATCAACCAAATTGCCGCCAGTTTTTAGTGCGAGCGCATGTCCGTCGCCCGTACCTTCCCAAGAGTTAGAAGTAATTTTAAAAGTCTTACCAACTCCGCCAGTTGCAAGAATTACTGCTGGGGCTTCAAATAAAACTTCGCTGCCGGTTTCGCGCCAGTAACCGTACGCGCCGG
>CAILYP010000240.1:0-7400 GCA_903838475.1 uncultured Actinomycetes bacterium | reverse complement strand
TGATACAGACTCTGGCCTGCGCGAGCATGAAGAGCTCTTCAAAGAATATTTTGGAACTGTAATCCCAGTTGGCGATAACAAGTTTGCCGCCCTCAATACTTCTGTATGGTCAGGTGGATCTTTCATCTATGTGCCTAAGGGAGTTCACGTTGATATTCCCCTACAGGCATACTTCCGCATTAACACTGAGAACATGGGCCAATTCGAACGCACATTGATCATCGCCGATGAAGGCTCATATGTTCACTACGTCGAAGGCTGCACAGCCCCGATTTACTCTTCGGATTCTCTGCACTCTGCTGTTGTTGAAATCATTGTCAAGAAGAATGCTCGTGTTCGTTACACAACGATTCAGAATTGGTCGAACAACGTCTATAACCTTGTAACAAAGCGTGCAACATGTGCTGAAGGTGCAACAATGGAATGGATCGATGGAAATATCGGTTCCAAGGTTACGATGAAATATCCTGCAGTTTTCCTTATGGGCCCACATTCTAAAGGCGAAACACTTTCCATCGCTTTTGCCGGAGCTGGACAACATCAGGATGCTGGAGCAAAAATGGTTCATGCGGCTCCATATACCTCATCAACTATTATTTCTAAGTCTGTAGCACGCGGTGGCGGTAGAACGTCTTACCGCGGGTTGATTCAGGTACAAGATGGAGCCCATCACTCTGCATCAACAGTGAAATGCGATGCGCTTTTGGTAGACACAATTTCTCGCTCTGATACATATCCATATGTAGATATTCGTGAAGACGATGTCTCAATGGGGCATGAAGCAACAGTTTCCAAGATCAGCGATGATCAGTTGTTTTATCTTATGTCCCGTGGATTAGAAGAAGATGAAGCAATGGCCATGATTGTTCGAGGATTTATTGAACCAATCGCTCGAGAACTGCCTATGGAGTATGCCCTTGAACTTAATCGTTTGATCGAGCTCCAGATGGAAGGTGCTGTCGGCTAATGTCTTTACAATCAAATTTACTGGATTCACATACGCCAACGGCTCGTGAAGAGCTCTGGCGTTTTACCCCATTAGCAAAACTACGAGGTCTGCATGATCTCGAAGTGAAGTTAGCTTCTCGTGTTTCACTTGGAACAACACTTAGCCAGTCTGGATTATCTATTTCAATCGTCGATGCAGCTGATTCACCATCAACTTCGGAAACAAAAGACTTAGTGTCCCTTCGAGTTCGAGAGCTTGCAACAAAAGTTTTGCAGGTAAATATTGCTGCTAACGCAGAAGTTGAAGAACCAATCTTCCTTGCTCGCACTGTCGAATCTCTCGATCCAGAAGTTTCGCGTACCAGCATTCACATGGGAGCTAATAGTCGAGCAACTATTGTTGTTGAAAACGTTGGTTCAATAACATTGGCAGAAGAAATTGTCATGACTCTGGATACTGGCGCAAGTTTAAAGTTCATCTCTTTACAGGAGTGGGAGAGTGATGCGGTCCATCTTGGTCATCATCACGCCATTATTGGTAAAGATGCGACTTTTAATTCAACGGTAATTACTTTAGGGGGATCACTTGTAAGGCTGCTCCCGACTGTTGAATATGCAGGACCGGGCGCTAGCGCTGAATTGTCTGGGATCTACTTTGCAACAAGCGGTCAGCATTTGGAGCACCGAATTCATGTAGATCACAACTTGCCTCATGCAAAGTCTCGCGTTAACTACAAAGGCGCTTTGCACGGAGATAAAGCTCGCACCGTCTGGTTCGGAGATGTATATATCCGGGCAAATGCCGAAGGCACTGATACGTATGAAGTGAATCGCAATCTCCTGCTCTCTGACGGAGCTCGCGCAGATTCAGTTCCAAATTTAGAAATTGAAACTGGCGAAATTGTTGGTGCCGGACACGCAAGTACAACTGGTCGCTTTGATGATGAGCAATTGTTCTACTTGCAATCAAGAGGTATCCCAGCGAATATTGCACGACAATTAGTCATTCGTGGCTTTTTTCTAGAGATTGTCGCCAAGCTCGGGTTACCGGAAATTGAAGAGCGCATCATGACTCGAATCGAAGCTGAACTAGAGAAAGCTTCGTCGTGATGACCCAGATCAACAAAACAGACCTTCTTGAGGGTAAGCCACAGAGAATTCTTGTGGGTGAAACTTCAGTGTGCGTTGTAAAAGTGAAGGACGAAGTATTTGCAGTAGCTGATACCTGCTCCCACGCTGAAGCATCACTCTCTGAAGGTGAGACCTCGGATTACAAAATCGAATGTTGGCTGCACGGTGCAGAATTTGACCTACGCACAGGAGCAGCTATTTCTCTTCCAGCAACAGAAGCCCTAGAAACCTTTACCGTTATTGATAACGGCGACACAGTAGAGATCGGATAAATCATGAGCACACTAGAAATCAAAAATCTTCAAGTTGCAGTTTCAACAGATGAAGGAATGAAACAAATTTTGCGCGGGGTTGATCTCACGATCAAATCTGGTGAAACCCATGCAATCATGGGGCCAAACGGCTCAGGCAAGTCCACCCTTGCTTATTCAATCGCTGGTCACCCAAAGTACACAGTCACTGGAGGCTCAGTGCTACTCGATGGTGTTGACGTGCTAGAGATGCGTGTTGATGAGCGCGCTAAAGCTGGCCTATTCCTAGCCATGCAGTATCCGGTTGAAGTACCCGGTGTTTCAGTATCCAATTTCTTGCGCACGGCTGCAACCGCGATTCGCGGGGAAGCACCCAAAGTTCGTACATGGGTGGGAGAAGTCAAAGAAGCAATGACCAAGCTCAATATGGATCCTGCTTTCGCTGAACGAAATGTAAACGAAGGATTCTCAGGAGGCGAGAAGAAGCGCCACGAGATCCTTCAAATGGAATTACTTCGACCAAAAATTGCAATTCTCGATGAGACTGACTCTGGACTAGACGTGGACGCGCTGCGGGTTGTGTCAGAAGGAGTCAATCGCGTAAAGGATTCGCATGACATCGGGATAATGCTGATCACTCACTACACCCGTATTCTTAGATATATCAAGCCTGATTTTGTACACGTTTTTGCTGCTGGCCGTATTGTTGAAGAAGGCGGCGCCGAACTTGCCGATAAATTAGAAGAGAAGGGTTATGCAGAGTACGTCACTGCATAAAAATATTTCGATGCCAACCGCCTCACTCCAACCGTTGAACGCCGAAGCGTTGAAGAATGATTTCCCCATTCTTCGTCGTACCATGCGCGGTGGAAAAGGGCTGATCTATTTAGATAGCGGAGCTACAAGCCAGAAGCCGCAAGAAGTAATCGATGCTCAGTCGCATTTTTATGCCAATACGAATGCGGCGGTCCATCGAGGGGCACATCTACTGGCCGAGGAAGCTGATGCGGCATACGAAGGTGCTCGCCTGAAGGTTGCAAATTTTCTTGGAGCTCAAGCTGATGAGATTATTTTTACCAAAAGCGCAACCGAAGGTTTGAACGCAATTGCTTATTCTTTTAGTAATTCGCTTCCAGGCTCCCGATTCTTTTTAGCGCCAGGTGACTCCATAGTCGTCACAGAAATGGAACACCACGCTAACTTGATTCCATGGCAGCAGTTGGCTAGAAGAACTGGCGCAACTCTAAAATGGATTCCAGTCACGACAGATGGTCGCTTAGATTACGCTCAACTTGATTCGATTATTGATGCAACCACAAAAGTCCTTGCATTCACACATCAATCAAATGTCTTAGGAACTATTAATGATGTAGCGCTTTTAGTTGCGGCTGCAAAAAAGGTATCGGCTGTAGTCGTCCTAGATGCCTGCCAATCCATTCCTCACTTTGCAGTAGATGTAAAAGACCTTGGTGTTGATTTACTAACCTTTTCTGGACATAAGACAGTCGGCCCTACCGGTATTGGAGTCTTGTGGGGAAGGGCTGAAATTCTTGAAGAGATGGAGCCGTTTTTGTATGGCGGCTCAATGATTGAAACGGTAACGATGACAGAGGCGACATGGGCGCCTGCTCCACGTAAATTTGAAGCTGGAGTTCCCAATATGGCTGGCGCCATCGGATTAGGTGCAGCGATTGATTATCTGACAAAGATTGGTATGAATAATGTTCATAACTGGGAGATGGAATTGACTCAGTATGCGCTTGAGAAAATATCCGCTCTTCCCGGTGTAACAATTATTGGCCCACAGGACATGTCTAATCGAGGCGCAGTTCTCTCCTTCACAGTTGATGGCATTCATCCGCATGATGTGGGTCAGGTATTGGACCAACATGGGATAGCAGTTAGGACGGGACATCATTGCGCATGGCCGCTCATGAAGAAGTTTGGAATTACCGGGACAACGAGAGCTTCGTTCTATCTTTACAACACACTCTCCGACGTCGATGCGCTGGCTCAAGCAATTAGATCCGCCCAAGAGTTCTTCAAGGTGGTGTAAAAAATGGAATTAGATTCGCTATATCAAGAAGTTATTTTGGATCATTACAAGCGACCAAAGCACAAAGGCCTAAGCGCTACCAAGGATGCGCAGGTACATCATGTGAATCCGAGTTGCGGGGATGAAGTAACTCTCAACCTGACTCTTGATGGCGGAATGATTTCAGATATTTCATGGGATGGTGTTGGGTGTTCGATATCCCAAGCCAGTACCTCGATCATGACTGAGCTGGTTCTAGGTAAAAGTGTTGCTCAGGCGTACACGATTTTGGATAACTTCTCAGAGTTAATGGCCAGCAAGGGTTCACTGGTTGGAGATGAAGAAATTTTAGAAGATGCAGTAGCCCTAGCAGGCGTTTCAAAGTTTCCCGCTCGCGTAAAATGCGCGCTGTTGGGTTGGATGGCATTTAAGGATGCCTCTGTTCAAGCAATCGATGGATCGGAGAAAGCATGAGTCAGGTAGCTTCTGTAGACGATATAACTGAAGCAATGAAGGATGTGATTGATCCCGAGCTGGGCATCAATGTGATTGACCTTGGGCTCGTCTATGACTTACGTGTCGATGAAAGCAATGTCGCAATTTTAGATATGACACTTACCTCAGCAGCATGCCCGTTACAAGATGTCATTGAAGATCAGACTCGCTCGGTCTTACAAGACTTAACGAGTGATGTGAAAATAAATTGGGTCTGGATGCCGCCTTGGGCACCAAGCAAAATTACTGATGATGGCCGCGAACAACTGCGATCAATTGGATTTACCGTCTGAGATAGCTTTCGTATCGTTATCGAAAAAGACGGTATTGCCTTTCACGGTTTCCCGCCCGGCGTTTGCAACAATGACTGCTACATAAGGCAGTAGAAGTGCGCCCGAGAGAGCGACCCAACGATAGGGACTTGGAAGAACTACCGTCAGAATGAAACAAAGAGTACGAATCATCATAGAAATAAAATAGCGTCGGGCACGGCCAGATTGATCCTGGCTTAAACTTTTTTGCGCAGATGTGATGCTGACGGCCTCTTCTTTACGCTCAGATTTACCCATGGCTTCAGTATTGCAGAGATATCAACGCAGTTTTTGATGTATTTTTGTAGCCCTCATTACGAGGCGAATGCGGGTTTACGGGGGAGTAGCAGGTATTTTTCTCCCTATGACCACAAGCACATTCGGAGCTCGCGTAGTTCTAGTGACGGGTGGCAACAGAGGTATTGGTCTTTCAATAGCGCGTGCATTTAAAGAGGCAGGCGATACGGTCGTGATTTCACACCGCGCAGGTAGCGCTCCAGATGGACTCAATGGAGTAATCATGGATGTAACCGATTCATCCAGTGTTCAAGCGGCATTCCAAGATATCGAATCACGTTTTGGCACTGTTGATGTGCTTGTTGCCAACGCTGGCATCACAAAAGATGGACTCTCACTTCGCATGAGTGAAGCTGATTTTCAAGAAGTTGTGAACACCAATTTGACCGGTGCATTTCGTACTGTGCAAAAAGCGCTTGGCGGGATGGCGAAAAAAAGGCATGGAAGAGTTATTTTCATAGGATCCGTCGTGGGCTTAATGGGTTCAGCAGGTCAGGTTAATTACGCTTCCACGAAAAGTGGGTTAGTCGGAATGGCAAGATCCTTCGCGCGTGAGTACGGGAGCCGCAACATCACCTTCAATGTCATAGCACCAGGATTTGTAGAAACGGATATGACTTCGGTGCTTTCAGATGAGCTTCGATCTAAATATGTAGGTCAAATCCCGTTGGGCAGGTTTTGCTCTCCGGAAGAAATTGCAGGAGTGGCAACATTCCTCGCATCGCACGAAGCTGGTTACATAACAGGTGCTGTTATCCCAGTAGATGGTGGATTAGGAATGGGGCACTAATGGCACTTCTTAAAGATAAAAACATCGTTGTGACTGGCGTACTGACAGATGGCTCAATAGCCTTCCACATTGCTCGCCTTGCTCAGGAGGAGGGCGCGAATGTCATTCTCACTGGTTTTGGTCGCAGCCTTTCACTCACAACTCGAATTGCATCAAGACTTCCAAAACCTGCTGAAGTGTTGGAACTAGATGTCACTAATCAGGAGCACCTGGAATCATTTGCAAGTAAGGTTATAACGCATATGCCGCATATTGACGGTGTCGTCCATTCGATTGCCTTCGCTCCAGAAACTGCTCTCGGAGGAAAGTTCCTAGAAACTACTTGGGAAGATGTTTCGGTGGCTGTTCAAGTTTCTGCCTTCTCGCTCAAATCATTGACGATGGCATGCCGTCCACTTTTTAAACCGGAAGGGGCTAGCGTTGTTGGTTTAGATTTCGACGCGCAAATTGCTTACCCGGCATATGACTGGATGGGTGTTTCAAAAGCAGCTCTAGAATCAACTTCTCGTTACTTGGCACGTGAACTTGGAAAAGAAAATGTTCGAGTAAACCTGATTGCAGCTGGCCCGCTTAAAACTATCGCCGCTAAGTCGATACCTGGATTTGAAATGTTTGAGCACTTATGGGACCAGCGAGCTCCCATGAAGTGGGATGTGGCCGATCCTGTGCCTTCAGCCCGCGGGGTGTGTGCGTTATTGTCCGACTGGTTCCCAAAGACCACCGGTGAAGTCATTCACGTAGACGGTGGATTCCACGCAGTAGCGGGTTAATTACCGCTCAATTTCTTGAAAGCTGCGCCTGTGGGCTAGTATCAGCGCATCAAGTGGAGCTTGCCGCTCCCACCTTGATTATTTGAGAGCTCGCGCTTCAAGGCGATGGGCCGAATAATCTGGTCAAGACCTGTAAGACCCTGAAGCTACCAAGCTACCAAGCTAACAAGCAGGGGTTTGAATGGGAAGTGTGTTGCGCCATAGGGCGCGACGCATTCTGCGGCGAATCCACCTGTAAAAAGTTCTTTCATCTTTAATTACGGAAAGGTTGCAGTTATCAGCGCAGATTTACGAATCAACGATCGAATTCGTGTTCCACAAGTTCGTTTGATTGGTTATTCAGGTGAGCAAATCGGTATTGTCGACATTGAC
>CAILYP010000239.1:0-3037 GCA_903838475.1 uncultured Actinomycetes bacterium | reverse complement strand
GCAACTTTCTGTGGAGATGTCAGAGATAACGATGCAAATAAGGCCGTAACTTCTCTTACCTACGAAATCCACCCAACCGCACAAAAAGTTATAGAAGAGATCTCCCATCGCATTGCATCTAAGCATGAAATCTTAGGAGCAGCGGTTGCTCACAGATATGGCCCAATACCGATTGGCGAGACTGCCTTCGCCGTTGTAGTCTCGGCAGTTCATCGTGGACCAGCTTTTGCTGCCTGCGAAGAAATCGTCACCACTGTGAAGGCAGAACTTCCAATCTGGAAGTACCAAGTTTTTGCAGATGGAACTACCGAATGGGTGAATAGCGCATGACACAGTTGATTGACACCTTTGGCCGGGGCCATCGTGATCTACGTGTTTCACTTACCGATCGCTGTAATCTTCGCTGCACATATTGCATGCCTCACGATTTTGCTGCATGGTTACCATCGTCAGACCTTCTTACGACAGATGAACTCATTACGATTATTGAAGTCGCTGTTTCACAAGGCATCGATGAAATTCGCCTTACAGGAGGCGAACCAATGCTTCGGCCGGATATTGTTGAAATCGTTTCTCGAATTTCATCCATTGAAAATGCTCCAAAGCTATCCATGACGACAAACGGCTTGGCCCTTGCCAAGCTTGCAAAGCCACTAGTTGATGCTGGACTTCGACGTATCAATATCAGCCTTGATACTTTGGAAAAAGATGTTTTTAAGAAGATGACTCATCGCGATCGTATCGAAGATGTATTCGCTGGAATCGCAGCAGCCAAGGAAGCTGGACTATTTCCTGTAAAAATTAACACCGTTTTACTGCGTGGGATAAATGATGGCGAAGCTGTATCGCTCCTTAGATGGGCACTCACCGAAGGGCTCAACCTTCGTTTTATCGAACAGATGCCACTAGATGCTGGTGGAATTTGGAACCGCGATCAACTCATTACAGCTGATGATATTTTTGCACAGCTCTCGGCGTATTACGAACTTACCCCTGTTGAAGATCGTGGTTCAGCGCCAGCAGAAGAATTTCTTGTTAATGGTGGACCTGCAACTGTCGGAATTATCGGAAGCGTTAGCCGTCCATTCTGTGGGGCTTGCGATCGCATTCGGATTACATCTGACGGTCAACTTCGCTCTTGCTTATTTTCAATGACTGAAACAGATCTTCGTTCAATTTTACGCTCTGATTTAACTTCCGAAGCAAAAAATGAAGCGCTCATTTCGATGTTCCACTCAACAGTGAAAGCAAAACTTCCAGGTCATGGAATTAATGATCCAAGTTTCATTCAACCAACTCGCCCAATGTCCGCAATCGGCGGTTAAGGAACAGCCGTACATTTAGATTGGATAATCCTTGCTCGTGAATAAGAGAGAGCTTTCCGAGAGTGAGCGCCTCCGCTATGGACGCCATCTCGTGCTTCCGAAGATTGGCGAGGAAGGTCAACTTCGACTCAAGGAAGCAAAGGTTCTCTGCATCGGTGCAGGAGGGCTAGGTTCTCCCGTTCTGATGTATCTCGCAGCTGCCGGCGTCGGAGAGATTGGGGTCGTCGACTTTGACCTAGTCGATCAATCAAATTTACAACGACAGATTATCCATCGCGAAAGTGATATCGGGACTCCAAAGATTGAGAGCGCCGCTCAATTTATACATGCACTGAACTCGCAGACGAAAATAAATCTCTATCCGGATGGCCTTAAAGTCGAGAACGCCTTAGAAATAATACAAAGTTATGATCTCGTTGTCGATGCAACAGATAATTTCGCTACTCGATACCTCATAAATGATGCCTGCTACTTGGCAAAGAAGCCATGCATTTGGGGATCGGTCTATCGCTTTGATGGCCAGGTCTCAATCTTCTGCGCCCCAGAAGGGCCTTGCTATCGTTGCTTGCATCCCGAACCACCAGCCAAAGAGTTAGCGCCTAATTGTGCTACCGGAGGAGTTTTTGGATCGCTCTGCGGAACAATTGGGTCCTTACAAGCGACAGAAGTAATTAAATTGATCACTGGCGTGGGATTGCCACTTATTGGTTCACTCCTTACCTATGACGCCCTGAGTGCAGAGACAGAGTTGGTTCATATAAATCCGAACCCCGATTGTGTGCTTTGCGGGGATCGGCCAACGCAGCAGAAACTTCTCGCTGATTATGATTCATTCTGTTCAATCTCTCTCTTCAATCTCCAAGATGGCTCGATAGCGGAAATCTATGCCCCTGATCTCTCAGCGATGAAGAACTCAGCAACTGAATTTCAACTCATTGATGTACGCGAAGTAGAAGAGTGGAATCTTGGCTTTATCGATGGCGCATTGCTAATTCCACAAGGAGAAATCTTCGACGGTTCTGCATTCGTAAAAATCTCCCATGACCGTCCCGTCGTCTTGTACTGTCAATCAGGAGTGCGTTCAATAAATTGCGCACAAGCTTTATTACACGCCGGCTACTCTCAAGTGGTTTCCTTGGCCGGGGGCTTTCAGGCTTGGGATCAGTTCACACTCCATGTTTGACAGCGCCCTCGCACATTTTCGCACCAAACGTCATCCATCGAGTTAGACCGTTGGCTGCAATGTGTGGCTAATTAACCGCCAGCAAAGCGAGGAAGAACATCGACCTGATCTTCCGGTGTTAGCTTGGCCGAGTGGTCTTGACACGAAGTTCCATTCAGCAGGTACGAACAGAGTGGAAGTACCGCGCGAAGTTTCTGATGGGTATTCTCAAGGCTTGTTATCAAGGAACCAAGGTCTGTTGAATCAATGTCGAGCCGCGCGCTTCCAGCCGCATCCCTTGCCGCTGCGTAAAAATGAACCCTAGCCATAGCTTAAGGATACTCGCGGAGAAGAACTTCGAGGTAATTGAAGTACGGTTTACGCAAAAAGTCTCAACTCTTTTGCTTGAATCTGTAAGCAATTGCAGATCTAGATGGATGGTGATCAGTTCGCAAGAACTACAGGATCCGGCTTATAGGGCGACTCTTCTTTAATTTTACTCTGCGTCGAGTAAATCTGTGCTCAATTGCTTATGCAAATGTGTTTAGTT
>CAILYP010000238.1:0-2207 GCA_903838475.1 uncultured Actinomycetes bacterium | reverse complement strand
TAAATACCAGTGGACAGCAAATACTCCCAGGGCGCACATCACAAACCAAGGTTCGATGGAGATATTCCGCGACTTTGGTGTGTTGCCAGAAGTTCTTGAAAAAGCTACTCCTCATTACATGATGGGTGACACAGTATTTTGTACAAGTCTTGTTAGTGAGGAGATCGGCCGTGTTCGCACATGGGGTATTCACCCGCTTCGCGAAGCTGATTACACAATGGCAAGTCCGACAACAAACTGCGATGTTCCTCAGAATTTACTAGAACCCGTTCTCCTTGCCCGCGCCGCAGAACAGGGCAGCAAAGTTCGCTTCAATACTGAGTTCATCAGTTATGCAGAGGATGCAACTGGAGTAACAACAACAGTGCGCGACCGAGTAACTGGTAGTGAATATCAGATTAAAAGTAAATATTTGGTCGGCGCAGATGGAGGACGTTCAAAAGTTGTTGAGCAGGCTGGACTTCCTATGGAAGGCCAGATGGATGTTGCCGGAAGCATGAATATTGTTTTCAAGGCAGATCTGACCGCTTTTGTCGCACACCGTCCAAGTGTTCTTTACTGGGTACTCCAACCAGGATCGACCATTGGTGGAATTGGTCTCGGACTAGTTCGCATGGTTCGTCCTTGGAATGAGTGGCTCATTGTGTGGGGTTATGACATTAGTCAGCCTGCACCAGTTGTCACAGATGAGATGGCTATTGATCTTGTGCGCGGTTTGGTGGGAGATCCGACCCTTGAAGTTGAAATTACATCAACATCTGTATGGGGAAATAACAAAATGTATGCCAAGGAATATAACAAGGGGCGCGTATTTGCTATGGGTGATGCAACCCACCGCCATCCACCTTCAAACGGACTTGGTTCAAATACCTCTGTTCAAGATGCATACAACTTGGCATGGAAACTTGCTTATGTCCTTAAAGGCCAAGCGGGCGCTGGATTGCTTGATTCCTATACTGTAGAACGTGCACCAGTGGGAAAGCAGATAGTTCTTCGTGCCAATAAGAGCATTGAAGAATTTGGCGCAATTCTTGATGCACTTGGTGTTTTGGGTACGAATGATCCAAAGGTTATGCAAACAAACATTGATTCTCGCCGGGACAATACCCCAGAGGGTGCAAAGCGCAGAGCCGAACTTAAAACAGCACTCGAGCTTAAAGATTATGAATTTAATGCTCATGGCGTTGAGCTTGGTCAAAGGTATTCATCTAGCGCAGTTGTAAAAGATGGGACACCTGAGCCAGCATTTACACGTGACTCAGAACTTTTCTATCACCCAACGACATGGCCAGGAGCTCGCCTTCCACATGTGTGGCTAGGTAAGAATGGCTTTAAGGTCAGCACAAAAGATCTTGGCGGTTATGGAAAGTTCGCTCTTCTTACCGGTATTTCAGGGTCAGCATGGGAAAAAGCTGCCAGCGCTGTTGCTAAAGAGCTAGGCGTCGAAGTAAAGGCACACATCATTGGGCCAGGACATGAATACACAGATCTATATGACGACTGGGCACGTATGCGCGAAGTAAACGAAGATGGTTGCGTACTTGTGCGTCCAGATAACTATGTTGGTTGGAGAAGCATGAGCATCCCAAGTGATCCCCAGAAAGCACTGCTTGATGCCATGAAATCTATTTTGAATCGGAAATAATAATGGCAACACATATTGCAACCACCGTACGTACTCATGTGGGTAAGTACGGTGGGGCGTTAGCCGAAGCCAGAGCAGATGACTTAGCTGCCTCTGTGATTTCCGCTATCTTGGAGCGATCGAAGGTTTCGGGCAACGAGATTGATGAAGTGATCTTCGGTGCTGCAAATCAATCTGGTGATGACAATAGAAACCTTGCTCGAATGGCACTTTTACTTGCAGGAATGCCGAACACTGTTCCTGGCTACACAGTCAACCGTTTGTGTGCATCGGGGCTGCAAGCAATTGCTAGTGCACATGAATCCATCGTTTCTCAAAGAAATTCTCTGGTTATTGCAGGTGGAGCAGAATCCATGACTCGCGCACCTTGGGTTAGTGAAAAACCAAGTAAGGCATGGGCAAAGCCTGGCGCAACATTTGATACTGCCCTTGGTTGGAGATTTATTAATCCCAAGATGGCAAAGCACGATGATGGAAGAACAGTTCTTTCTCTCGGTGAGGCAACAGAAAAACTTGCAGCAGAACATAAAATTTCTCGGAAAGAAAGTGATGAGTGGGCAGC
>CAILYP010000237.1:0-2595 GCA_903838475.1 uncultured Actinomycetes bacterium | reverse complement strand
TGTTTCATCGAGGAGCAGGATGTTGCTTACGTCCTTAGACTCTTTAAAGCCGCCATTACTATCAAAGTCATTTGTTTGTGCGACTCTTTTGCCTTCAAGGCTAATTAATCTGGCTGTGAAGTTCTTATCTGTCTCGGCTTTGAGATCCCACCATGAACTAGATATGAAGGCCATGCGTTCACGCTCACGTTCCACAATCAGACGCGTGGCTACTGATTGAACGCGGCCTGCTGAGATACGTGGCATAACTTTCTTCCAGAGAACTGGAGAAAGGCGATAGCCATAAAGCCTGTCTAATACGCGCCGTGTTTCTTGGGCATCGACTAGTTTGTAATCGAGGTCGCGAGTTTCATGCGCTGCTTTTTGAATGGCTTCTTTTGTAATTTCATTGAAGACCATGCGGCTGACCGGAATCTTTGGTTTGAGAACTTCCATGAGGTGCCAAGCGATAGCTTCACCTTCGCGGTCCTCATCGGTAGCCAGAATGAGTTCGGTCGCATCTTTCATCAGGGCTTTTAGCTCGCTGACTTTCTTGCGCTTATCTGGGTTGATTACATAGAGCGGCGCGAAATCTTCTTCGATGTTGACGCCCTCTTTGGCCCAAGCAATTTTTTTGTATTCAACTGGGATGTCTGCTGCGCGTTGAGGTAGATCGCGGATGTGACCGACTGAGGCATCGACGACGTATTCATCGCCTAGATAACCACTTATTTTGCGGGCTTTTGCGGGGGACTCAACGATAACTAGCTTTTTGCCAGCGGCGGAGAGGTTACGGGGAGCTGATTCTGACGGGGCTGATTTCTTGGAACGAGAAGCTTTTTTTGTAGTGGCCCGTTTGGCAACAGCTTTTTTTGCAGCAGTCTTCTTTACTGCTTTCTTAGCTGTTGCCATCGGGTCTAGTTACTTCTTTCTTATATGTATTTGTTAGGCGATCACTGTGGCTGCGCGACGTGCGCGAACCATTTGAGCAATGATCAACAACATCGCGACTGCGGCAATGATGTGGTTAGTGGTGCTGTGACCACCGAGTGCAAAGCTGACAATGGCTGGGGTAATCAAAACAGCGACAAGGTTCATGACCTTAATCAATGGGTTGATTGCTGGACCAGCGGTGTCTTTGAATGGATCTCCGACTGTGTCTCCAACGATTGTTGCGTGGTGAGCATCGCTGCCCTTTCCACCGTGGTGACCATCTTCAATCATCTTCTTTGCGTTATCCCATGCTCCACCAGAGTTGGAAAGGAATACAGCCATCAGCGTTCCTGTGCCGATTGCGCCAGCGAGGTATGCACCGAGTGCGCCAACGCCGAGACCGAAACCAACTGCAATAGGTGCCATGACAGCAAGTAGTCCTGGTGTTGCAAGTTCACGGAGTGAGTCGCGGGTGCAGATATCAACAACTGCGCCGTACTCAGGCTTCTCTGTGCCCTTCATGATGCCAGGGTGTAATTCGAATTGGCGACGAACTTCAACAACAACTGCGCCGGCTGCACGTGAGACTGCATTGATTGCAAGTCCTGAGAACATGAAGACGACTGCTGCGCCAAGGATTAGACCAACAAGGTTGCGTGGATTTGCAACATCGAGGACTCCTTGGAATTGAAGATCGGCTGTTGTGACGCCACTATCTTTAACTGCTTTAACGATTGCTTCGGTGAATGCACCGAAGAGCGCTGTTGCAGCGAGAACTGCGGTTGCAATTGCAATACCTTTAGTGATCGCCTTTGTTGTGTTACCAACAGCATCGAGTCCAGTAAGAATTGCTGCGCCTTCTCCCTTAACATCGCCAGACATTTCAGCAATGCCTTGTGCGTTATCTGAGATAGGTCCGAAGGTATCCATCGCAACAATGACACCTACTGTTGTGAGTAAGCCTGTTCCTGCAAGAGATACTGCGAAGAGGCTAAGGACGACTGAGCCCTGTCCGAGGAGATATGCAGCGAATACGCCACCAGCGATGAGCATGGCGGAAAATACTGCTGATTCGAAGCCTACGGAGATACCAGCCAAAATCACTGTTGCGCTTCCTGTTTTGGAAGATGCAGCGACGTCATTAACTGGGCGCTTACCAACTTCAGTGAAGAAGCCAGTGAGAACTTGAATAGCAGCAGCGAGCGCAATACCAATCAATACCGCACCGAGTGCAAGTACTCGAGGATTAACTTTTGTTGCTTCAGCAGGGTCTAATCCTTCAAGTAACTTCATTGAATTAGGAAGGTATGAGAACGTTGCAAAGCCAACAAGTACTGCGCTAATTATTGCCGAAAGGAAGAATGAGCGGTTGATTGCTTGCATTGCACTACGGTCTGTAGAGCGAAGACGAGTAATGAAGATACCGATGATTGCGGTGATGATTCCGATTGCAGGAACGATCAATGGGAAGATCAAACCAGCATTACCGAATCCGGCTTTACCAAGAATCAGCGCGGCAACAAGAGTTACTGCGTATGACTCAAAGAGATCTGCTGCCATACCGGCGCAGTCACCGACGTTATCGCCAACGTTATCTGCAATGGTTGCAGCGTTACGTGGGTCATCTTCTGGAATATTCTTCTCAACTTTACCGACGAGGTCAGCGCCGACGTCTGCTGCCTT
>CAILYP010000236.1:0-1971 GCA_903838475.1 uncultured Actinomycetes bacterium | reverse complement strand
TTTGTTGATAAGAAATGCGAACTAATTATTGGTGTTGGTTTTGCTATCTCAGGTGAAATTGTTAAGTCTGCAAAATTAAACCCAGGAATTAAGTATGCAGTTGTTGATGATCAGGCATTGGACCACGGAGCTGACGGTTCTGTTTGGCCAGGATCTCCAGTCGCAAACGTAAAGGGTCTAACCTTCGCAACTGACGAAGCAGCATTCCAAGCAGGTTACCTTGCTGCAGGTATGTCAAAGACTGGCAAGGTTGCTACTTATGGTGGCGCTCCTTACCCAACCGTAACCATATTCATGGACGGCTTTGCAAAGGGTGTTGCTTATTACAACAAGAAGAAGAGCAAGACTGTAAAGGTACTTGGCTGGGATCCAGCGAAGCCTGATTCAGGAACATTCGTTGGTAACTTCAGCGATGGCAATAAGGCGCTAACAATTTCAAATGGCTTCGAACAACAAGGTGCGGATGTAATCCTTCCTGTTGGCGGAACACTTGGACTTTCATATGCCCTTGCCTCTGTCAAGAGCAAGAAGTCACTAACAATCTGGGTTGATACAGATGCTTATGACCAATTGCCACAGATTGCTTCAGTTCTCTTGTCAACAGTTGCAAAAGGCTTGGGAAATGCTGTGAAGTCCGTAGCTGCAGATACTGCTGCTAAAAAATTCACAAATGCTCCATATGTTGGAACACTTGCTAACAAAGGCGTTTCAATCGCTCGATATCACGATCTAACCGGACAGGTACCTGGTCAACTTCAGGTTGAAGTTCGTCAAATCGGTATCGATATTGCAGCAGGAAAACTTTCAGTCAAGTAATTTCTGATTGAATCCTTCTAAGTAGGAGGGCTGAGAAATCAGCCCTCCTACTTTTTTGTCGCCAACTTAGGTAGGATCTTGTTGTGTCTCTAGAACTTCGAGCAATTACCAAGCGCTTTGGTGCGCTTATTGCTAACGATGCTATCGACTTAAAAGTCGAGGCCGGGCAGATTCACGCCATCCTTGGTGAAAATGGCGCCGGCAAATCCACCCTAATGAATATTGTTTATGGTCTGGTCGCGCCGGATTCTGGCGAAATACTTGTTGATGGAAAACCAATCAAAGTTACCCAGCCAAGTGATGCACTTGATGCTGGTATCGGTATGGTCCACCAGCATTTTATGTTGATACCGGTTTTCACGGTTGCCGAAAATATTATCCTCGGCCACGAAAAATTAAAATCAAATCGGGTTTTAAACTTAGAACAAGCTCGGATCGATATTAAGCGCATCTCTGAGGAGTTCGGTTTTGAGGTTGATCCAGATGCCCTGGTGGAGGAGTTGCCAGTTGGTGTGCAGCAACGAGTAGAAATTATTAAAGCTCTAATTTATGATGCCAAGGTACTGATCCTGGATGAACCGACCGCAGTTTTAACTCCGCAAGAGACTGATGAACTATTAAAAGTCATGCGCAAACTGCGTGAAAGAGGCACAGCAATCATTTTTATTACGCACAAATTGCGCGAAGTTAAAGCGGTGGCGGATGAAATCTCAATTATTAGGCGGGGTAAAGTAGTCGGCACTGCGCTTCCAACCGCATCCCAAGAGGAACTAGCTTCGCTGATGGTTGGCCGGCCAGTAGACCTAACTGCAAACAAGAGTTCTAAATCAGCCGGTGAACCGATACTTGTTGGACGAGACTTAACCATCAGAGATGCGCTTGGCAGGGCGGTAGTAAATAAGGCTAACTTCGAGGTTCGCGCAGGTGAAGTTCTCGCCATCGCTGGCGTACAAGGCAATGGTCAATCCGAACTCGCAAGAGCCATCATAAATTTGGAAGATCATGTCGAAGGTTCACTTTCTTTATCCGGAAAAGAACTCGTTGGGCTTTCTATTCACGATTCACTCCACGAAGGAATTGCCTTCATCCCAGAATCTCGCGAGCTCGACGGTTTGGTTGGCTCGTTTTCAATCGCAGAGAATTTGATTTTAGATT
>CAILYP010000235.1:0-2114 GCA_903838475.1 uncultured Actinomycetes bacterium | reverse complement strand
GGGTGGTACCAGATTGTTGAACCAGAAATTACCAGTAATTCTAGTTTCCTTAAGCGAGCTTTCGATATTCTTTTTGCAGCCCTCCTTTTAGTACTTCTAAGCCCGATCTTTCTGATTACTGCGATTTTAGTAAAGCTCACTTCGGATGGCCCAATACTTTATGTAGCTAATCGAATTGGGCAGAATAACGTCCTCTTTAAGTTCCCTAAATTCCGAAGCATGTATACGGGAGCTGATAGCGATCGCCAGAAAATACTCTCATTTAGCGAGAAGGGAATGGCCGAGCGCTATCGTGAAGATCCACGAATCACTAAGTTGGGCAAGTTCATCCGACGTTGGTCTATTGATGAGCTGCCACAAATCTATTGTGTGCTGATTGGAACGATGTCCATTGTTGGGCCGCGCCCGATACTTCCAGAGGAACTAAGCCAGATCGGACGTAAAAGTGCTTTTCGCTTTGTCGCAAAGCCTGGACTCACCGGCCTATGGCAGGTATCTGGGCGTAAAGAGGTTGAGTGGCAGGAGAGAATGGACCAAGATTCTTACTACATTCACAACTGGAATTTTATTACGGACTTTGCGCTCATTGGAAAAACAATAGGTGCAATTTTTAGCGGTAAAGGCGCGATGTAATCTGATTAATTCGTGTAAATCGCGCAAAATTGACTGTAGGCAGTTGCTTGTTTAGTCTTGGCCTCGCACCAACTACTCGAAATAAGAAGTAGTAGGAAGTAATAGGAAGTAATAAGAAGCAATAAGTGGGGCCTATAGCTCAGCCGGTAGAGCAACGGACTTTTAATCCGTGGGTCGACAGTTCGAGCCTGTCTGGGCCCACTTTCAGTTCCCTTTACAAATTAAGTAAATACAAAGCAGCAATAGCGCTGTCGTAACCCTTATCTTCGCTACTTCCTTCTCGACCCGAACGGGCAATCGCTTGGTCAAGGTCATTACACATCAAGACGCCAAAGCCAATCGGCTTTGAGAACTTAAGTTGCACATCGATAACTCCTTGGGTTACTCCTTGGCAGACATAATCAAAATGTGGAGTTTCACCCTTAAGCACTAAACCCACCGCAACCACCGCGTCAAAGCCTTTTTCAAAAGCTTTCTGTGCGGCAAGGGGAATCTCAAATGAACCGGGAACAAAGATCGTTTTAATTTCTGCCACCTTTGCCGCTTCAAGTGCTCGAGTTGCGCCGGCGATTAGGTCACCGCAGATATCCATGTGCCATGACGAAGAAATAATTGCCACTCTTGCTTTTGGCAGTTGTGGAACTGTGATTTGAGGTGCGTCACCGGCCATTATTTTCCTCCAGTATGTCCAAGGCGTTCTGCCTTTGTGGATAGGTATTTTTTATTGAACTCATTAGGGGCAATATTTAGCGCAACTTGCTCGCACGCAATATTACTATCGCTAACAGCTTTCACTTTTTCTGGGTTATTCGTTAATAATTTTATTGCTGCAAGATTGAGGTTTTTTAGGATAGCCATGGCTTCAGACCAATCACGTGAATCCACCGAGTGTCCCAGTTGAACGTTTGCGTCCACCGTATCTAAGCCGGCATTCTGAAGGGTGTATGCCTTCAGCTTTTCGGTCAGCCCAATTCCTCGTCCTTCATGGTCTCGTAGATAAATTATGTATCCGTATCCGTATTCCTCTATGGCGGCGATCGATTGCTTTAATTGTTCACCGCAATCACAGCGTTGGGAATGAATGACATCACCGGTAAAACACTCAGAGTGAATACGCACAAGTGGTGTTTTATCGCTTTTACCAAAGCGCATGACAACTTGTTCGCGATGCTTAAGAGATGGATAAGTAGCAAGGCTCCACATGCCGTTCTCAAGCTGGACATCAACCCACTCAAATTCATAACCTGGATATGAATCAAGGCGCGGTGAAGGAGGGAGTGAAGCTTGGTATTTCTTAATGTCGGCAATCGAAATGATTGGAATGTGATGTTCTGCCGCAAATTGCATGAGGGTTTCACCGCGAGCCATCGATCCATCTTCAGCAACGATTTCCGAGAGCAGTGCTGCCGGAAATGAACCAGTTAGTTCGGCCAATGCAATGCCGGCTTCAGTATGTCCACCGCGCGATGCAAGTCCATCCT
>CAILYP010000234.1:0-39271 GCA_903838475.1 uncultured Actinomycetes bacterium | reverse complement strand
GAGCATCGATCCGTGGTCAGGTGATATCAAAGACGGATTTATCTGGGGTCGTGGCGCCGTCGATATGAAAGATGGTTGCGCCCAATTTCTTGCACTCGCACGTGGATGGAAAAAGTATGGCTATGTTCCGCCAAGAAATATTCTCTTAATATTTTTTGCCGACGAAGAAGCGGGAGGGCTATTCGGCTCTCGATGGATGATTAAGAACCGCCCAGATATTTTTGAAGGGTACACAGAGGCAATCTCTGAGGTCGGTGGTTTCTCTGTAACTATTTCTGGTGGCCATCGGTTGTACTGGGTGCAGACGGCTGAGAAAGGTCTAGCCTGGATGAAATTGACGGCAAAAGGAACTGCTGGACACGGCTCGTTCATTAACAAAGACAATCCGGTTACGAAGTTGGCAAGAGCGATAACTCGTATAGGTCAGCACGAGTGGCCTATTCGCGAAACTAAGACTGGCGCTAAGTTTTGGGGGAAAGTTGCGGAATTAGTTGGCGAGAAATATGACCCAAGTAATCCAAGGCCGCTGGAGAAACATATTGGTGGCGCTGCTCGCATGATGGGCGCAACGGTTCAAAATACATCAAACCCAACAATGCTAGAAGCTGGATATAAAGCTAATGTGATTCCGCAACTAGCCAGCGCTGTCGTTGATGGCCGTTTTCTTCCCGGATATGAGGACGAGTTGCTCTCAACGATACGTGAGCTTGCCGGTGATGATGCAAATGTCGAGATGCTTGTGCGCGACAAAGCGCTCGAGGTTGATTTCGATGGGCCGCTGGTACAAGCTATGTGCGATGCGCTTCATGCAGAGGATCCAGAAGGCGTGCCAGTTCCTTATGTGATGAGTGGCGGAACAGATAACAAAGCTCTGTCAGATCTAGGAATTATCGGCTACGGTTTTAGTCCGCTCAAGCTTCCAGCGGATTTAGATTTCTTTGCTTTATTCCACGGAGTCGATGAGCGAGTACCAGTGGATGGTTTGAAATTTGGGGTCAGGACACTTTCACGCTTCTTAGAAAACTGCTAAAGATTTAATCTGTTAAAGCAGATACTTCATCCAGGGCAGCACGCACGGGAGCTGGCAGTTCGATTTCTTCCACAGTTAAGACGCCGCGAAGTTGAGCTCCTGTTCTGGCGCCGATAATTGCAGAGGTCACACCTGGAGCATCTCGAACCCACGACAATGCAACTTCAATCGGTGAGTAACCCAATCCTTCTGCAGCAACGCACACCGCATCCACGATGGAGCGAGCGCGTGGCGTTAAGTAGGGCGCAACAAAAGCGGAGAAGTGCGGACTGGCTCCACGCGAATCTGAAGGTGTTCCATTCCTGTACTTTCCAGTCAGAACGCCTCGGCCAAGTGGCGACCAAGCCAAGAAGCCAATACCCATCGCAATGGCGGCCGGTAGCGCATCTCGTTCCACACCGCGATTTAGTAGTGAATATTCAGATTGAAGAGATGAAATCGGTGATTTACCGAAGATAGGATTTTGCAGCGTATGGGCTCGTGCAAGCTGCCAACCACTGAAATTTGAAACTCCGACGTATCTTGACCTTCCACTTTGAATCGCATAATCCATTGCAGATAGCGTTTCCTCAAGTGGAGTCTGCTCATCCCAGGTGTGGATTTGCCAATGATCTACAAATTCAACTCCTAAGCGATCTAATGACTTATCTAAATCATCAATGAGGGAATGGCGAGAGTTACTTACTTTTCTCTCACCTGATTTGAAAGAAATGCCAGCTTTCGTTGCAATGAGAATATCGTCGCGGTTCACCAGAGTGCCTAGAAACCCACCTAGGACTCGCTCGCTGTCGCCATCAGCGTAAACAGCCGCTGTATCTATTAGGTTGCCGCCGGCATCCAGATATGAACGCAGTTGTACCGCTGCCTCGTGTTCGTCGGTATCTCGGCCCCAGGTCATAGTCCCTAACGCAAGACGAGAGACCTCCAGCCCGCTATGTCCAAGGCTTCTCATTTTCATAGTTCGGACACTAGCAACAAGGAGCTTCAACTATCGGTAACCTAGCCATATGACGCTCCGCAAAAGTGCCCTTGCACTACGGCCCAAAAAGGGTCGGTCCACAATCTATCTCTTGCGACATGCACATTCGCAGGCCAATGGTCGTGGGATTTTGGCGGGGCAAAAGCCAGGTATCAAACTATCGGCGCAAGGTCGCAAACAGGCCAAAGATCTCACTGATATTTTAGAAACTCTCAAGATTGAAGATGTTCAACTAAGTCCACTTGAACGTTGCCGCGAAACAATTGCGCCCTTTATGGAACGTCATTTGGATTTGCCCGTAACTGTCAATCCGTCTTTTATTGAGATGCATTACGGGGAATGGTCTGGCGAAAAGTTGGCGCTGCTAGCGCGAAAATCACTGTGGCGAACGATTCAAAAGTCACCTTCTGCTGTTCGATTTCCAGCTGGCGAAAGTTTCCTTGAAATGAGCAGCCGGGCAATTGAAGGCATCGAATCACTGCGAAATGATAATAAAGTTCATTTGGTCGTTTCACACGGTGACGTTATTCGGGTGATTCTAAATCACTATCTTGGTTCCCATTTAGATACCTTCCAACGACTTGCCATAGATCCTGGCTCAATTAGTTCATTGGTATTTAACGGTGAGCATGTCTCGATTCAACGAATTAATTCCACTGCAAGTTTTGGCGCCCATGAAGGATCGACATTGGGTGGCGGTGCTGGAAGAAAATGAGCAGAATTGTTTATCGCCACTCATCAGTTGAGCGGTGCATCGTTGGCACCGTGGGGGAGCCAGGGGAGCGAGTATTTTTCTTGCAGGTCTATTCGGCTACTGGTTCTAATAGCATCGTCATCGAGAAATCACAGGTACAGGCGCTAGTAGAGAGATTGCAGCTTTTAATTCGAGAGCTTAGACGCAATAAATTGGCCAACACGGATGTTCTTAATTCACCGCCTATTCGAGATGACGGCAAGCTTGAATATCCAATTTCCGAAGACTTCAAGGCCGGAGTTATCGCGATTTCTTACGAGCAAGGTAATCAGAGTATTGATATTCAAATTCAGGCGTTAGCCGAAGAGGATTTCGCTGAGTTAGTTGAAGATGGCGACGAAGATTCGGATGTCGAGACTCCAGACCTGCTGATTTTCCAGCTCTCGATTGCACAAGTACGTGGGTTCTGTGACAGAGCGGCAAACGTCGTAGCTGCTGGCCGGGCACCATGTCCATTCTGCGGCGCCCCTCTAAATCCAGATGGACATCTGTGTCCTAGGTCGAACGGGTATAGACGTTAATGGAGTTAGCAAGTTTACAAAATGGTGAGCTTGAAATTATTGGCCGCATTACAGATGCATCGAATGCAACTCTCTTGGCGCAAATAGCCGAACACCGTGTTGTATACAAACCAATAGCCGGTGAGCGTCCACTTTGGGATTTTCCAGATGGAAATCTGGCTCAACGAGAATTTTCAGCTTTTTTGGTAAGTGATTTCTTGGGTTTTGATGTGGTGCCAAATACCGTCTTGCGGGATGGCCCATATGGGATTGGGATGGTCCAAGAGTGGATCGACCCAAATGAAACTATCGATGTAGTGCAATTTGCACAGACACAATCCAAGAAGATTCGGCAGATGGCTCTTTTTGATGCGCTCATTAATAACGGTGACCGTAAATTTGGACATATTTTGCCGGTCTCAGAAGATATCGTTTATGGTTGCGATCACGGGGTAACTTTTAACAGAGAAAATAAATTGCGCACAGTTCTTTGGCAGTGGGCCGGCCGCGAGTTCGACGCCAACGAGATTGCAGCGATAGAGCTGTTCATTCAAAAGTTTGATTCAAAGCAATTCAGCGATCTCCTAACTTCCGAAGAGATCGACGCCACCCTAAAAAGGGCGGAAGATTTGCTAATTGGCCAGCTATTTCCAGAACCGTCGCCAGATTGGCCAGCTATTCCTTGGCCACCTTTTTAGAAATGTTTAGGTAGGCTTGCAATCTAATGAATATTAAACCGTGGCCAACACTGTATGTGCCAGCTTTCCCATCGGCCCTTCCGCCACTTGTACTTTCGGGTGGAGCAGAATTTCATGCCGGAAACATAAATATGTATGTATGTGGAATCACGCCATATGACTCAACTCATCTAGGTCATGCTGCGACTTATCTAACCTTTGATTTAATTAATCGTTATTTGCGCGCCACAGGAGCCGCTGTTAACTTCGTAGAGAATGTGACAGATATCGATGAGCCGCTTTTAGAGCGGGCGAATCGAGATGGCGTAGATTGGAAATCTTTAGCGCTCAACCAAGTTGAACTCTTTCAATCTGATATGACAGCGCTGCACATATTGCCTCCCGCTCATTTCATTCCGGCTACCTCGGTGATGGATTTGGTGGATCTGGCAATTACTCGGATGGAGCAGAACGGATTCGTATACAAAGTCGAAAATGATCTCTACTTTGATGTAGCGTCTTTTCTTCCCTCCCTGCCCATCACAGAATCAGAGGCACTTTCAGTTTTTGCCCAGCGCGGTGGCGATCCAGAAAGACCAGGGAAAAAGCATCCGCTCGATCCAGTTTTATGGTGGGCGAATAAAGATGGCGAACCTGGTTGGGAAAGCTCGCATGGTTTTGGTCGCCCAGGATGGCATATCGAATGCTGTGTAATCAGTTTGCGATATTTATTGGGCGCAGATTATTTAGATTCACACCCACACGAATTCCTCATTGATATCCAAGGTGGCGGATCAGATCTCATTTTTCCACACCACTTCATGAGCGCGGCTCAAGCTAAGGCGATGACTGGCACTACTTTCGCTAAGTCATTTATTCATTCCGGCATGATTGGTTTGAATGGTGAAAAAATGAGCAAATCAAAAGGTAATCTTGTATTTGTTTCGGCATTGCTCGCTGATGGCGTTGACCCCATGGTTATTCGCTATGCATTAATGCAGGAGCATTACGCAAAGGACCGGATGTGGACAGCGGATGTATTGCAACAGGCTGAAGTGGCCGTCGCTCGCATACGAGTGAACCTAGGGAAGAGTGAAGTCGCCCCCGGCGCTAAGCTCTTAACGCAGTTAGCCCAAGCTCTGGCGGATAACGTGAATACTCCGCTTGCACTTTTGGCAATTGAAGCCTGGTGCAGGGAATCTGAAGAAAATCCCACTGTAGATGATGCTGGATTAGTCTCACGAGGCCTAGATTCTTTGTTGGGATTAGCCCTGTAAACTTTCTTCTTAATGAGTAGAGAATCTTTGCGCAAAACACTCGCCACCCGAGTTGTGGTGGCAGATGGCGCTATGGGCACCATGCTTCAGGCGGCTAATCCATCTCTTGCCGATTTTCAGAATCTCGAAGGCTGCAATGAAATTCTCAATGTTTCTCGGCCCGACATTGTTAAAAGTGTTCACGCACAATATCTCGATGCAGGTGTCGACGCAATTGAGACAAATACGTTTGGCGCAAACTGGGCAAATCTTGCCGAATACGGAATTGAAGATCGCATCTATGAACTAGCAAAAGCTGGCGCCGCTCTCGCTCGTGAGATTTGCGATGAGTATGAAACTGATGGCCGTGCTCGTTATGTTCTGGGATCTATCGGACCCGGAACGAAATTACCCACACTTGGTCACACCGACTATCAGAATCTTAAAAGTGCATATTTTGAAAATGCGCGCGGTTTACTAGACGGCGGAGCTGATGCACTTCTGATTGAGACCTCTCAAGATCTCCTTCAGGTGAAAGCTGCTATCAATGGCTCACGCGATGCCATCTCGGCAGCTAATCGAGATGTAGTTTTAATAGCTCAAGTCACCGTTGAAACAACCGGGACCATGCTCCTTGGTTCTGAAATCGGGGCTGCGCTAAATGCTATCTCTGCACTAGGCGTTGATCTCATAGGTCTTAACTGTGCAACTGGACCTACTGAAATGTCTGAACATTTGCGTTACCTTGGCAAGAGCGCAACGTCAGGTATCTCCGTTATGCCTAATGCTGGATTACCAGTTCTGGGCCCAGATGGCGCCTTCTACCCACTAACTCCAAAAGAGTTAGCAGCGAGTTTAAAAGAGTTTGTCATCAATTATGGTGTCAGTCTTGTAGGTGGATGTTGCGGTACAACTCCCGCCCATCTCAAAGAAGTTGTAGAAAGCATCAGATCAATTCGTTTAAATACGCGAGATGTCACTGTCGAGCCTGGCGCGTCATCTTTGTACCAGTTTGTTCCGTTTAGACAAGATAAGAGTTATTTAGCAATAGGGGAGCGCACTAACGCAAATGGCTCAAAAGCATTTCGTGATGCACTCCTTGCAGATGATTGGCAAACATGCGTAGAGATAGCCCGGGATCAAATTCGAGATGGCGCGCATATGTTGGATCTATCTGTAGATTACGTAGGCAGAGATGGCGTTGCAGATATGCGCGAGATTGCTTCACGCTTGGCGACCGCATCCACATTACCGATAGTTTTAGATTCAACTGAAGCCGCGGTCATTGAAGCGGGCCTCCAGCAATTGGGTGGCCGCTGTGTCATTAACTCAGTGAATTTTGAGGATGGCGAAGGTTCAACTTCTAGGTACGCAAAAATCATGCCCATTGTTAAGGAGCATGGGGCAGCCGTTGTTGCGCTAACGATTGACGAAGAGGGTCAGGCCAGAACTCAAGAATGGAAAATTCGAGTTGCAAGCAGATTGATTGAAAGTTTGACGATTCAGTGGGGTTTGAAGATAGGTGACATTTTGATCGACTGCCTTACGTTCCCGATCGCGACCGGCCAAGAAGAGACTCGCAGGGATGGGATTGAAACTCTGGCTGCGATAAAGGAATTAAAGGAAAAGTTTCCAGAAGTTCAAACAACTCTTGGTGTGAGCAACATCAGTTTTGGAATCAACCCTGCCGCGCGCATAGTTTTGAATTCTGTATTTCTTCACGAAGCGGTCAAAAATGGTCTGGATTCGGCGATTGTTCATCCTTCGAAAATTACTCCGATCGCGAGAATAGATGCCGAGGTTCTTAAGGTAGCGATGGATCTCGTTTATGATCGACGCGAATTTGATGCAGAGGGAAACTGTACTTACGATCCGTTACAACGCTTTTTGGAACTTTTTGAGGGAGTAGAGGCGACCTCGAACAAACTAACGAGAGCAGCGGAGTTAGCGGCGCTTCCTCTGGAAGAACGACTGCAACGACGTATTATCGATGGTGAAAAGGTGGGACTTGGAGCTGATCTTCAGGTAGCTATGGATCAAGGAATTTCTCCTCTCCAAATTATTAACGATCATCTTCTAGCTGGTATGAAAATTGTCGGCGAGCTCTTTGGTGCTGGAGAAATGCAACTTCCCTTCGTCTTGCAAAGTGCCGAGGTGATGAAGGAAGCTGTTGCGATACTTGAGCCACATATGGAGAAGGCCGATACAGAGGGCCGAGGCAAGATTCTTTTAGCAACTGTAAAAGGCGACGTACATGACATCGGAAAGAATCTAGTAGATATCATTCTGACCAATAATGGATACACCACAGTGAACATTGGTATCAAGCAAACCATCAATCAGATAATTGATGCGGCGCAGAACGAGAATGTAGATGTGATAGGTATGTCAGGCTTACTTGTGAAATCAACGGTCATTATGAAGGAAAATCTCGAAGAGCTGACGCTTAGAAATTTAAATACGAAATGGCCAGTTATTCTCGGAGGAGCAGCACTTACTCGCGCATTTGTTGAAGATGATCTTGCATCGAAATTTGATGGAACAGTTCGGTATGCGAAGGACGCTTTCGAGGGGTTGACCTTGATGGATACTCTCATGGGTATCAAAAAAGGAGATCCGAGCGCTGTTCTGCCGCCGCTTAAGAAACGCATCACTAATCCTCGCAAGTCACAAGAATTACCAGAGATTGATTTGCGTCGTTCAGATGTTGCAATCGATGTGCCGTTAGCTAAGCCACCGTTCTACGGCTCGCGGATTGTGAAGGGAATCGCACTTTCAGATTATTCTGGAATGTTAGATGAGCGAGCTTTATTTATGGGTCAGTGGGGCTTAAAGGGTGCACGCGGTGAATTTGAGAAGATGGTCGAAGAGGAAGGTCGGCCTCGTCTGCGTTCACTGCTAAACGATGCGCAATCTAAAGGTTGGTTAAATGCTGCTGTTGTGTACGGATACTTCCCTTGTTACAGCGAAGGAAATGACCTCGTTGTATTACATCATGATGGGGAAAAGGAAGGAGAAGAGCGCGTTCGATTCACTTTTCCTAGACAGAGTAGAGACCGTCGCCTGTGCTTGAGTGATTTCTATCGGCCAAAAGAGAGCGGAGAGATAGATGTCGTCGCTTTCCACGTTGTCACAATGGGTTCGGTCGTGAGTGAGGCAACTGCAGAGCTCTTTAGTAAGAATTTATACCGTGAATACCTAGAACTACATGGCCTTTCTGTTCAGCTGACAGAGGCTCTCGCTGAACATTGGCACGCACGCATCCGAACCGAACTTGGTTTTGGAATTGAAGATGCTCCCGAACTCGATGCTCTTCTGGATCAAGGTTATAGAGGTTCGCGTTATTCATTTGGTTATCCCGCCTGTCCAGATCTTTCTGCGCAGACTCAACTGTGCGAGCTACTAGAGCCTTCAAGAATCGGTGTCGAACTTTCAGAAGAATTCCAGTTGCATCCAGAGCAGTCAACATCTGCAATTATCACGATGCACCCTGAAGCTAAGTATTTCAACGCATCATGAAGAGCTCTCTTGAACCCTTGGCATCAAACCAACCCTTCGCTGCAGTTTTATTCGACATGGATGGTACCTTCGTAGATTCAGAGCCTAAATGGTTAGCGGCAGAAACGCAGTTAATGGCCGAATTTGGCCACCGCTGGAGTAAAGAAGATCAAATGTATTGTCTTGGCGGCCCGTTGCATAAAGTTGGCATTTACATGTGGGAGCTATCTGGAAAAAAACATACTCCTGATTATTTTCGTCAAGAATTAGTTAAGCGAACAATTGAAGAGTTTCGAAACGATATTGGCTATATGCCGGGCGCTTTGGAGCTACTGCTTGAACTTAGTGCCGCCGCAATTCCAGTTGCCCTAGTGACCGCCAGCCCAGAGCCGATGATGAACGCAACGCTCCAAAGACTTGAGGGCGTCAGTTTTGACGTAGCTATATCAAGTAATGACGTAAAGATGACGAAACCAGACCCAGAGGCTTACCTGCTGGCGGCGCAACGATTAGGTGTAGATATCCAACAGTGCATTATCTTGGAGGATTCGCTGACTGGTATCACGGCAGCGAAAGCGAGTGGAGCATTTGTAATTGCAATCCCGACTTTCCTAGGTATCCAGGGGCAAGAGAGACTTATCGTTCTTGATTCACTGAACGGTGTATCTATTGCCATGCTGAGTGATGTTTTTCTTTCCAATCTAAGTGAAGAGAGTGCATAGTGGCAGTTTTCAAGTTTGGTGATCGGGTACAGCTCACCGATGCAAAGGGCAAAATTCAAACAATTACTTTGAAGGAGGGTGGGGAATACCACACTCACAAAGGTTGGATAGTGCACAACGACGTTGTTGGATCTTCTGAAGGAACAGTTGTTGAAACAACAGGTGGATTGAAATTTCTCGCATTCAAGCCATTGTTAGGTGATTTTGTACTCTCGATGCCTCGTGGCGCAACAATTGTTTATCCCAAAGATTCCGCCTTCATTTTAGGTTTTGCAGATATCGCACCAGGTGTGCGAGTTCTTGAAGCCGGAGTTGGTTCCGGAGCTCTCTCGATTGCGCTTCTGCGCGCTGTCGGGCCAGGTGGGCAAGTGGACTCCTTTGAGCGCAGAGATGAATTTGCCTCGGTAGCACGCAAAAATGTTGAGATGTACTTTGGAGAAATACCTTCGAACTGGTCTCTTACATTGGGCTCTGTACAAGATGCGGTACATGAAAAATATGATCGTGTAGTGCTAGATATGCTTTCACCGTGGGAGTGTGTCGAGATGGCTGCGAGCGTATTAGAAGGCGGGGGCGTACTTCTTGCTTATGTTGCGACAACCACGCAACTTTCGGAGATGGCTGAAACAATCAAAAAATCTGAAGCTTTCACTGAACCAGAAAGTATCGAAACTCTGCTGCGTGGATGGCACCACGAAGGTTTGGCAGTTCGTCCACAACACCGCATGATTGGACATACTGGCTTTTTAATCATGGCAAGACGACTCGCACCAGGGGTTATTGCCCCATTGCGCAGACGCAGACCCTCAAAAGGCTCTTACGGGCTGCCCGAAGATGAGGCATGAAGGCCAGTCGCAGAACTCATCTATCTAGCTATCTAGCTATTTAGCTATTTAGCTATTGAAATCAGATCAACGACAAAAATCAACGTTTCATTTGGACCAATGGTTCCAGATTGCGAGCCCGTTTCACCGTAACCAAGACTTGGTGGAATGACGAGAACTCTGCGACCACCAACTCTCATGCCGGGAATACCTTGTTGCCACCCCGGAATGACTTGTGCGAGGCTGAAGGTTCCAGGTTGATTGTTACTCCACGTTGAACTAATTATCTTCCCAGTAGACCAGGTCATAAGTGCATAGTGCGCTGTCACTGTGGAAGACGGCGTTGCGGTTGCACCGGTTCCGACAAATAGGTCTTTACTTTCAAGAGTCGTAGGTGCCATACCTGTCGGCGCCCCTATCGTCGGCGCACTTCCAAGGGATCCAGAAACAGCCGGGAAGTTCATACTCGTAGATTGCGTGGAACTCGTGGTCGCTTTAATTGTGCCTTGCCCTCCATCAGTTGTGCAGCCCGCAAGAAGAAGGGTTGTGGGGGCGATCAAGACGACTGCCATGGCGATAAGTTTCGAAGTTTTAGCGCGATTTCTCATTTGCCTAGGATAGCAAAGCCGTATCGTTCTCCTGTGTCCGACTTGAAAACAGAGCGCCTAATCAATCTTACGATGGCCCTTTTGGCGTCCAGGCGACTGATTACAAAGTCTGAAATATTTCGATCTGTTGCCGGGTATTCCGGCGCGATTGAATCAATGGAACGAATGTTTGAGCGCGATAAAGACGATTTGCGTTCCCTCGGTATTGAGATTGAAGTAGCTCCAATTGATTCATTATTCGAAGATGAGTCGGGTTATCGAATTTCCCCTGATAAGTATGCGCTTAAAATTCCAGACCTTACTCCAGCAGAACTAGGCGTGCTATCTGTGGCTGCAACTTCATGGCAGACATCCTTCTTCTCCGAAAGCGGGCAGCAGGGGTTAAGAAAGTTAAAGAGTTTAGGCGTTGAGATTCAAGAAGATGTTCTTATTACCTCCATTATTCCAGTAGATCAGAATCAACCGCATTTCGAAATTTTGTGGGAGGCAATCTCGCAATCACGTTCAATATCTTTTCACTACGCAGATAACGAAAAGGACCTTAGAACTATAGATCCGTACGGAATTTCACTATTCAAGGGGGAGTGGTACATCGTTGGATTAGATAGGGATAAAGCCGATATTCGGACTTTCAAAGTTCGCCGAATCTCAAGTCTTAAGTTGGTCGGTAAGAAAGATGGATTTAAGCGGCCAGACGATTTCCGCCTTAGAGAGGCGATGATCATTGGGGCTAGCGAAGCGCACTATGTAGTCAGAATGAAGATAAGAACGGGCCAGGCCTTGTCACTGCGAACTGGAAGTACTTTGCTAGATATTGAAGATGACTGGGACATCTTTGAGCGCTCTTATGCATTTGAAGGAGCTGCCATTTTTGACGCACTTTGGTACGGAGCAGATGTCGTAATTCTTGAACCGCAAAAACTTAGAGATCGAGTACTCCAAATCTTAAGGAGTCGCGTCGAATGAGTGAAAGTGCAGTCGAGCGCACTGCTCGAGCTTTAGATCTCATTCCTTACATTGTTGAGCATCCAGGAGTTTCTATTGAAGAACTTTCACGGGAGTTTTCGACTTCTGAGAGTGAGATATCGGAGATTCTTAATATCGTCTTTATGTGTGGCCTTCCTGGTTACACACATTTAGAGTTAATTGATCTCACTACCGAGGGCGGTGAAGTGTCAGTAATGGATCCCCAAAACCTTGATAAACCTAGACGCCTATCGCAAGTTGAAGTCGTGAGTATTCTTCTAGGTTTACGAAATTTGCGGATTCAAGGTACTTCAGAATCAATCACTAGCCTTATCGATTCACTTGAACAAAAATTGATGAGCCTGCTTGATGACATTCGCGTTGTATCTTCAGTCGATACTCTCGATGCCGTAGAAACGTCAACATGGAAGAGCGCTATACAGTCAAGTATCGTTTCGCAAACAAGTCTAGAAATTGAGTACATCTCTTTAACTAACGAAATACTTTCCACGCGGACAATTAATCCGATCAGAATGTATGCCCACTCTGGTCAGTTGTATGTGGAGGCTCACTGTATAGATATTGCCCAGAATCGAAATTTTCGACTTGATAGGATTCAAAGCGTTAAGCCCCTTGGAGAATTTCGAGCGCTAAAAATAGTAAGTGAACAGCCGCAAGAGATTATTGTTGAGGCAATCATTCCCAGTAATGCTCGGCTCTTTTTGGAGAGAAATGAAGGCATTGTTAAGTCCATGGAGCCACTGGGTGATGGATTAAAAATTGTTTTCGTGGTCTCAAGCGCCCCGTGGTTGCTACGAAATCTGGCTGCCATTGATGGTGCGGTAGAGGTTTTAAGCCCACAGTCCATCGTTGATGAATTCAAATCACTTGCGGCTCGAAGCCTTCAAAACTATAAAAATGAGGAAAATGAGGTAAATCTCCTTAATTGAGCGAGTGGTAACATTGCACTTATAACAACGCGTACGCAGGAGGAAACATGGGCGAGCTAAGACCTTGGCATATTATTGTGGTTGCATTAGTTTTCGTGGTTCTCTTCGGAGCTAAGCGACTTCCTGACTCCGCGAAATCGGTTGCTAAATCACTGAAAATTTTTAAATCCGAGCTCAAGGATGATGGCGAAGGTAAATCGGGAAAAGACTCTCAAAACTAAGTTTTGACTTGGTAGCGAGATTAGTCATTAAAGGTGAGCGAGGAATCTAACAGTCCCCAACGTGGGACCATGCCGTTGATTGAGCACTTTAGAGAGTTAAGAAAGCGATTTTTTAGAGCAGCACTGGGTATCGTAGTTGGTGGCTCTTTGGGTTGGATTTTCTATAACAACATTGTCCAAAAACTCTCCGAACCAATTTGTAAACTTAATTTGCGTGCCCTGGGCTCTCTGAAAGGGTGCGGCACCCTGTATGTAAATGGAGTACTCGGGCCCCTGAATTTGAAGATTAGCGTCGCAATTTTTGTAGGAGTGATTATTTCTTCCCCGTTCTGGATCTATCAACTTTGGGCCTTTGTTTCACCGGCACTCAAAAGAAAGGAGCGCCGTTACTCCTTATTGTTTATATTTCTAGCCACACCATTTTTCACACTCGGAGTCTGGTTTGCGTATTGGCTGCTTCCAATTGCGATTCAACAGATCATGGGACTTACACCAAGTACGCTTTCTAATTTGATTCGTTTCGATGAATACCTCGTCTTTGTCCTAAAATTACTCGTCGTTTTTGGAATTGCTTTCGAATTACCTGTTTTTCTCTTCGCGCTGAATTTGATGAATATCTTGAGCGGTAGGGCGATGTTACGTCCGTGGCGCTACGTAGTTTTTGGGATAACACTCTTTGCTGCTGTGTTCGTACCCACTGGAGATCCGTTCACTATGTTGTTTCTAGCTATCCCTATGTGGGCTTTCTATTTTGGAGCGGCGCTTCTGGGAATTCTTCATGATAATGGTTGGAAGCTGCGACGCGCATGAATGTTGCACTAGTAGTCAACCCTATTTCCGGGGGAGGTAAGGGTAGGCGTCAAGGCGAAGCGTTCTCGCGTCTATTGAGCAGATCATCAATCCACTTTACTTTGATTCGGGAAGACAGTGCAGCGGCAAGCCTTAAGACCTTAGAACGGATTCACGCGAAGGATCCATTTACATCCATCATTAGTGTTGGGGGCGATGGATTAGCCCATTCTCTCTTTCCGATAGCGATCAAGTATTCACTGCCAATCTTGGTCGCACCTGCCGGCACGGGTAATGATTTTGCAAGATCGGTTGGTACTTTCAAAGTGTCAACATCTCGGTTGGTGGATCAGCTAATCAATGCCAGACCAAAAAGTGTTGATATGGGCCGGGTGGATCAAGGTGAAAGCACCACTTGGTTTGGGCAAGTTTTAAGTACTGGATTTGATTCACTCGTCAATGAACGGGCTAATGGTTACCGCTTTATCAAGGGGAAGTTTAAATACGTTGTAGCAACGGCTCGAGAGTTACCCTTCTTTGTTCCACGCTCATACCGCATCACTATTGATGGTGAAAGCGTAGAAACGGGCGCGATGCTTGTTGCGATCGCAAATGGTCAGAGCTATGGCGGGGGCATGAATGTATGTCCACATGCGGATATGAACGATGGTTTGTTTGACGTCCTTCTACTAAAGCCAATACCGGTCAGAGAATTTATCCGGGTATTTCCACGAGTTTTTCCTGGTAAACATATTACGCATCCGGCCGTTGAGATAAGACGCTGCAAAGCAATTACCTTAGAGGCTAAGGCAGTTGCGTACGCAGATGGAGAGCGAATCGGGGAGTTACCGATTACTGCCACCGTCGTTCCAGGTGCTTTACTTACGTGGGTTTTATGAAGGAACTATCGCCATCTGAAAAACTGGCTGCAGCAAAGAATCGAATGAAGTTTATTAAGCTGCGAGCTTTTTCAGAGAAGTATTCTTTTCCATTCGATGAATTTCAGAGTACTGCCTGCCAATTTCTTGAAGAGGGTCATGGGGTTTTGGTCGCAGCGCCTACCGGCGCCGGGAAAACAATCGTGGGTGAATTTGCTGCTTATCTTGCTCTTGAAACAGGCAAGCGTTGCTTTTATACAGCGCCTATTAAGGCCTTATCTAACCAAAAGTATCAAGACCTCAAGGCAATGTTTGGGGAAGATAAAGTTGGCTTATTAACTGGCGATACCAACATCAACTCTGATGCTGCGATAGTCGTCATGACTACAGAAGTTTTACGAAACATGCTTTATGCATCTCCGCGCGCCTTACATGACCTTGGTTTTGTTGTCATGGATGAAGTGCATTATCTAGCCGATAGATTCAGGGGAGCCGTCTGGGAAGAAGTTCTAATCCACCTTGCCGAGAGCGTGCAGGTTGTTTCACTCTCTGCAACGGTTTCTAACGCCGAAGAATTTGGTGATTGGTTGCAAGCTGTTCGTGGATCTACCGAAGTTATCCTCTCCGAAAATCGACCTGTACCTCTATATCAACACGTCCTGTTCGGAAACCGACTCTTAGATCTTTTTGTCAAGGAAGGAAAAGTAAATCCAGAGATATTATCTTTAGAAAAGGAAGCAGCTCGTCGCGTTCGCGTTAGTCATCAGGGCGGTGGTAAAGGACATAAGAGCGCACAAAATTGGCGAAATCCCGAGTATTTCCAATCAGCTGGCCGTCCACTTGGCAGAGCTGACGTGATTGAGAAGCTCAATCGAGAAGGGATGCTTCCTGCCATCACATTTATCTTTTCTCGCGCTGCATGTGCTGCGGCGGTTAAGCAATGTGTCGAATCTGGTCTTGTTTTAACAAATTCCGAGGAACGTAGTGCAATCCGAGAGGTTGCTTTCGCTAAGACTAATCATATTCCCGAGGAAGAGTTAAGTATTTTGGGTTTTCACGAGTGGTTAGATGCTCTCGAGAAAGGAATAGCGGCCCATCATGCAGGGATGTTGCCAACATTTAAGGAAGTTGTTGAGGAACTTTTTCAACGTGGATTAGTTCGCGCCATCTTCGCAACTGAAACATTGGCGTTAGGTATCAATATGCCGGCAAAGACTGTTGTTCTTGAGAAGCTGAGCAAGTGGAATGGTGAAGCTCACGTAACTATTACGCCTGGCGAATTCACACAGCTAACTGGAAGAGCTGGACGACGTGGTATCGATATTGAAGGTAATGCAGTGGTTATCTGGAATCGCGATACTGATTCTTCATCCCTAGCTGGACTCGCATCAACTAGAACGTATCCACTTAGAAGTAGTTTTAAACCAACCTACAACATGACAATCAATTTGATTTCTCAGCTTGGTGCATCCAGAGCGCGTACATCACTTGAGGCTTCCTTTGCCCAATATCAGGCCGATAAAGCGGTTGTGGGTCTCTCGCGTCAGATGCGTAAAAATGAGGAGGCAATTGATCAACTTCGCGAGAGTGTAAATTGCCATCTTGGAGATTTTTTACAGTACACCGAAATCAAAGAAGAGCTCAGGGATTTAGAGAAGGCCCTCTCAAAGAACTCGAAAAAGAAACGAGCACTTGCTGAGGAACGCATCATCGAATTGCGTCGATCTTTGCGAGCCCACCCTTGTCATGGTTGTGCCGACCGCGAGAAGCATGCGCGTTTAGCGGACCGAGCCTCGCGCCTCATGAGAGAAAATCGTGGACTACAAGAACGAGTAAGTAATCGAACTGACGTTATTGCTCGGCGCTTTGATTTGGTCCAAATTATGTTAAAGGAACTAGGTTACCTAGAGGCCAACACCATTACTCAGCATGGTCGTCTGCTCGCTAAAATTTATGGTGAAACAGATTTACTGGTCTCTGAATTAGTCAGAAAAGAAGTGTTGATTGGTCTCAACGCCACAGAGCTCGTGTCAGTGCTCTCTTCACTTGTCTATGAAGCCCGGCGAGATGAAAGTCCAAAGATTCCTCACGGCAAGGTGCAAGATACTTTGGGCGAGATGGTTAACATTTGGCATGACATTCACGAAAGAGAGCTCGATCTGGGTCTTGAGCCGATGCGTGAACCAGATATTGGTTTTTGTTGGTCTTCATTTAGATGGGCAAGTGGACATTCACTCTCATCAATCCTTCGAGGTACCGATATGACAGTAGGTGATTTTGTACGCTCTATGAAGCAAATAATCGATCTGCTTCGTCAGTTAGGAAACGCCACACCCGAACTCGCTTCTATAGTTGAAGAAGCTCTTAAAAGGGTTGATAGGGGAGTGGTCACATATGCCGGGGTAGTCGGATGACGTTGATGCTTTTAGATAGCGCTTCACTTTGGTACCGCGCCTATTATGGAATGCCCGATACGTTAGTTAATAACGAAGGCATGCCAGTGCATGCAATTCGTGGATTTTTGGATATGAGCGCACGGCTAATTTCACAATACAAGCCACAGCGTTTGGTTGCCTGTTTGGATGGAGATTGGCGCCCTTCTTGGCGGGTAGAACTTTTTCCAGATTATAAAGCCAATCGCGTTGATGAGGATGGTGATGAAGAAGCAGAACCAGAGACCCTGACGCCTCAAGTTCCAATTTTGTTAGATGTGCTTGAAGCTATGGGAATTCCTCTTGTAGGTGCAGATGATTACGAAGCCGATGATGTGATAGCAACGTATAGTGTGAAGGAAAGTGGACCAACTCTTATAGTTACAGGTGATCGAGACCTCTTTCAATTAGTTAATGATGAGCGCAAGGTTAAAGTTGTTTATTTGGCAAAGGGAATCGCAAACCATGACTTGGTAGACAAGAAATGGATTGCTTCTAAATATTCAATACCAGGGGAGCGCTACGCTCTCTTTGCAATGATTCGTGGAGATGCATCTGATGGTTTGCCAGGAATTAAGGGAATTGGGGAGAAGGGCGCAGCTGTAATAGCTAATTCTTTTTCATCTATGCAATCTGTTATGGACGCGGCTTTTAGTGATGACGACTCTTTACCAGCGCCACTTCGAAAGAAATTGGTAGCAGATCAGAAGTATGCATCCATCGCTCAAACTTTGGTCCACTGCGCATTAGACGTGCCAATTCCAAAGGTTGATTTAAGAATTCCAAAGAGTGCACCTGATTTGAGCCGTGTTTATCAATTGAAGGATCAACATAATTTAGGAGCAAGCGTGGATCGATTTATCGCTGCGCTTGGATGGTAAACATTATGTCAAGTAGAGTTTTGATATGTATACCTACTTATAACGAGTCTGAAAACATTGTCGATGTTCTCCAGCGCTTTGAAAGTGTGATTGAAGAGCTTAAACGCGATTTTGCAATTCAAATCTTAGTGATTGACGACAATTCACCAGATGGGACTTCATCCCTAGTGAAAAGTCTCAATCTCCCTTATGTTTCAATTTTAGATCGGCCTGGCAAAGGTGGACTTGGCCCTGCATATTTAGCTGGCTTTTCTTGGGGATTGAAAGAAGATTTCAGCATCTTTGTAGAGTGCGATGCAGATGCCAGCCACCAACCCGAGGAACTACCGCGCCTTTTAGGAGCGTTACCCGGCAGTGAACTGGTTATTGGCACTCGTTGGATGGCTGGTGGAAAAGTTGAAAACTGGCCACTTACCAGGAGATTGATTTCGCGAGCAGGCACCAAATATGCCCAACTCATGCTCCGGTTGCCTTATCGTGACCTTACTGGCGGATATCGAGTACTTACGCGCAATTGCTTAGAACAAATCAATTTCAAGACGATTGAATCTATTGGATATGGATTTCAAATCGAAATTGCTATGCGTGCCCATGATGCCGGTTTAGTCATCTCGCAGGCGCCAATTACCTTCATCGAACGGACCAAGGGACGTTCAAAGATGAGTCGAAAGATCGTCTTAGAAGCGCTCATTCAAACGACGAAATGGTCACTGCAGCGTGTAGTAAAGACCCGATAATCTACATTATGTAAAGTAAGAAAACTGTGGTTGGAAACTGGCCTCAGGCTAAGAAAAATCTGCAGCTAACTCCTCTATCGGTGGGCAGGCGCACACCAAGTTCCTATCTCCAAATACGCCATCGATGCGGCCTACCGTCGGCCAATACTTACCGCTTCGGCCAATCTCTGTAGGTATGCCACTTGGGTATGCAGCGCTTTGGCGGGAATACTCTCGATCCCAATTCTCCCGCAGCAAATCGGCATCCGTATGAGGGGCATATCGAAGTGGTGATTGCTCGACAGTTAACTCCCCTTTTTCGATATCCATAATTTCGGCCCTAATCGAGATCATGGCTGAAATGAACCGATCGAGCTCAGCAATATCTTCTGATTCGGTGGGTTCGACCATGAAAGTTCCAGCCACTGGAAAACTCATCGTAGGGGCGTGGAAACCATGATCCATCAGTCGTTTAGCAACATCATCGACAGTCACACCGGAGCGCTTGGTGATTTCTCGCATATCCAAAATACATTCATGAGCGACGAAACCGTTCTCGCCTTTGTAGAGAACCGGATAGTGGGCATCTAATTTTGCAGCAATGTAATTAGCGGACAAAATAGCAATTTGAGTAGCTTTAGTTAAACCACTACCGCCCATCATGCGGATATACATCCACGAAATTGGCAAAATACTTGCTGAACCAAATGGCGCAGAACTTACGGGTCCAGGACCACTCGCTGGCCCAGCCAATACATCAAGTGGATGATTTGGAAGATACGGAGCTAGGTGAGCGCGAGCGATGACGGGGCCAACGCCGGGTCCCCCACCGCCGTGAGGAATGCAGAAAGTTTTGTGCAGATTAAGGTGTGAAACATCTGCTCCAAATTTTCCAGGTTGTGCAAGACCAACAAGTGCATTCAAATTTGCACCATCAACATAAACTTGCCCACCAGCATCATGTACAAGTGCGCAAATCTCAGTTATTGCAGTTTCAAAAACACCATGTGTTGAAGGATAAGTAACCATTAAGCACGCGAGTGCGCCAGCGTGTTGTGCAATCTTTTCTTTCAAGTCGGCGACGGAAACGTTACCCGCTTCATCACACGCAATCACAACAACTTTCATTCCAGCCATAACTGCTGAAGCTGCATTCGTCCCATGCGCACTTGAAGGAATCAAACAGATATCCCGATTGCTCTCTCCTCGCCCGTCCAGGTAATTACGGATTGCAAGCAGACCTGCAAATTCTCCCTGCGAGCCCGCATTTGGTTGAAGGGAAACAGCGTCGTACCCGGTTATATCTATTAGCCATTGGCTAAGTTGGGCGATAACTTCTCGAATTCCTGAAGTTTGATCAGCTGGTGCAAATGGATGCAGAGTGGAAAATTCTGGCCAGGTGACTGGAATCATTTCCGATGTAGCGTTCAACTTCATCGTACAAGAACCAAGTGGGATCATCGAGCGATCGAGTGCCAAATCTCTATCTGAAAGTGAACGTATATATCTCAACATTGCTGTCTCTGAATGATGATCATTAAAAAGAGGATGACTGAGGAATGTGCTTGTTCTAGAGAGGGTCGTAGGGATTGCCACTTCCCCACTACCAAGCGTTGCTCCAAAGAAACCAGCTATAGTTTCAAGTTCTTCTTGCGTAACAGTTTCATCAATGGAAATTGCAATCTGCTCACCACTGATCACGCGAAAGTTAAAGCCCGGAGTAGCCAGTGGCTTTGTATCAACTACGAAAGTATCAAAAATTTCACCTTCAGTAACCGTGAAACCTGCCTTCTTGATTGTTGCGCGCAACGAATTCGCTTGAGACCTAACCCTTGTAGCGATATTAATAAGTCCATCTGGTCCATGCCACATGGCGTAGAAGGCGCTCATTACAGCTAAAAGAACTTGCGCAGTACAAATATTTGAAGTGGCTTTATCTCGGCGAATGTGTTGCTCTCGTGTTTGCAGGGCTAATCGAAAGCCTGGATTGCCGTGTGAATCAATGCTTTGGCCAACCAATCGACCAGGAATACCGCGCTCTAAGCCATTTCTTACTGACATAAATCCGGCGTGTGGTCCTCCAAATCCCATAGGCACACCAAAGCGTTGGGCTGAACCGATAGCAATATCAGCACCCCACTCCCCCGGAGTTTTGTACAGAGTGAGTGCTAAAAGATCGGATGCAACTATTGATAAGGCGCCCTTGACTCGAGCGAATTCTATGACGGCTGATAAATCCTGAGCGAGGCCATAAGTTGAATGCGCACTTCCAATAATTCCAAAGACTGCTTCTTTTATTGACGCCAATGAATTCGCATCGATATCACTTTCTATCACAGATAACTTAAGAGGCGCTGCTCGAGTATGAATAACAGCTTTGATATGTGGGTGCAAATTTTTGTCAATCACAAAGATTGAATCATCCGCGCCGCTCCATTGACGCCTAGCGAGAGTCATCGCTTCGGCAGCCGCTGTTGCTTCATCAAGCATCGAAGCATTGGAAATAGGTAAGCCGGTTAAATCTGAAACTGCAGTTTGAAAAGCAAAAATAGCTTCAAGTCGTCCTTGGCTAATTTCCGGTTGATAGGGCGTGTAGGCGGTGTACCAAGCAGGATTTTCGAAAACATTTCGCAAGACAACCGGCGGAGTTATCGTTCCGTAATAACCCATCCCGATTAATGAACGAGTCACCTGATTCTTTTTTGCGAGTAGTAGCAACTCTGCTATCGCACCTTCTTCAGAGATAGCTGCAGGTAGGAATTCATCAAGCGTTTTTGCCATTGCTATCGACTCGGGAACTACTTGTGAAATAAATGACTCAAGTGATTGCGAACCTAATTCGCGCAACATCAAAGAAACTTGTGCGTCATCTGGACCTATATGACGATCAACAAAGCGAGTACGTGGCTTACTCAAGTTTCCCCCAAGAATCCGACGCCTTCAAATGGCGTCAACGACCCTAGGTTATTGGATTTAGGCGCCTTTTCGCTTTCTACGCTCCGACAATTCGTCCATAGTGAGATTGGCAACAAGTGAGCCATCAGTTGCGCTTTCACCCTGAAGGGTGGCGAGCGAGCCTTCTACTTCAGTCCAGACTTTGCTAATCGCAATCCCAAAGACCCCTTGGCCGCCTTGCAATAAATCAATGATGTCGTCTGCGCTGGCACATTCATAAATCGATGCACCATCACTCATGAGTGTCATGCTTTCAAGCTCAGTAATCCCACGGCTACGCAAGTGTTCAACTGCAGTTCTAATATTTTGCAATGAGACACCAGTGTCCAAGAGTCTCTTAACAATCTTCAGGACCAGGATGTCTCTAAAACCATAAAGACGCTGGGAACCAGATCCTGTTGCACTTTTGATGCTTGGCTCGACGAGTTCTGTTCTTGCCCAATAATCGAGCTGGCGATAAGAAATGCCGGCAGCAACACATGCGGTGGCACCACGGTATCCAATGTCTTGATTCATGGGGAACTCACTTCTATGGGGAATGTATGAAGTGTAGGTTGAGACTTTGCCTGGAACAAGAAGCGACACGCCAAACTCTCAACTAGTCCTCGAGACTTTCTCATGATGCCCACAAGTGACTTTCTTTGCCCAGTTAGCCAGCCAGCCAGTTAGCCGGCAAAATCCTCGGGGTTGATGTGGTCCAGGAACTCCTTGAACTTTTCAACTTCGTCATCAGACTGATCCGGGATCTCGATGCCGGCAGCCGTGAACAACTCTTCTGTCGCCAACATAGGGGTGCCCGTACGCAAGCCCAAAGCAAGAGCATCGCTAGGACGGGCAGAAATTACTTTTCCACCACTGAAATGAAGTTCGGCATAAAAGACGCCATCACGAAGGTCTGTGAGGTGAATCTTCTCTAAAGGCAGGCAAACATCTTCCACGATTGTCTTCATTAAATCGTGAGTCAGTGGGCGAGGTGAGGCGACCCCCTGTTGTGCAAAAGCGATTGCCGTAGCTTCAACCGCGCCAACCCAAATGGGTAGGTAGCGGACGCCATCCAATTCACGAAGCAAAATGATGGGTTGATTCGATGGCATTTCAACTCTTACGCCAATCACTTCGATCGGGTGCAAGGTACTCATGTGGGAAGTTGAGCTCTCTACTTGGCGCGGTGCAAGCCTGCACGTACCAAAGAGGCGTGAAGACGAATGGATAAGGCGGCTAATTCATTTTGGACTTCTTCGGCACGAGCTTTTGATTCAGAACCTTTTTGTCTTAGTAGTGGCGTGATCACTTGTTCCACTAATCCTACTTCTCGGTCTGCGGCACTCTTAAAACTACGAAGATGCCGTGGTTCGATTCCAAAAGCCGAAATCTCCGCGACCGCTCGACACACCGCAAGGGCATCGGCGTCGTAGTGACGGCCCTTCAGCTCCACTAGTCCATAGGTTTCAAGCTCTACGAGAATCCCCTCTTCAAGATTTGATGATTGAAGAAGCTCCTCACGGCTTAGGCGAAGTTCACTCTCTTGTGAGAAATGTGAAGGCGCCAAGTCGCCATCGATTGTGGCAAGTCTTGGTCCTGCGATACCTCCTGCTTGAGCAGATGGCACAAGGCCTCTATCTAGGGCATCTAGATTCTCTTTGATCACACGAAGCGGAAGATATTGGTCGCGTTGTGCTTGTAGAACATATCGAAGACGTTCTAAATCCGAGGCGGTAAATTTACGATAACCAGATGGTGTGCGTTGTGGCTCAATTAATCCTTCTGATTCTAAGAATCGAATCTTAGAAATAGTTATATCCGAAAACTCTGGGCGGAGCTTTCCGAGAACTTCTCCGATACTCAGATAGGCACGGGCTGGCACACTCATGAATTCACCTTTCCTGAAAAAAATACAAACCTGAACTTACCGAATTGAATCTCATCGCCATCTTTCAATGGCACAGAGGTTATTGAAACTGCATTTACATAAGTCCCATTGAGACTTTTGGAATCTTCAAGAATATGCACTGCACCCTTGGGCGTAACTTCCCTCGAAATCTGAGCATGTTTGCGTGAAACCGTAACGTCGTCTAGAGAAATATCGGAGGTAACTTGACGACCGATTGTTATCTCTGCGCTATCTAGAAGAAAGCGAAACCCTTTAGCAGGGCCACTTACTCCTAAAAGCATTGCTTTTTCTGGGGATAGTCCACCAATAATTCTTTGTTCATCTTGAGAAAGTTTTTCTAGCGCTACTTCTAACGCATGTGTGGCTGGTACTGGTCGGAAATGAGAAAGATGGATTGTAGATGTGAGGTCATTCTGTGAATTCTTGGAAGTTTTCACTTAGGACCCCTTTCTCATTAGCTAGCGACCTTCAGTTCTACTAGAGGCTGACACTATTCAAGCTCGCTCCGCAGGTCAAGCCGGGTAAAGGACTATCTCAATGTGCCTACTTCGGTCATCTAAGCGGTTATCTAAGCAGTTATCTAAGCGGTTATCTAAGCGGTTATCTAAGCGGTTAAAGTCGAGTATTCCGAAGCAGAAAGAAGTTGCTCGGTTCGTACCACATCAGAAATCTCCGCAATCCATCCATCACCGTACGGGTCGGAGTTAATCAATTCTGGGTTGGTCTCCAATTTCTCATTGACTCTGACCACCTTGCCCTCGACTGGAGCATAAATCTCAGAGACGCTCTTCGTTGACTCTACTTCTCCGCAGACCGCTCCTCCTTTGACAGTTGAATCGATCTTTGGAAGCTGTATGTAGACAATGTCCCCTAAGGCGCTCTGCGCGTAATCAGTGATGCCCATACGTACTGTTCCATCAGGATTTTCCAATACCCACTCATGATCCTTGGTATATGTGACATTCTCAGGGGTGTTAAACATGAATTTACTGTCTGCCTTTCCTTCAATGGGTGAATCGTTGAACTATCGGGTAAAAAAATATTGGGGACGCAGATTAGGAGCGTAAAGCATCAATACTGTATTGCAGAGCGGTCCATAGGTAAAGTCCAATCCCCCAGATGACAAAAGCCCAACCCACAATCTCACATACTTTACCTAGGAAGGATGTCCCACTTAACAGAAGAAACGGGAAAGCGTAAAGCAGATTAAAAGTAGCTGCTTTTCCTAAAAACGTTACTTCAAAGATTTCTCCTGACCGCACTTTCTTTATTGTTAGCATCACTGCCATCCATAGGTCTCGGGCAATCAATAGAAGCACCAACCACCACGGGATTACCCCTCGAAGTGCTAGAGCTATGACCGTAGCCGCTATGTAGGCCCTGTCTATTGTCGGATCCATAGCCGCGCCAAGACGGCTCACCTGATTCAAGGCTCGTGCGACTTTTCCATCAAAGTAATCTGTTGCGGCGCCCAAGACTAGAACAACGAAGGCTAGGCCGTTGGCGTGAGGGCCTAAGTAGAGCCATAAAAAGAGAGGAATACCCAACGCTCGTATGAGAGTGAGTCCATTAGGAATCGTAAGAATTCTATCCATGTCCTGCTTGGGCTGGATGGGGCTATCCGCTGAGTGTTGACCCTGTGGCTCTACGGAAGACATTTGCTAGTCCTTCTCCCGCACCTTGATTGCCACTTCAATTGGGCTTCCACTGAATCCAAATTCTTCTCTTAACCGGCGTTCTATAAAACGGCGATAAGCGACTTCCACCCACTCGCTTGAAAAAAGTACAAATTTGGGCGGTGAAATCTGAACCTGTGTCGCAAACCTAATTTTTGGTTGTTTGCCACTTCTCACAGGCGGAGGGGTCGCCCCAATGAGTGCGCCCAGGAACGAGTTAAGTTTAGAAGTTGGAACTCTGGTCTCCCATCCTTTAAGTGCTGTACGTAGCGCAGGGGCCAAACGATCTCTATGCCATCCAGTTTTCGCAGAGAGATTGACGCGCTGCACCCACGGATAACGTTCCAAATTTCTATCTAATTCCTTATCAAGTTGAATCTGTCGATCTTCATCCACTAAATCCCACTTGTTCATGACCAACACCATTGCACGACCAGCTTCTTCGGCCATTGTGATGACACGTAAATCTTGTTCTGTAAGAGGTATCGATGCATCCAAAATAATGACTGCAACTTCTGCGCGATCTAGCGCCGCAGCAGTTCGTAAGCTTGCATAATAATCTGTGCCGCTATCGTAAATTGCACGTTTGCGAATTCCAGCAGTGTCGATAAAACGCCAAGTTGATCCACCAAATTCAAGAAGTTCATCCACCGGATCTCGAGTAGTACCAGCCACATCATCAACGAGAACTCTTGACTCCCCTGCAATGATATTGAGCAAACTAGATTTACCAACATTCGGACGACCGACCAGAGCTACACGCCGGTAACCATCATCAGCTAACTCGCTGCCAACCTCAGGCATTTTCTCCATCACGATATCTAATAGATCGCCAGCTCCACGTCCATGAAGAGCAGAAACAAAATATGGCTGATCCAACCCAAGATTCCAGAGCGCATGAGCATCAGCTTCATCTACATCACTATCAACTTTATTTGCGACAAGAATTGTTTCCTTGCCACTCCTTCGCAATAAATCGATTAAGGAATCATCTTCATCTAGTGCGCCAATCTGTACATCTACAACAAACAAAATGAGATCAGCTTCGGCAATTGCCATTTCAGCACCAGCCGTGATCTTCTGAGAAATTCCTTCTGGCTTGACTTCCCAGCCACCAGTATCAATGAGAATGAATCTGCGTCCATTCCATTCCGCCTCGTATTTGACTCTATCTCTAGTGACGCCAGGTGTATCTTCAACGATTGCTTCCCGTCGACCGATGATTCGATTGACTAGAGTTGATTTTCCGACGTTTGGTCGCCCAATAATGGCAACTTTTGGTAGTCCAAGCAGACTTCGCTCACCAAGCCAACCCCAAATCACATCAACTACTTCATCAAGATTTAGTAGCGTCGAATCAATCTCTAGCGCATCTTCTGCGGGTCTCAACGGAGAAATGGATCTTGTTGAATCCAAAGCATCTCGCGAATCCAAGGATTGCGCTACTCGATCTTTCGTGGCAACTTCCGTCATTTCAAGTTCACGGCGATCAGTGCGTGTTCGTAAATCCGCATATAGGAAAATCTTTAATTGTGCATCTGGCACGACGACGGTACCGATATCGCGACCTTCAACAACGATTCCGCCATGCGCTGCTTCTATGATCGCGCGCTGTAACCCAACAAGATATTCGCGCACTGCGGGCATTCTCGCAAATTCAGAAACCTTGTCAGTTATTCGCAATGTACGAATTACGACTGAGATATCTTGATCATTCACAAAGACTCTTGGATCGGCTGGATCAGTTTTGAAAGTAATCGGGTTAGCTATTGCTAAGTCGACAAGACGATTCTCTTCTTCGCAATTGTTCTCCAAGGCAAGCCACGTGAGTGCGCGGTATAGCGCTCCGGTATCCAAATAGCTCCAATGAGCACGACGGGCGATAGCTTTTGCCGTCGAGGACTTACCAGATCCACTTGGACCATCGATCGCTACGACAACAGGATTCATTAGTTAACTGTACTTTCTCTAGTGATTAGCGACTTGCACGAATTTCATGCACTCGCCAATTCTTCTCTACAAGATGCGAACGCAAGATGTTTGCATCATCTTGAGAAAGTGCCAGAGTAATCAAGCCTGTTTGCTGCCCTGGGCTATGTTCAATGAAAAGGTCTTCAACGTTAACTTTTACATTCGCACATTCATCGAAAATAGCCGCCAATTGTCCGGGCTTGTCATCGATGACTATAGGCAGATACGCGTACGCTCTAGCGATCCCCCCATGCTTACCGGGGATGAGTGATTTGCCGGCATTTCCTAATTTCAACAAATCGAAAACTGCTTTTTTGTCATCATTCTCAACATCATTTATCAGCTTGGCAATTGAAGCCTGAACGGTCGCCAAACTTTTTAGAAGGTTCTTTTTATTGTGCAGTAATAGCTCGCTCCAAAGGCTAGGGCTGCTGTCGGCCAATCGTGTGAGATCTCTAATCCCCTGCCCGGCAAGGGACAAATCCTCCTCCGAGCTTTGATGCAAAGTTTGAGCTAGTAGTGAACTGAAGACTTGTGGCAGATGCGAAACAGCCGAGATTGCCCGATCGTGCGCCTCTGCTTCAACGATTCGAACGCTGGCTCCTAATGATTTGGCCAAACTTGTTGCGGTCGATACGACCCCCTCCTCTGTACGCGAGGTTGGGGTAACAATCCAGACAGCCCCTTGGAAAAGATCAGCGCGTGCGCCTGTGGGACCCGAGATTTCACGCCCAGCCATCGGATGGGTTCCACAGAAGCGAGACGCTAAATCCGGAAAACTCTCGACTTGCTGTATAAGTTCAGACTTTAATCCACTTACATCTATAAACATTGATTGAGGGTTTTGGGAAAATTGTGCTTGCAAAGTGTCAAATAGGACCTCAACAGGCGTGGACAAGATAACTAACTCAATCGGTGTGCTTCTAGCTTCTAAGTTCTGGGAGCCGATCAAGTCCTGGGCAACACGCAAATGATCTGGGTTGCTATCCTCAAATGTAACTAAATCTCCTAGTTGGGTTAAACCCAAACCTATGGATGTGCCAATTAGGCCAGCCCCAACTATGTGTACGCGCATCTTCGGATTCCTGACTTATTCAACTTATTGCGCTATATCTTTGCGAAGAGCTTGCGCTCCCCTGCGGTAAATGTGCTTAATTTGCGCATGAGATCTATCGGAGTGAGCGTGAACGAGTACTCGAACTACCAAGGGCAGGGCTCCCTTTACATCAATTTCCTGAGCACAAATGAGGGGAATCGAACCCAGATCCAAAGTTCGAGCGGCCGCAGCAGGAAAATCTGAATGGATATCCGGCGTAGCTGTAAAAAGTATAGAAACCAGGTCATCAGTAACAAGCTGGTTCTCTTCAAAGATCGCCAATAGCAACTCAACTACTGCTTCACGCATGGCCTCGGCGCTATCCTCTGCGAGCTGCGTGGCTCCGCGAACTGCTCTTAATTTCATTTGTAAATTCTACCCTTCGTGAAGCTAATCCCGATTGACCTTTAATTCTCTAATCATTAACTCTGTTTATCTATATACAGTTTTTTCTATTGTCGACAATCAAACGCTGTGATTTCCTTGTCATTTACGATAAATGTTTTATCGATTTAACGATGGAATTATACGCTCAATTTTGTAGACAAATATATAAAAATTCGAGGTACGAATATCGTTATGTCTATAAAGATGTTATTCGAATTTCGATTTATTGACTTATATTTAAAGCCTTAAAAAGATTTTCAAGTTCCCCCTCGTTTAGATGCCGCCAACGTCCTACTTTGGTCTCGCCCACATTCAGGGGCCCAAACTCAGTTCGAATCAGTCGGAGCACTGGTAGATCCAGCTCTTCGAACATTCGCCGGACAATGTGGTAGCGACCCTCATGGATGGCCATTTCGACCCAAGCGCTCTTAGGGGTTGGTTCTCGCAACACGTTCACTTCTAAAGCTCTTGCTAAACCATCTTCTAGCCGAATTCCAGTCTTCAGCTCACGAATCTGAGATTCGCTGAGGTGCCCCTCAATCTCGACCAAGTATCGCTTAATTAAACCGTACGAAGGATGGGTAGCTCGATGGGCAATTTCACCGTCATTTGTGAGGACTATAAGACCTTCACTTTCCTTATCCAGACGGCCCACGTGGAACAGTCGCTCCTTGCGATCGGAAAAGAAATCACCTAGGCAAGGTCTCCCCTCGGGGTCTGACATGGTAGACAAAACACCCGCTGGTTTGTTAAATGCGAGGTAAGTTTTAGACTTATTTGCAATAATTGTTTCACCATCAACTGCTAGTTCATCGTTTTCCGGGTCAATTTTCGTTCCAAGGACAGTGACCTGAACACCATTGACGCTCACGCGGCCGGCAGTTATGAGATCTTCACATGCACGACGACTTGCCACACCCGCGTCGGCCAGGGCTTTTTGTAAACGAACTTCCATCTCCGGAATCCTCTCGATTCATTGGGAGTGGAACTCTACGCTGGATAGGTAAAAAGGGCTAATCCGCCCTCAGCTTGCTCGGTCTAAAGCCTACTCAGTCAGGGAAGCTAGCACTTCGTCCAAACCGTCTGTATCAGGCAAGAATGGAGCCAGGGCTGGTAGGTCCTCTATAGAATTCACCCCTACCTTTTCAAGGAAGTAGGAGGTAGTTTTATAGAGAATTGCCCCAGTTTCGTGCTCAATTCCAGACTCTTCTACCAATCCCCTCGTGACCAAGGTCTTCATAACTGCCTCCACATTGACGCCTCTGATAGCGCTAACTCGAGCTCGAGATACGGGTTGGCGGTAAGCAATGACGGCTAAAGTTTCTAGGGCCGCTTGGGTCAATCGGGACTGCTGTCCGTCCAAAACGAACTTTTCGACCACTGGAGACTGATCCGGATGGCTATAAAAGCGCCATCCCCCTGCGATAGCTCTCAGCTGGAATCCCCGTTCTTCAACCTCGTAGGCTGCTGCCATTTCGTGAAGTTCGGCCACGACATCCTCGGTAGGCACCTCGGTTATTTGGGCTAGAACAATCTCTGAAACGGGCTCATCCACCACCATGAGTATCGCTTCAAGCGACTTCTTAAGTTCAACTTTAGACATTTATTCCTCTTCTGTCTCTTCTTCAATCGGTACCTGAGGGATATCAAACTCATCGCTCACTAAGACTTCCCCATCTGCCGTTCCAGACCAGGTGATCTGCAGTTCTCCAAGCGCAACAACCTGCTCAAATCGGACAGCTCCTTCACGGTAGAGCTCTAACAGTGCCAGGAATCGTGCCACGACAACCAATGTGGAGTCAGCGTCAGCGATAAGGGATCTAAAGCTTGCTCGCCCATTGCGCCTAAGGAGCTCGACGATCTTGACTGCCTCATCGCCCACGCTTACCAGCGCTCGATGGATATGCTCCGTCGAAAGGGTCAGCGGTACTTTCGGAGCCAGGGCCCTTTGGGCCAAAGCGGCAAAACGAGCTGGAGTTACTCCGATCAACACCTCGGGAAGCAGTTCAGCAAATTGAGGGTCGAGGGCGACAGTTCGAGGGAAGGTTTTCTCTTGGATTTCAAAGCGTTGGCTGAAGATCGCTGCGATCTCCTTAAAAGCTCGATATTGGAGAAGTCGGGCAAAAAGCAAGTCCCTTGCCTCGAGAAGAGCCAAATCGGCTTCGTCTTCAATTTCACCAGATGGAAGTAAGCGTGCTGCTTTAAGGTCTAGGAGCGTCGCAGCGACTACTAGAAACTCTGTTGTCTCATCGAGGTCCCAGCCTGCTTTTCCGCCCTCTACGCCCTTGATATGAGCGATGAATTCATCGGTGACGGCCCCTAGGGAGACGTCGGTGACATCCATTTTATGCTTTGAAATCAGCTGAAGTAGCAGGTCAAAGGGTCCTTCGAAATTACTGAGATGCAAGGAAAAAGAGGAGGAAGGCGCAGCTGAACCATCTGTAGCCCCCAAAACAGTCTCATTCACCCGCGAAACATACTTCACTCAGAACTTGCATGCGTACTCGCACCGCCGTAATGTCCGGTGCATGGCAAAAGTTTCTTCGCAGGTTTCTCGCTTCGACGCTAAGTCGACAAATCGGGATGAGGATGTCGTAACGACCTCCTCTGTGCTTGGCAAGAAGGAAGTGACTATTCCGGAAGCCCAACCAATCACTGAACACGGTGGCGCGCGCGTCATCTCGGTGGTTAATCAAAAGGGTGGCGTTGGTAAAACGACAACCACAATCAATCTTGGAGCAGCTCTGGCTGAACTTGGGCGCAGAGTTTTGCTTGTTGATTTCGATCCGCAGCATTCGCTTTCTGTTGGTCTCGGTGTTTCAACCCGACAACTAGATGGTTCGATCTATGACTTAATGATGGATGAATCAAACAGTATTGAAAAATTTCTTCTTAAAACCAGCATCCCTGGCATGGATATGATTCCAAGCCACGAAAATCTTGCAGCCGCAGAAGGTGGCTTAATGAATGTGATTGCTCGCGAAAAGGTTTTAAAGCGCGTACTGGCACCCGTGATTGATTTTTATGATGTCATTCTCATTGATTGCCAACCCTCGCTTGGTTTGTTGACAGTTAACTCACTTACAGCTTCTACCGGCGTAATAGTTCCACTTGAATGCGAATATTTTGCATTGCGTGGCGTTGCTTTGTTGGCAGACATAATTGGCAAAGTCCAACAGAACACAAATCCAGATCTTAAGCTGACTGGAATACTTCCAACGATGTTTGATCGCAAAACCGTACATAGTCGTGAAGTTCTCGAAAGAATAGTTGAGGCTTATCCAGCTCATGTCTTCGACACCATTATTTCTCGCACCGTACGTTTCCCCGAGACAACAGTTGCCGGTGAGCCGATCACTACATATGCCAGTAGTTCAGTTGGAGCTTCTAGTTACCGTCGTTTAGCACGTGAATTAATATCAGTTGGAGGTTGCAAATGAGTCGCCGAGTCAGTTTGCCAGGAGCGGATGAACTCTTCCGTACGACAACAACTCTCTCTGCTGTGCCGTCACAAACTACTCCTGAGATTTCACCGGCCAACGATGAAGTATCAGTTAGTACTCCAATGACGCCTGCTACCAAGAAGGCAGTACGACAAACGCCACGACGCCGTGCAAATTCTTTTGATCGCTCAACATCAGGACGCGAATTGCATCATGAGAAGATCACGGTCTATCTCTCGCCCGAAGAACTTTATGATTTAGAGCAAGCACGCCTTGCGATTAGAGGAGATTTGGGAATGGCAGTTGATAGAGGTCGCATTGTTCGCGAGTCTCTTTCAATTATTATTGCTGACCTTGAAGCCAAGGGCGAACAGAGCATTTTGGCAAGGCGTCTTCGCGGTCGCTAAGAAATTTACCTCAAAGCCCTAGGGTGCGTTTGCGCATAGCTTTCACGCAATTTATCGATTGTCACGAGTGTATAAATTTGCGTGGTCGTGACAGATGAATGTCCGAGTAATTCTTGAACCGTTCGGATATCTGCTCCACCATCTAGTAAATGCGTTGCAAAAGAATGGCGCAGAGCATGTGGAGAAATTTCAGTTTTAATGTCCGCTCGCATGGCGGCAGTTTGTACAATTTTCCAGGCACTTTGGCGCGAGAGCCTAGTACCGCGGCTGTTGAGGAAGAGCGCATCCATACGTTTTTCTTTAGCTAGAGATGGTCTCAAGCGAATGAGATATTGATCAAGAGCCGCTTGTGCAAATCGACCCACTGGTACCACGCGCGATTTGTTTCCCTTACCAAATAGTCGTATCGACGTTATCTCCCCGTGCTCTCCCCCACTTTCAAGTTTTGAAATATCCGACATATTTAGATTAATAATCTCAGAGACACGTCCACCCGTTGCATATAGGAGCTCAATAAGTGCACGGTCTCTCAAGGTGACTAGAACTCCGTCTATTAGACTGCTATCGATGAGTGAACTCACTTCTGATACAGATAGCGCTTTCGGCAATCTTTTAGGAATTCGCGGTGGTTTGAAATCTTTTATGGGGTTAAGGATTCCCTCTTCCTTAGCTATGAACTCAAGAAAGTTGCGGATGGCTACAACAGCGCGCGAGATAGAACTCTCCCGCAGATCACTCTTTCGTAAATGTGCGACGTAAGCTTCTAGATCTGACATTGAAATTTCTCTAGGATCGCTATGAAGCTCGAGAAACCGTGAGATATCTCGGTTATATGCACTAAGTGTGTTCTTACTTAAACCCTTCTCGACACCTAAGTGGGCGAGAAACTCTTGCTTAAGGTTCGACTTAACCATTTCTCGTGATTGCAGCAGCAATCAGGCCAATAAATAGTGGATGCGGGCGAGTTGGTCGAGAGAGAAATTCGGGGTGTGCCTGAGTTCCAACATAATAAGGATGGGTAGAAGTAGGGAGCTCAACAAATTCAACAAGATGAGCATCTGGTGAAAGTCCAGAAAACCTTAACCCGGTTGAGGCAATGCGATCGCGATATCTGTTATTTACTTCATAACGGTGTCGATGACGTTCATTAATTTGTGTTGCTCCGTAAATTTTGGCGACGATAGAATCTGCGTCCAAGACTGCCGGATAGAGTCCAAGTCTCATAGTGCCGCCCATATCACCGCGCCCAGCAACAATGTCCTCCTGGCTAGCCATTGTTGAAATAACTGGATCAGGTGTCTCTGGATCGAATTCTGCAGAACTAGCATCCGGTAATCCTGCAAGATTCCTTGCAACTTCAATCACCATACATTGCAGACCAAGACAGAGCCCTAGCGTCGGAATTTTATTCTCTCGCGCAAAACGCAGGGCTCCAAGTTTGCCTTCAATTCCACGGATACCGAAACCACCCGGGACGCAAATGGCGTCAACATCGGAAAGATGATTCTTTGCACCTTCTGGCGTTGCGCATTCATCACTAGCAATCCATTTGATATTTACTCTAGCGTTATTGGCAAAGCCACCAGCACGCAAAGCTTCAGTAACCGAAAGATATGCATCAGGCAGATCGACATACTTGCCTACCAATCCGACCGTTACTTGATGTTTTGGATGGTGGACTTTTTCAAGTAGCTCATCCCAATCCCCCCAATCAACATCAACTTGAGGCAAGCCAAGGCGACGCACAATATAACTATCTAAACCTTCAGAATGAATCACTTTTGGAATGTCGTAAATCGATGGCGCATCTACTGCCGCAACAACGGCTTCAATATCAACATCGCACATGGAGGATATTTTTCGTTTGATTGCATCTGGAATAGGACGATCCGAGCGAATAACAACGCCATCTGGCGCGATACCAATTGAGCGAAGAGCAGCTACTGAGTGTTGAGTCGGTTTGGTTTTTAACTCACCACTGGGACCAATGTATGGAACTAGGGATACATGGAGATAGAAAACATTATCTCGACCAACGTCCTGGCGAATTTGGCGTGCTGCTTCAAGAAAAGGCAGGGACTCGATGTCGCCTACTGTTCCTCCAATTTCAGTGATGACCACATCCACATCTGGTGAAGCCATTGCTCTAATGCGGTCTTTAATTTCATTAGTTATGTGGGGAATAACTTGAACGGTGTCGCCTAGATATTCACCTCGACGTTCCTTGTTAATGACATTTTGATAAACTTGCCCCGTAGTAACGTTGGCAAACCCAACAAGATTCGTATCTAGGAATCGTTCGTAATGGCCGATGTCTAAATCCGTTTCAGCGCCATCATCGGTTACAAAAACTTCACCGTGCTGAAAAGGATTCATGGTCCCTGGGTCTACATTGATATAAGGATCGAGTTTTTGCATGGTAACTCGGTTACCGCGAGCACGTAATAGTCTTCCGAGACTGGATGCTGTAAGACCTTTGCCTAAACTTGAGGCTACTCCGCCAGTAACGAAAATATGTTTAGTGACGTGATTTCCATGATTACTGCTCATGGGGGTCTAACTTATCAGGTTTTCTTTCACCATCTGGAGCAACTCTTCTGCGTGTTTCTGGGCGGTTTGCGAGTCTTCTTGTCCGGAAAGCATTCGCGCTATCTCGCGTAGTCTCTCCTCGGCACTTAACGCGGTTACCGAGCTTTCTGTGATGGAACCTGCTTGGTCCTTTTTCACCACTAGATGATTATCAGCCCACACTGCAACTTGGGGTAAATGAGTTACTACTATCACTTGAGAAGTTTGTGCAAGTAAAGCCAATCGCCTGCCAACTTCGACCGCAGCCTTCCCACCGACGCCTGCATCTACCTCATCGAAAACATACGTTCCAACAGGACTCTTTTTAGCAATCACTACTTCTATTGCCAACATCAAACGCGACATCTCTCCGCCCGAAGCAATCTTAGAGAGAGGCATTAACTTTGATCCAGCGTGAGGAGAGAACTGAAAGATAATTTCATCAGCACCACTAGGAGTATATGACGCAACTTTGTCATAGTCTCCTGAAGTTACTTCTACACTTACTTCAGCGTTGGGCATAGAGAGCGCACTTAACTCTGCAGTTATTAACTTCCCAATCTTTTTCGCCGAAGTTGATCGAGCTTCATGAAGTTTTTTGGCTGTAATGCTCATTGCCTGAAAAGCACTCTTCAATTCAATTTGTAGTTGCGCAACTCGTTCGGCGCCGCCAGAGAGATCGGCAATTCGAATTTCCGCATCAGCATATTCTTCAATGAGTTTTTCGAAAGCTAAGACTCTGTCACTGCCTTTTCCATACCTTTTAATCAAACTATTGATAGCTTGCTTACGCTGTTGTAGAAACTCAAATCTTTGGGGGTCTGCTTCCAAATTCGAAAGGTAGCTGACTAAATCTCTAGCTACTTCCTCCAAGCCGTAAAGCGCCTCACTGTACTTATCGATCAATGAATCGAGCTGCGTATCTTTGCCCGATAAATGATCTAGTGACTTTTTTGCAAGCGAGACGTTGCTGAGAGCTCCAGAGTCATCATTTTCTAGAATATTCAATGCCTGGCTGAGCTCAACATGAATGTCCTCAACGCTTCCAAGGCGATTTATTTCATTCTCAATAGAATCGATCTCACCTGAAATTGGCATTACTGCAGAAAAATCTCTGACAAACTCTTTCAATATCTCAACTTGCTTATCGGCGGTTGACGATTCCTTGAGGAGAGCGGCGATTCGATTAGAAAGGTCTAGGTATTCGACATATTTCTCTGAATATTCCAACATCTCATTTTCGACGCCACCAAAACTATCAAGCAAATCGCGTTGCACCGTTGGTTTACCGAGCCGAATAGAGCTTGATTGAGCATGAATTTCTATCAACTCCGAGGAGATGTCATGCACCTTACTTGTCGTTGAAAGCGTTCCACCTAAAGTGATTCTCGATTTTCCTTCATTGGTCACCGATCGTGCGATAACCAACACTTCACCATCAACATCTCCCCCGGCATCAGTCACGCGCGATGCAATAACTGGATTCACGGTGAATTGAGCTGAAACAGTGGAGCGTTCAGCAGTTGTACGAACAAAGTCTGAATCCGCTTTGCTTCCTGTTATCAATCCCAGGGCTGTGAGAACCATGGTCTTGCCTGCGCCTGTCTCTCCGGTGATAGCAGTAAAACCTGGCGAGAAAGAGATGCTTGCATTATCAATGACGCCCAAGCCCTTGATGACAATTTCATCTAGGGACGATTGGGTATTTTTACTTCTCCCCACGCCAACCTTCAACGGGTAACTTGAATTTTGCAACGAGTCGATCGGTAAAGGGTGAATCTTCTATGTGGGCTAGAGAGACGGTGTTTGGATCGCGAGTAATAATGATTCGATCTCCAGCCTTCAAATCAGTCCTTCTAAATCCATCAGCCGAGAGCAAGGCATCATCGGATTCAACATCTATTGCAATCGTTGAATCTGGTGAGATGACCATCGGCCTGGAAAACAGCGCGTGAGCGGCAATCGGCAATAACACTAGCGCTGGAACTTCGGGCCATACAACTGGACCGCCGGCGGAGAAAGCATATGCAGTAGAACCTGTAGGAGTGGAACAAATTACGCCATCACAGCCCCAACGAGAAAGCGGGCGACCATCGACTTGAACAAAGAGTTGAATCATTGCTCCGGGCAGACCTTCGATGACAACTTCATTGAGCGCCCAACCAGATGAGAGTTCGGTTCCTGCTCGAATAATCGAAAAATGAACCACCAGGCGTGGCTCGGATTTATAGTTCTTCTTTTGAATAGCTATAAGAACTGATTCAACAGTTGGTTTTTGAATTTCGGCCATGAAACCAACACTTCCCAAGTTGACTCCAAGAATCGGGATGTTTGTATTTCTGCAAAGCTGCGCTGCGCGCAAAATTGTTCCGTCTCCTCCTAAAACGATTGCTATTTCGGCGCCCTCTGCATCGTCTGTCGAGACGACATAACCAGATTTAACAAGTAGAGCCGATAAATCTTGAGCGTAGGCTTGCGCATCCTCGCGACTGGGATGCACGACCAGCAAAACTTTACCTGGTTGGTTAGTGCTCATCATTGTGGCCCCAATTCAATTGCTTTATCGAGAGCTTCATCTGAAATCTCTTCACTTCCGCGCTTCAACCACAAGAAATACTCAACATTTCCAGATGGCCCAGGTAGCGAACTAGCTACTACCCCTTTACATCCCAGTCCCATATCGTATGCGGAGTCGGCGACATCTTTAACAGCTGATTTCCTCAGAGCGGGATCGCGAACAACTCCACCTGCACCGAGCTTCTCACGGCCAACCTCAAACTGCGGCTTCACCATGACGAGAAAGTCAGCCGAGCTCTTTGAAACTGAAACAAGCGCTGGTAAGACAAGCGTCAAAGATATAAAGGAGAGATCGGCGACGACTAGATCAACAGGATCTCCAATTTGCTCAATTGTAAGATGGCGAACATTGGTGCGATCAAGAATTTTGACCCTTTCATCACTGCGTAACTCCCACGCCAATTGTCCGTAGCCCACATCAACCGCCACCACTTGCGCAACATCTCGTTTCAATAAAACATCCGTGAAACCACCTGTGGATGCGCCTGCGTCTAGCGCCCGTTTACCAAACACCGATATTTCAGGAAAAGAATCTAAAGCTCCCGCTAATTTATGTCCGCCGCGAGAAACAAAATCATCGCGTTCGCCTTGCAAAGTAATCGACGTCTCTGCATCAACTTGAGTCGCTGGCTTAGAAGCAGGGATTCCCGTTACCAAAACGGTTCGTGCCTCTATGAGATCTGCGGCGTGATCTCTAGAGCGAGCAAGTCCTCTACGAACCAGCTCCGCATCTAATCGGGTCTTCACTCTATTTCTATAGACCTTCCACTTCAGAGAGTGCGGCTTCTAGCGCTCCATGAATTACTTCATATTCTGCGACGTGACTTTCCAAAGGTAGCTCTTGAATGCTCGAGATTCGTGCCTTGATTTCAACAATATCCATGGACCTAGATTATCCAAGTTATCCAATCAAATAAGTAAATGTGGGCTTAAAACCTTCAAGACTTTCGGATTCGGTGAGCTTCCACTTGCCAACGACTGGCAAGTCCGCTGGGGGCCTGCCAAAACCTTCGTCGTACCGAACCGGTGACTTCTATCCACTGATCCACTTTTAGTGACAAAGCGCTCCTGCGAGCAGATGCACTCCACGCTGCGATATCAAGAGAATCGACTTCGCGTTTCATTCCACGAGAAGATAAGCGATCAACGACAACTCGAAATTCGACCACTACATCACCGCTTGGAAGCTCCTTCATCACGGCAGTTGAACTCACTCTTCCACACAGTAAAACCTCATTACGAGGGATCCTCACTTCATCAATTTCCGTACTTTTCTTTTTCAAACTCGTCCCCTTTTATTGGCCTCACTAGTTTTGCTAGTTTTGCTAGTTTCACTAGTGGCACATCTTTGGCCAGATTCGAAATATAAAAGGAGATAGTGAAAAGAACTGTGGAGAAGTTATCCTGTTGATCTGTTTGCTGATCTTTTTCCTGATCTGTTTGATACAGGTGCAGAAATTAAAAAGGCCCCAACACATTCCAGTTTCACTTTCGTGAACCAGAGGCGTTGAGGCCTTTATAAATGAAGTCCGGCGGCGATCTACTCTCCCACAAGGTCCCCCTTGCAGTACCATCGACGCTGAGAGGCTTAGCTTCCGGGTTCGGAATGGGACCGGGCG
>CAILYP010000233.1:0-2260 GCA_903838475.1 uncultured Actinomycetes bacterium | reverse complement strand
GGCATCGATGTTGGCTATTCCAAATGAACTCTATGAATCTGCATCCGTAGATGGCGCTACTAAACGCCAACAATTCAGATTTGTAACTTTGCCACAGCTCAAGAACACCATCACCTTTGTTCTGATCGTGGGAACTATTGGTGGTCTACAAGTCTTCGCCGAACCGCAACAATTGGCGGCAGATGGTGGATCTAGCAAGCAATTCCTTACCTTGACGCTTTTCCTCTATAACCAAGCGTTCGTGAATAATAAATATGGCTATGCGGCCGCCATCGGAATCATGATTACATTTATCGTGCTGATCATTTCGACGGTTAACTTCTTTATCTCGCGCAAGATTTCAAATGATGGAACTCGCTGATGGCTACAAAATTAAAGCAGCCTCGTTGGCGCCGCGTTCCTAAGCGAAACTATTTTCTTCTCGGAGTAATTGTCTTTCTCTCTTTCTTTCCTTTTTATTGGATGTTCGTAGTTTCATCAAACACCAACGCGGAAATTTCAAAGAGCCCACCTTCACTCATCCCCGGTGGTCGATTCTTGGTGGTCGCGCACAAAGTCATGAACGCTCAAGGAGTTTATTTCAGCCGCGCGCTTTTCAATACATTTGTTGTCGGAATCTCGATTGCATTGGCCCAAGTTGTTTTCTCTGCAATTGCTGGCTTCGCCTTCGCTAAATTGGATTTCAAAGGTCGCAAAGGGCTAATTTTGTTCGTGGTCGGCACCATGATGCTCCCAAGCCAGCTCGGAATCATTCCTTTGTTTATGTTGGTCAAGAACTTACATATGATCGATTCACTTCTTGGCCTCATTGTGCCTGCCCTGGTCACGGCATTTGGAGTTTTCTGGATGAGGCAAATTATTGATGCCCAAATTCCTAATGAGCTTCTTGAAGCTGCAAGTATTGATGGCGCATCAGTTCCTAGAATTTTCTTCTCGATAGTTTTGCCAATTGTCCGGCAAAGTGGTTTCGTGCTCGGACTCTTTGCATTCCTGGCGGCTTGGAATGATTACTTGTGGCCGACAATCGTTTTGCAAAGTCCAAAACACTTCACCTTGCAAGTGGCCTTAACGCAGCTTAAGCCAATGTATGGACTGGACTACGGTCTGCAAATGGGCGGAGCATTCCTTGCAACAGCCCCACTGCTTATCCTCTTTATATTTGTCGGAAAGAAGCTCGTAACTGGAGTTATGGATGGCGCCGTTAAAGGTTAATATTTTAAAACCAAAAATCGAAAGGGAAACAATGAAGGTATATAGAAATCGTGGCACAGCAGCTCTTGCTATTGGAGCACTAGTTTTTGCCGCTTCAGCTTCGCTGGTTTCGTCAGCGTTTGCAGCAGCGACGCCACCTACAGATGCTCATGCAACTCTTTTGACTCCATTCTTGGATGCAACCAATACGAGTGAAGCAGCTATCAATCAGAAGATGGCTGATGGTTGGGTTGCAAATGGTTGGTTTGGAGATGGACTTCTTTACCAGCGCACTTTTGTTCCTGTTGGGACTACATCTAATTTCACGTATCACATAACGGATAAAAACGGCGCTCCACTTGTTAATCAGCGCGTAAAGCTGCGCATTAACAAAGGTTATTCAACATCAACATCAATCTTGGCAGTCGACAACGTTAAAACCAAAGGCGTAGACAAGCCACCTGCCGACCAAGCTACTGTTTTTCATAATACTGATGCATTTGGAAATGTAACTTTCTCGGTTAAAGATCTTGATCAACCTCCCATGGGTGAGCCACAACCAGACTCATGGACAGCTAAGCCATCAATCAGCGAAGACGGTCTCAATGACTTGCATTCACAAATGCTGCTTGAGATTGCTGGAGAAAAGCCAGATCACTCAGTAATAACCGAACTCCACTATTACATTCCAAAGACGCCTTATGTCCCAGCAGCAACACATCCAACAATCAAGCTAGTTACTCCAGTATTGGATGCAACAAATTCAGCTGCCGTTGGAACTAATGGAAAGCTTGCATACGCACCTGCAGGTTCATCGGTAGTCGTGGTATTCAAAGTCACCGATGACAACAATGCGGCATATCCAGATGCCACTGTGAAATTGCACATTGGAAGCACAACTCTTACAACCACTTCTGATGCAATGGTATATGTAGCATTTACATATAAGGACACCCACGCAAAAGGTGAAGCAAAGCCTTCATCGATGACAGCACCTGCCCCAACAACTGGCGCAGTATTTGCAAAGATGGTCCCAGAAATTACTGGAGCTACCGATGTTGCAGATACG
>CAILYP010000232.1:0-3686 GCA_903838475.1 uncultured Actinomycetes bacterium | reverse complement strand
TCTTGGTTGTCTTGGGTGTGGCTGTAGGGGTTGCTGAAGTCGTTGCTTGATTGGTTGGTGTAGTTGTTGCAGGGGTAGTTGCGGGAGTAGTTGGTGAAGTCGTTGGCGTCGCAGTGGAACCGTTGGTCTTTATTCCACCGCCGAGACCCGAACTCGTTCCAAAATTTGGAGGGGTAACCGAGAGAACTACTCCCAATCCACCGATCGTTCCACCGGCGATTAATAGTGCGCGTTTCATCTACCACTCCCTCTATCTTTAAACATTATGGAACTCGAACGCTTCATCATGAATTCTATCTTTTGGAATGCCACATGACACGGCAGCATCGTGGACTGCTTCAACTAAAGGCGTTGGACCGCATACATATACGTCTGAATCCCTAAAGGCAGGCACAAATTTCATGATGTATTTTGCCGTCATCGGGTGCTGTTTTCGCGATCCCACCAGGTAATGGACCCGGGCTCCCCTGGCATCAGCCAACGCATCAAGTTCTTTGCGTAAGACCAAATCTTCATCACGAGAGGCTCGAAAAATAACATCCACAACCTTAGTCGGATCGAGTTCTTCCATAAGTGCTCGAAGTGGAGTAATACCAACGCCACCACCAATCAAAACAACATGGCCACGTGTTGATGTTTTTGCCACAAAAGTTCCATATGGGCCTTCGAAAAAGACTCGTGTACCTGGGCGAAGATTGCTAATATCTTTTGAATGATCACCCAAACCTTTAATCGTGACGCGCATGTAATTGGCTGTTGGCGCAGCTGAAAGAGAATATGGATGGGCCATCCACCAATGACCTTTAGTCATAAATCGCCAGCTAAAGAATTGACCACCTTGGGCGCCTAACTTATCTAGCCCGCGGCCCTTCATAATGACAGAGACAACACCGGGACCTTCAACAACAACTTGTTCAATATGCAAGCCGTGTGAAAGTGATCTAAATGTTGGAATAGCAGCTCGCCAAATAATAATTGCAGCGGCAGCTCCGATATAAAGAAATTCCCAATAGAACTTATTTAATGGGTGGCCAATAAACATTGGACCTGTTAACACCTGGTGCATAAAGGAAAGTGCAATCGCTAAATAGGTATAGAGGTGCACAGTCCACCATGTCTCATACGACATTTTTGCGCGTGCCTTTTTATACGAAGTAACTCCGGCAGCAGCGAAAAAGATAAACCCAACAAATGCAGGAAGCATCCATGGGTAGCGGCGAATCATTCGCCACAGCTCGACACCTAGCTTGACCCGGTCGTTACCGGCATACCCTGCGATAACAAAAAGCACATGAAAAGTAATTAAGTACATTGCCCAAGGGCCAAGTTTGCGATGCCAAATAACTAAACGATCGTGACCGACTGAACGCTCGACCCATGCGATACGCGAAACGAGAACTAAACCAACAATGGCAAGGTAGGAACCAAGAAGCGCGCAGATCCGGCTTACGGAAATAGTGATGGCGTAAGTGGAAGCCCAATCAGAATGGGAGCTGCTTTCAACGTAAAGGGCCGCGGTCAAGCCAAGGCCTATACCTAAAACAATCGCGGCCCAATCTGCGTTGTACCGCTTTCCCAATGACATGCGCTTATCGAACCCTTCATTCCTGAGAGCTTTGTGAGAACCAGCCGGACGGCGGGTCTGAATACTTGTAGATGCATCCTTGCACAGCAGAATTAGGGAATAAGCCCTTTATAGATCTCGTGATGCTTGCTGAGCATCGCTGGCACTCCAAACTCGACGGTGGAGCGAGCAGAGGCGGCTTTTCCAAACGACTGACGTAGATCAGCGGATAAAACCAACTTATCAAGAGCTGCAACGAGGTCATCCACTCTCTTTTGCACTACAAATCCAGTCACACCATTTTCAACAACTTCGCGATTGGATCCAACATCCGAACACACCACTGGTACTCCAGCTAATTGCGCCTCAATCAACGCGATTGGCATTCCCTCATTATCGGATGTCGATAGCGCAATATCTACACCACTCCAGAAAGTCGATGCATCAGCCCACCCGATAACAGAAACATTAGAAGGAGCAGAAGCACGAATAACTTCTAACATATCTCCGCCGCCAGCAACAACAAATGAAACACCGGGCATCTTCTTTGCAATCTCGAGCATCAACATTGGATTTTTTACTGATGTCACCCGCGCCATCCAACCAACTAGAACTCGATCATCAGAAACGCCTAACGCACTTCGCGCAATCGAACGCTCGACTCGGGGCAAAGCATCTACACCGGGGGCAATCGAAACCCATCTGGCAGATTTACCTACTCCTGCCTCCCGTAATTCAACTCCTACTTGCTTGCCAACTGAAATCAAAACATCGGTGCGGCCAGCTAAATATCGCTCAGCCAAAGTGATGACTCTTTTTTGCAAAGCAGAAAATGATGCATCATCAAATAAATGTCCGTGAAAAGTATGCACTCGCTTAAAAGAGCCGCCGACTAAGCGCGTAAGTAGCCCTGCTTTAAAAGTGTGGGAATGAACAATGTCAGGCTTAGCTTCACGAATAATCTTACGTAGCTCACGAAAAGCTAAATGATCCTGCACTGGATTTATCGCACGCCCCATATGCGAAATCCGCACCACAGGTAACTTCGTAACGCAATCATCTTCAGCTTCAGACCCCTGTACATACCCGGTCGCAAGAAGCGAATGTGAATCACTTTCAACTAATTTAGCCACATAACGCGCAGTCCCACCTACATTCATGCGAGCTATAACATGTAAAACTTTCATGGTTACTTGTGAAGATCGGCTAAATATTGCTCGATAACTTCCTCAGGCTTACCCATCGCTTTAGGCACGCCGTGATCCAAATACACAGCCCGTGTTGCCATCGTGCGGACCGTATTTAAATCATGGGTCACAAGCAGAACAGCGCAACCACTATTCATTAAAGTCTCGGTACGGGCTTTTGAACGCTCTTGGAAATCTTCATCGCCCACAGATAAAACCTCATCGATGAGCAGTAAATCTGGGGTGTTATCAGTTGCGGTAGCAAAAGCTAAGCGAGCAACCATGCCTGAAGAATAAGCACGAACCGGTATATCTAAATGCTCACGGAGCCCAGCCCAATCAGCGATCGCTTCAATGCGTGCCTGCATTTCTTTAGGAGTGCGTCCAAGAAGTGTTCCGTACAGCAACATGTTTTCAGCGCCCGTAAGTTCTGGGTTAAAGCCAGCCCCTAGTTCAATCATTGGGGCTACAGATCCGCGCACAATAACCCGACCAGAAGTAGGTGGCAAGACGCGTGCAACCACTTTTAGCAAAGTGGACTTACCTGCGCCATTACGTCCAATCACGGCTACGGTTTCACCACGTTCTATCTGAAGTGAGACGCCATTAAGTGCATAGAACTGTTCATAGGCCATGCGGCGCTTGATAGTTTCGATTGCTGTCTGCTTCAACGATGAAACACGATGGCGAGTGCGACGATAAGCCAGTGTGGCATTTCGGACATCAACAATTAATTCACTCATCAGATTTTCGCCACCACTCTTGGCCATGCGCGTTGGAATACATAAAAGCCCAAGCAGAACATCACGAGTGAGGAAATGCCCATCATCAACCAGTTATTTAAGGATGCGACGTAGTTATTTCCAAAGACATCACGAAAAACCGAGACATATGAAGTTAAGGGATTGGCCTCAATCACTATTCGCGTATGCGGT
>CAILYP010000231.1:0-3221 GCA_903838475.1 uncultured Actinomycetes bacterium | reverse complement strand
CATATCTGGCTCGCGTAGTAGGAGAAAAACGCGCTCGTCAGATTTGGTTTTTATGCGAACAATACGATGCCGAAACTGCCGAACGATGGGGATTAGTAAACAAAGTTGTTCAACCAGATCAGCTTATGGCTGCGGCAATGGAATGGGCGCTAAAAGTTTGCGCACTCTCCCCTACGGCCCTAAAAGCTTTGAAGCATTCATTTAATGCAGATACGGATCATATTGTCGGTATTCAATCCTTAGCTTTTGATGTGCTAGATCTATACACGCAGACCGATGAATCAAAAGAAGGCGGAAAGGCATTCGCTGAAAAACGCTCTCCAGATTTTGGGCAATTTCGCCAATAATAAAATTTCTCAGCTCAATGTAAATAAGCCGGTGTGGAAATTATCCACACCGGCTTATTTATTTGAGTATTACTTTTACTTAATTGCCTTCAAACGATCTGTCCATGGGACAAAGTTTGCGATCGTTGAGTTATCGTAGAAAACAGCGCGAGTCTGGATTGTCTTACTCCAGCTTGTGCTTGGGTGATTCTTCAAGATATCAACTGTCAATGTTGCAAGTGAGATACCAGATTGAACTGGGTTGTAATCCCATGAACCGTTGATTTCGTTGTTCTTGATTGAAGTTACAGCTTCTGGTTGCATCTGAAGACCAATTACCTTGATCTTTCCAGCTTTACCAGCTGACTTCACTGATGAATAAGCACCAAGAGCTGTTGGATCGTTGTAAGCAACGATTGCATCAATTTTTGGATACTTGATGAGTGCTGCGTCAACTGCTTGACGGCCACCTTCTGCGTTATCGGTCTGGTTATCTACGCGACCGAGATACTTGAACTTTGAGCTCTTTGCAAGTGCTGCCTTGAACAATTCAGCATGCTTCTCGAGAGCAGCAACTGGGAAGCCAAGACCAACATAGAGAACGTTTCCGCCATTTGGAAGAACCTTCTGCAAGTAAGCAACGCGATCTCTCGCGAGGTTCTTGCTTGTAAATGCATCTTGAACCTGAGCAAGTGCTGGTGATGGTGGAGCAGCGCGTGAATCATCGGTGCTGTAGTTCATTGTAATAACTTTAATTCCAGCAGCTGCAGCCTTATCAAGTGATGGCTTAAGGCCCTTTGAATCAAGTGGATAGATGATCATGGCTTTGACACCCTTAGTGATCATTGTTTCAACATCGGAAATCTGCTTGTTTCCATCGAGCTGTGCATCGATACCAAGCATTGTGTATCCGTTTTTAGTTAGAACTTTTTCAGCCGCTTGGCCGATTGCGCTCAAATAAGTGTTGGCTTGAATTGGATAGCTAAATCCAACTAGTCCTTTTGAAGCAGCTGCTTTAGCAGGTACTGAGCCTGTTGCTAAAAGAGCAGCAACTGCAAGTAAGGGGACAACCTTTACCAGTTTATTCTTTAGTGACATTGCTTTCCTCTCGATATTTTCTTCTGCTCGCATACGAGACCTGTATACGATCGAAGAGAACTGCTGCTCCTAATAACACACCGGTTACGACTTGTTGCCAGTATGAGGAGACCCCCTGAATGGTCAGGGAATTCGATACGGTTTGTAGGAAGAGCAGCCCGATGACTGTTCCTGTAATACTTCCTACGCCACCGCTTAGGCGAGTACCGCCGAGCAGAACGCCTGCTACGACAGTAAGTTCAATTCCAGCTCCAGCTGTTGGTGCTGCCGATTGCAGGCGTCCAACTTGCATGATTCCGGCAAGTGCTGCCAAAGCTGCAGAAATAAAATAAACCGTTAGTTTTACACGCGAGGTGAAAACGCCTGCAAGGCGTGCGGCGAATTCATTTCCGCCTACGGCATACACATCGCGACCAAAGTAGGTCGAACGAAGTGCCCACACGGACAAGAGTGCAACAACTATGACTACAACCGCAGGACCTGGAATAGGGCCCCAGTTGCCATCACCTAAAGTGTTGATCAGAGTGCCGGTATCGATCGTCCGAGTAGTTCCATTTGTAACAAGATAAGAGATGCCGCGGAAAATTCCCAACGTTCCCAAGGTAATAACAAATGAATTAAGGCCAATTTTTCCGATCAGAATTCCGTTAATGCCTCCTACAACAGCAGTCACGATGACAACCGTAAGAAGTACCGCAGCAAAACGTGGCATATGAGTAATGAAGCCCGAGAGCAAAATTCCAGTAAATGCAAGAGCACTACCCACCGATAAATCGATACCTGCAGTTAATATTGTAAAAGTCATTCCAATACCTAAAACTATTGGAATCGCAGCCGAACGAATAATGTTGCTGAGGTTAGAGCCAGAGATAAAGGCTGGCTGAATGATGCTCATACCGATTATCAGCACGACTTCAAGAACGAGCAAGCCAAACCATGGCGGCATTGAGCTCAAGCTTGGAAGTTTAAATACTCGTTTCACGTTCTTACTCCAGTCGCGGCGGAAACAACATCAGATTCACTAATGTCTTTTCGGGCTAGGTTTGCAGTTAAGTCACCGGCATGCATCACCAGGACTCGATCTGAAATTTCAAAAATCTCAGAAAGTTCAGATGAAACCACGAGAATCGCTAATCCCTTACTCGCAAGGTCTCGTAGAATTTGATAAATCTCGGCTTTTGCACCTAAGTCTATTCCGCGTGTCGCCTCATCGAGAATTAAAACCTTTGGGTTTGTCTCCAGGCAACGAGCAATAACAACTTTCTGTTGGTTGCCACCCGAAAGAGAACTAATTGGCGCATAAGGATTAGACATTTTAATTTTAAATTTAGAAACCCATTCATCAACAATTTTCTCTTCCTTGCGGCGTGATCGTTGTTTCTGTGGTCGGCCATGAATAGATAACAAGAGATTATCTCTGATAGACATGTCGCGAATTGTCGATTTCGCGCGGCGATCATCTGGGACCAGCACAACACCAGCGTTCATTGTGGCGCGAGTGGAATGACTGACTATCACTCCTTCAACAATGACATCTCCGGCCTTGCGTGGGTGCAAGCCAACGATTGCTTCTACTAATTCAGTGCGTCCCGCTCCAGCAAGTCCGGCCAAGCCAACAATTTCGCCTTTGTGAAGGCTAAAAGAGACATCCTGAAAGGCCCCAAAAAGATCTGTCATTCCTTTTACTTCTAAAACTACTTCAGTCTTTAGTAATTCTTCAGTCGAGTGGATAGCCTTCTTGGGCTTATTAAGAACCATTCGGTCGATCAGCCAATTCTCATCCACTCCAGCCCGAGT
>CAILYP010000230.1:0-3386 GCA_903838475.1 uncultured Actinomycetes bacterium | reverse complement strand
GCAAGAACTAACGAACCACAACGGTAACAAGGCTACTTGACGAGGCAAGATACTTGTCATCACTGACGCTACTAACTTGAAAATTGTATAGACCTGGTAGCGCTTCGGTGACTGTACTCGAGAAATTTCCGGCTTCGTCAACCATTACTGATTGTTTGAACTTATCGCCATCCGTAAGTGAAAGCGTTAAGCCAGGACTAAGCGGTGAAACTCTTCCTGTTAATTGGAAGGCTACTCCCCGCTTAACTGAAGTTGGTGCACTTAACCAAGCAAATTTACGACCGCTCTGCAGTAAAAGCTCTGAACTTCGGCCTTCCCCGCGCTCCCATGTTCCATCTGAAATCATTCGAACTTTAGTATTTTCTCCGATAACAATAGGTATGGAAAGAACACCAGTACTACTCGTAACTCCAGTATAAATTGAAGACCAGTCTGTTGAGCCAGTCTTTATTTCTATTCGTACGGGTAACGCAGCTAATGGGCTTTTATCCGGCAGCGAAAATGTTCCACTTATATTGGCGATTCCACCATAACTAACAGCTGAAATGTCTGAGAGTAAATTAGCCAAAACTACATCTGGGGCAATCGACTTTGCTACAACACGAATTGCATCTATTGCCGCTGGATCTTCCATTCCAAGTGTCCACTGAGTTAATCCCCCGATTCGATATTTAGCGACGAGATTTGCCCGCAGGGCATAACCCTGTGCATCTTGATACCAAACTTGGCGAGTTGCGGTGCATTGAGTCAGTTGCCCGTCGGGAGTCGTGCCGTTATAAACTTTTTGATATGTAAAAGTAGTTTCACCATATTTTGCTTGATACTGCGGCGTCGCAGCGTAGGTGCTTGCCAGTGCAGCCGCATCTCTCATAACAAATGTTCCGGCTGAAGCCGTTGTCTTTACTGCGGTTAGATAATTAATCGGAAGTGAAGGGCAAACACCTTGGACACCGGTTACCCAATCACGACCATAACCAGGCAATCCCACAAATACTTTTGATGCAGGCATTACAGATACCGCATATTGCACTGCTTGCTCCACCCACGTTATTGGTCCAATTGGGCCAGGTGAAGAGGTGGAATAGTCATACGTCATTATTCGTAGACGATCAATAACCGCGCCAAGATCAGGCCATGAATAAACCCAATAGCCTTTCTTGCCACTATCCAATCCAAATGATGGTGGAGTTGTGAGTGAAAGCAATTTTCCTTGAGCATGCAAGGAAGCCGCAAGGGATTTCATGAATGCCACAAATCTAATTTGAGTTGTTGGCCATGACGCAGTTCCATCAACGTATGCAAAATTTTCAAAATCTAAATCGATACCATCATAATTATTCGATACAACAAAATTCGTAATTGTGCTTACAAGAACGTCACGCCCGGCAGAATCAGCCATGAGATTGGAAAGAACCATTGTTTGGGTTTTGCCCGTCTTTGGATCTTTTGACGCTGTCGAATCCGTAATTGTTGGAATAATTTTATAGCCAGCCGAGCGCAGTTTATTTAAGGTATCGCTAATTGGATTACTCGGATTAGCTGGGGTATAAAGATCTGTAATTTTAATTGCGCTGTCCAGTGAATACCAAAATGGCATTACTTCACTAATTAAGTCAGCACTTGCCAATGCGCTATCTAATCCACCGTTTTGTTTACCAACGGATGGATAGGTTCGATAATAAGGAATCCAACCAGTCAATATTTTACGAGGTGGATTATCGGCATATGCATGATCAATGGCGAAAGTAGAAACAGCGCCAGAAAGAAGAACAGATACTGCAATAGATGCTGCAACAGATGCCGGAATCAGTGTGAAAGAGAAGATAAAAGCTCGGATTTTTGCTGGGTTATTTGCTGGGAAATTTCTAAAGCCACGCGACAGCTTGTAGCGCTCTTTCTTCATTGATCCTTTTTCTTCAGCCCAGCATGAATCTCTTTGCACATTGGGCATATAGGAAATTTCTCGGGGTCGCGGTTTGGGACCCATTTTTTGCCACACAGGGCACGTACTGCCTTGCCAGTTACAGCTGATTCAGTTATTTTTTCTTTCAGCACATAATGCGAGAAGCGTTCGTGGTCCCCATCTTCATGCGTCAGTTCTTCCGCTCGTTCCAGTAAGTCTGAGCCAATACGTGAAAACAATCCCATGCGGGCAATCTTATCTGCCGGATGGATTAAACTGCGTCAATGAAGGACTTGCTCAGGACCGCCGACTTAAGTCGTGCTGATGTCGATCTATTGCTCGACACTGCCGCAGACTTTGCCAAGTCCCCACTTCGCGCCGCCGATACTTTGGCGAATCGCACAGTGGCAATTTATATGACCAAGCCATCAACGCGGACACGCCTAGCATCTGAAACTGCTGTGGCGCACCTGGGTGGAACCCCAATGTTCTTGCGCGAGGATGACTTACAAATCGGCCGCGGCGAAACTATCGCCGACACAGCCCGAATAATTAGTGGATTTGCGTCAGCGCTTATTGTGCGAACTTTCAAACAATCTGATGTTGATGAACTTGGCCAATGGGCGACGATTCCTGTTTTAAACGGCTTAACAGATGATGATCATCCAACTCAATTACTTGCAGATTGGGCAACTATTCGCGAGGTATTTGGAAAAGATATTGCGGGACGTAAATTTACATATGTTGGTGATGGAAACAATATGGCGCATGCATGGCTCACCATGGGCGCAATCCTTGGCGCGCATGTAGTTGCAGCCACGCCATCTGGAAAATGGGCACCGAATTCAGATGCAGTTGCTAAAGCTCGAGCGATTGCGGCAACAACCGGCGCTACCGTAGAAGTTACTCACGACCCCGAAGCTGCGGCTAAAGAGGCCTCAGTTATTTATACCGATGTCTGGATGTCGATGGGCGATCCAGAGAGCGAGCGCAATGAGAAGTTGCAGGCGCTTTCGCCATTTGCAGTCACCGAAAATTTGATGGCACTCACCGCCAGCGATGCAATCTTCATGCATTGCTTGCCAGCCCACCGAGGTGAAGAGGTTGCCGAAGCGGTTATTGATGGCAACCGTTCAGTTATCTGGCGCGAGGCCTATCACCGGCGCACAACGATTCAAGCCGCTCTCTACCATTTAGTTCGCGGGGATCTAACGGGCAGACTTTAAGTACGCCTAGGTTTATAAGTACGCCTAGGTTTAATGGTTTAATGGTTTACTGGTTTAAGCGGCCAGCACTCTCGTTATTCACCCAAGAGGGCAATATTCACAGCAATTTAATCGTTAAATAGTGGCCGCCACTTAGACATAGCGAGCTCAGACAAGTAGCGTTTGCGCGTGCGCATATCAGTCCCAAAGGAAACCCGCCCCGGTGAAAACCGCGTGGCCCTCGTTCCTGACATTATCTCCAAACTCACTCGAGCAGG
>CAILYP010000229.1:0-7589 GCA_903838475.1 uncultured Actinomycetes bacterium | reverse complement strand
TCAAGAAGCAAAGCTGATCTCGATAGGTGGTGGCGCTAATTACACGAGCGCATGGGCTCCTCGTATTTTTACTATCCGCGGAATCAAAGTGGCCTTCATCGGAGTTGGAAATGTAAACGGTGGAAAAATTAGCGTTGCCACATACAAGACTCCTGGTGTCACAAGTAACTGGGACCAAAAGGGGGTACTTGCCGCAATTGCTGCTGCAAAGGCGATTACTCCGATTGTGATTGTCATGGTCCATTGGGGCGTTGAAAAAACGCACTGTGCAAGAAATGTCGAAAAGAGATCAGCGGCGCTCTGGTTTAAAGCTGGCGCAACAGCCATTATTGGAAGTCATCCTCATTTCCAGCAAGCAATCGTCTCTGAGAACGGGTCAACCGTTGCATATTCGCTAGGCAATTTAACCTTTTACGTCGCACGAGGTGATGCCGGTCGTACGGGTGTCTTAACTCTGCAAATTACTAGTGCTGGCAAAGTTGCGACAAGCACTTTTACGCCGATGCGTATTGACCCGCTAACAGGTGCGCCAAAGTTGGTTTCACCTAGCGCTGCAACAAAAGAGCTAGATGCAATCACTTCATATGGTCTGGCCACTTGTATAGACCCAACTCCAACTGCAACGCCAGCCGCAACTCCAGCCGCAACGAGTCCGTTGGCTTCTCCAACATCCAAACCTTCAAATTAAAAAAGGCCCCAGATTTCTCTAGGGCCTTTTTATAACTATTTAGATCATGAACATCCAGATGTGTTGCCACAACCTTCGCAGACGAAACATGAACCAGCCATACGCATCTTCACTCCGCAGGTCATGCAAAGAGGTGCATCTGACTTAACGCCACTCATCTTTTCAAAGAGTTCCATCGATGATCCAACGCCAGCTGTTGAATTGTTAGCAGCTGGTGCTGCCTCAATTTTTACAGCCGCAGGAGCCGCCGCACGAGCAGCTGGAGCTTTTGGGGTATCAACAACCTTAGGAGCTGCTGCTACTGGAGCCATTGATGTGTTCTCATCAGGTGTGTATTCACCAGTATCTAAAGCGCGTTGGCGCTCTGTTGCTGTGTACAAGCCCATTGCTGAACGTGACTCATATGGAAGGTAATCAAGTGCTAGGCGACGGAAGATGTAATCCATCATGGATTGCGCCATGCGGATATCTGCATCATCAGTCATACCTGCTGGCTCGAAGCGAAGGTTTGAGAACTTCTCGACGAAAGTTTCTAGCGGCACTCCGTATTGCAATCCGATTGAGATCGCGATGGAGAATGCATCCATAACACCGGCAAGAGTTGAACCTTGCTTACCAAGCTTCAAGAAAACTTCACCTAGTGCGCCATCTGCGTATGTTCCAGCTGTCATGTAACCCTCTGCGCCACCAACACTAAATGATGTTGTGCGTGAAGGACGTGACTTTGGAAGACGCTTACGTGTTGCTACTGGATGGGTTGAATCAGCTGCTGCTGCATTTGAATCAGTTCCCTTGTTGGCGCCTTTACCTTCTGACAAAGGTTGTCCAACTTTGCAGTTATCGCGGTAGACAGCAAGTGCCTTAAGGCCAAGCTTCCAACCTTCGTAGTAAACCTCTTCGATTTCTTCAACAGAAGCATCGGCAGGCAAGTTAACAGTCTTTGAAATCGCACCTGATAGGAATGATTGACATGCTGCCATCATCTTCACGTGACCCATTGCTGAGATTGAACGAGCTCCCATTGCGCAATCAAAGATGTCATAGTGCTCGGTCTTAAGACCAGGAGCATCAACAACGTTTCCGTTTGCTGCGATGTATTCAACGATTGCTTCAACAGTCTCTTCTGCATAGCCGAGCTTGCGAAGTGCCATTGGGATTGTCTGGTTAACAATCTGCATTGATCCGCCGCCGACAAGCTTCTTGAACTTCACAAGAGCAAGATCTGGCTCGATACCTGTTGTATCGCAATCCATCATCAAGCCGATTGTTCCGGTTGGAGCAAGAACTGATGCTTGCGCGTTACGCCAGCCGTTCTTCTCGCCGATTTCAATTCCCTTATCCCACTCCTTCTTAGCTTCTGACCAAACATCAGAGTCAAGAGTTGTCTGCGCCTTTGCCGCATGTGTTGCAGCTTGGTGCTTGCGCATAACGCGTGTGTGTCCTGCTGAGTTACGTGCAAAGCCGTTGTACGCGCCAACGATTCCTGCAAGTTCAGCTGAGCGACGGTATGAAGTACCTGTCATCAGCGATGTGATCGCTCCAGCAAGTGCGCGTCCGCCATCTGAATCATAAGCAAGACCTGAAGCCATAAGAAGTGCTCCGAGGTTTGCATATCCAATTCCTAGCTGGCGATAGTCAACCGTTGTGCGACCAATTGCTTCAGTTGGGAAATCTGCGAAGCAGATTGAGATATCCATCGAAGTGATGATCAATTCAGTTGCTTTGACAAAGTTCTTAACATCAAATGAACCATCTGCCTTAAGGAACTTCATCAAGTTAAGTGAAGCCAAGTTACATGATGAGTTATCGAGTGACATGTACTCAGAGCAAGGGTTAGACGCATTAATGCGACCTGTCTCTGGGTTGGTGTGCCAATCATTGATGGTGTCGTCATATTGGATGCCTGGATCAGCACATGCCCACGCAGCTTCTGCAAGCTTGCGGAACAAAGCCTTAGCATCAACAGATTCAATAACTTCACCTGAGGCACGAGCCACAAGACCAAACTGCTCGCCATTCTCATAAGCCTTCATGAACTTATCGCTTACGCGAACTGAGTTATTGGCGTTCTGATATTGAACAGAGATGATGTCCTTGCCGCCAAGATCCATATCAAAGCCAGCATCGCGCAACGCACGAATCTTGTCTTCTTCGCGAACCTTTGTCTCAATGAACTCTTCGATATCTGGATGATCGACATCCAAAACAACCATCTTGGCTGCGCGACGAGTTGCGCCACCTGACTTGATTGTTCCTGCGGACGCGTCAGCACCGCGCATAAATGAAACAGGTCCAGATGCAGTTCCACCAGACTTCAAAAGTTCTTTTGCTGAACGAATACGTGAAAGGTTAAGTCCTGCTCCTGATCCGCCCTTGAAGATCATTCCTTCTTCGCGGTACCAGTTAAGAATTGAATCCATCGTGTCATCTACTGACAAGATGAAACATGCTGATACTTGCTGAGGAGCAGTAGTACCAACGTTAAACCAGACAGGTGAGTTAAATGAGAAGACCTGGTGCATAAGCATCCATGTCAATTCATGTTCGAAAACTTCTGCATCAGCATCGCTAGCGAAGTATCCGTACTCTTTTCCAGCCTTTGTATATGTAAGAACAACACGATCAATTACCTGCTTAAGAGACCACTCACGGTTCTCTTGTCCAACTGCGCCACGGAAGTATTTAGTTGTGACGATTGTCGAAGCATTAACGCTCCAGAAATCAGGGTACTCAACGCCCTTTTGTTCAAAGATAACTTCCCCGCTCTTCCAGTTTGTCTGGACAACATCGCGGCGTTCCCATGTGACTTCGTCATAAGGATGTTTGCCAGCTGTTGTATAGATGCGGTCAATTGTTAGACCCTTGCCCAGCACCTTCCCTTTAGTTGCGGAAGTTGCGGCTGGCTTATTGACGATAGACATGCGTGTGTTTCTCCAGATTCTTACTTGTGAGTGGTTTGTAAAGCTTGATCGTTTATTTGAACTTTTTCTTGATTAATTACTTGATTAGTTACTTGATTAGTTACTTGATTTCCAACTTTTGAAGGAGCAGCGCGGAGAAGTGCGATCTCACCTTCGAAATCTTCGAGTGAGGCAAAGTTACGGTATACCGACGCATAACGCAGGTAAGCCACCTCATCTAATTCACGGAGTGGCGCAAGAATTGCCATTCCAACTTGTTGTGCTTCAACCTCAGCCGATCCATCAAGACGAAGTGCTTCTTCTACGCGCTGCGAGAGCAACGCATAATCATCATCATTAACTGGACGACCTTGGCATGCCTTACGGACGCCTGAAATGACCTTCTCGCGACTAAATGGTTCAGTCGCACCTGAACGCTTGATGACCAAGAGAACGGATGTCTCTGAGGTCGTGAAGCGACGCCCACATTCCAAACATTCACGGCGACGACGAATCAGAGAGCCATCTTCTGTAGGACGCGAATCAACGACTCTAGAGTCATCGTGTCTGCAGAATGGGCAATTCATGAGTCGGGCCTTCCTAAATCAAAACAAATAGATAGTGAACGAGTGGTAAATATGTGCTTGCCAGGGGTTAAAGCAAGAACGGAACTGTAGCGTGTATGAGCCTTAAAACCACACCATATGGGCGAATTTCTTGAGGAAGCCCCTAGATGTTGTGGTAACTCTACACCCCTAGTGGAGAGTTTGCCCCCGACACGCCGTGCCCAGAACTGGCCTCGACTATGTCAAGTATGCAGGTGGCCACTGACAGGCACCTGACCGGTAACTGACGGGCCTCTAAATCAAAAGAACTGGGAAGAAATGGGGGAATTAAGCCTAAGCGCTAGCCCCGGTCGGAACTGGATGATCCTCCAGGATTTCCCACTCGGAATCGGTAAATAAACGCGAACGAATCAAGAAGCGCTTTCCTTCAGGTGACTCCAAAGAGAATCCGCCACCGCGTCCTGCCACTACATCAACAGTTAAATGCGTATGTTTCCAATATTCAAATTGAGAAGCTGACATCCAGAAACCTATTTCTTCCTGAATGCCAGCCACTTTCAAATCTCCCAGCTTTACATCTTGTCCGCCTACGCGAAACTCACCAGCTGGATAACACATTGGGGAAGATCCATCACAACATCCGCCCGATTGATGAAACATCATTGGGCCGTGAATTAAATACAACTTGCGTAATAACTCACAAGCCGATTCTGTTAACTCAACGCGTAATGGAATTTCCATATTTGTAGTTTAGCCGGCTTAAAAGAATCCGAGCTTGTTCTCGCTATAAGAAACAAGAAGATTCTTTGTCTGCTGATAATGATCAAGCATCATCGCGTGGTTTTCACGGCCGATACCTGATGCCTTATAGCCACCGAACGCTGCTCCTGCAGGATATGCGTGATAGCAGTTTGTCCAGACACGGCCAGCTTTGATTTCACGTCCTGCGCGGTATGCAACGTTTCCGTTACGACTCCACACACCAGCGCCAAGGCCATACAAAGTGTCATTTGCAATTTCCATAGCCTGGTCAAATCCATCGAACTTTGTCACGGAGACAACAGGTCCAAAGATTTCTTCCTGGAAAATCCGCATCTTGTTATTACCTTCAAAGATGGTTGGGGTTACATAGTAACCACCGGAAAGTTCACCGCCGAGATCAGCGCGAGCACCTCCAGTAATTACCTTTGCACCTTCCTTTTCGCCAATTTCGAAGTAGGAAAGAATCTTTTCGAGTTGATCATTTGATGCCTGCGCACCAATCATTGTCGAGAGATCCAATGGGTGTCCCTGAACGATTGCCTTCGTGCGGGCTGTGACATCTCCGAGGAATTTGTCATATATGCCAGCTTCGATCAGGCCACGTGAAGGGCATGTACAAACTTCACCTTGGTTTAAAGCAAACAAAGTAAAGCCTTCCAAGGCTTTGTCGTAGAACGCATCGTTCTTATCGGCAACGTCATTGAAGAAGATATTTGGTGACTTTCCACCAAGCTCCAAAGTGACCGGAATGATGTTCTCTGCTGCATATTGCATGATCAAACGACCGGTTGTTGTTTCGCCGGTAAACGCGATCTTTGCTATACGAGGAGATGAGGCAAGAGGCTTTCCGGCTTCAACACCAAATCCATTAACGACATTGAGAACACCTGCTGGCAAAAGGTGTGCGATCAATTCCATCAAAAACAAGATTGACACAGGAGTCTGTTCTGCTGGCTTCAAAACAACGCAGTTACCTGCAGCGAGCGCAGGTGCCAATTTCCAAACTGCCATCAAGATTGGGAAGTTCCACGGAATGATCTGTCCAACAACACCTAGAGGCTCATGGAAGTGATATGCAACTGTGTCATTATCAAGTTGAGTAGATGATCCCTCTTGCGCGCGAATGCATCCTGCGAAATATCGGAAGTGATCAATTGCCAATGGGATATCGGCATTAATTGTTTCGCGAATTGGCTTGCCGTTATCCCAAGTTTCAGCAACCGCGATTGCTTCGAGATTGGCTTCCATTACATCGGCGATTTTGTTCAAGATAATTGCGCGCTCAGTTGCAGATGTCTTGCCCCAAGCAGGCGCAGCTTTATGCGCTGCATCCAAAGCTAAATCGATATCTGCTGCATTCCCACGTGCAACTTCACAAAATACTTTTCCGGTTACTGGAGTTACATTTTCAAAATACTGACCCGAGCTTGGCTTTACGTACTCCCCACCAATCCAATGGTCATAACGTGCTTTAAAGGTTGCTTTGCTTCCTGGTAATCCAGGTGCAACATAATCCGTCATTTCCGCTCCTTTTTAGTCCGAGCGCCGATGCCCAGACTTCAACGAGAACGTACTCTCAGCCCCCGCTAGTAAAAAGAGGTGGGGTGAGGACTAGCCCTTACTTAACGGGGACCAACAAGCGAGTTCCAGCTGATACAGCTGAGGATGAAAGGTGGTTGATCGAGACAATCTCATCGACCACAGTTGCCACATCGGAAGATCCAGCCACAAGAGCAGCCACGCTCCACAGGGTCTCTCCCGGTGCAACGACCACGCGCACATAATCTCCAGAAGCCACAGATGCAGCCGGCACAACCTTTTCAGATGCACTAGACCCAACAGCGCTAAAACCAGCGCCAATCACTACTAATAGCGATGCAACAGCAAATCCGCGAACCACATTCTTACCGCGATTTGTTAGTGCCATTTAAGCCACTTCCTTTACTACCACCGATATTCGAGGGGATTCGAACATCTGTACGAAAAGAAACTATACCCGACTCCACTGACAAATGCGAACAAATGTTCGACAAATTCCCAAACTTCCCCTACCCTTATCCCATGAGCACAAACAAGCCAGCAAGCAAGCCAGCAAGCAAGAACATCTCCGAGCTCCCCGACGGCCCAGCCGATTCCAATGGACTCACTCCCCGCCAGATCAAGATCCTCCTGGCCATCAAAGATTCCATCGAAACCAACGGTTTCCCCCCATCCATGCGTGAAATTGGCGAATTAGCAGGCCTCGCCTCCCCCGCCTCCGTCTCCTACCAGCTCAAGGCGCTCGAGGAAAAAGGCTTCCTTAAAAAGGATGTAAAAGGACGAACCCTCCAAGTTAACTTGCCAGGAGATGAGCCAAGACAACAAGCCGAGAAATCAAGAAACGTCCCACTCGTTGGCCAAATCGCTGCCGGTATCCCCATCACTGCAGACCAGAACATTGAAGAAGTCCACACCCTTCCCGAATCCCTAGTCGGCAAAGGCGATATCTACATGCTCAAAGTAAAGGGCGATTCCATGATCGATGCCGCCATTTGCGACGGCGACTTCGTTGTCATTCGCCAACAAAAGAACGCCGAAAAAGGCGAGATCGTTGCAGCCATGATTGATGGCGAAGCAACCGTCAAAACATTCTCCAAAAAGGACGGCCACTACTGGCTCCTCCCCGCCAACTCC
>CAILYP010000228.1:0-12354 GCA_903838475.1 uncultured Actinomycetes bacterium | reverse complement strand
TGTTGCCTCATCGTATTGACCCGACACAAGAAGTGTTGGCACGTTTATCTTGCCAAGTTCTGGCCGGATATCCCATTGCTTGAGAGAACCAATCACATGGAACTCACTTGGTCCATTCATGGTGTGATAAACGGTTGGTTCTGCGGCAAGTTGAGCAAAGCTATCTATTAGACATTGTGGTTGAGGAATCCGACAAAGATGACGGTCATAGAAAATATTAACAGCTGCTTCATAAGCAGGGCTATCTGTAGTTCCATCAGCTTCGTGCTTGATAAGCGTTGCTTCAACATCAGCCGGTAGTTGTGCCCGCAACTTATTCGCCTCGGTTACCCAGACCTCCATGCTTGCTGGTGAATCAGCAACAACAAGTGCCTTCAATCCTTTTGGCCGTGAAATCGCAAATTGCATTCCAAGCATGCCACCCCATGATTGCCCAACAATGGCAAAGTTATCTGCAATCCCTAGATGTTGCGTCAGCAATACGAGCTCTTGCATAAATAGTTCAGGGGTCCAGAATTCTTTAGGAGCACTCGCCAGGTGGGTTGAATTTCCACACCCAATTTGATCGTAGAGAACCGCAGCGCGACCAGATTGCGCGATCATCTCTGCGATAGGAATTACATAGTTATGTCCGGCACCAGGGCCACCATGCAGCACAAGCACAGGGGTCTTCCCATTGTGGAGATCGCCAATTACGCGATACCAGGTGTTGCCATGTTCCCATTTCATTTGATCGCTCATAATTCGATTTCGATTAACTTTTGCTTAGGTGATCGTGAATTGCAGCGGTCAATTCATCTATTTGTCTAGTCAGTTGCGCGATTTCCTTTGTTATAGAAAGATTTTCCTGATCAACCTCAAAAGTGTGTTTAGCTAATTCGCTCGAGATTTGATCCGCTCGCTTTGCGGCAATTAAAAGAATTGCACCTTGCATGGCAGCAAGACAAGAGAGCACTAGGTTGAGCAATATAAACGGATATGGATCGAACCCATTTCGACCGTTGTATAACATCCAGACTGAAAGAAAAATCAACGCACTAATTACGAATGCCCATGAACCCATTCCGTTACGCATTAAGTCTGCAGCACGTTCACCAAACGATAACTCATCGCCGGATCGAACATGTGGGTGGTGATGCCAAATGGATCTATTCATGGGCAAACCTTAAGAGATTGGCTCTCTCTTGAGAAGTCTCTTCGCGGTTATTGTTGGCTCGTATAGTGACTTTCGGAGAGTCTTAGAGGGGTCAATATTCAGAGAAAGCACAAAGAATTAACCAAAAATGTCTTGCATATGGGTCGGCAGGTAATCATAATTCTCGTATCTACACAACTGAGGAGCGCAAAATGGCAACAAATTACGACAGTGGCAGGCCTCTTGAGCGGTTCGAGACTGCAATCGAAAAAGCTCTCTTTGCCAGTCGCTGGTTATTGGCTCCTTTTTACTTTGGCTTGGTTTTAAGCCTAGTTTTACTTCTGGCTAAGTTTTGTCAGGATTTTTATGATGTCGCATCAAAATTTATGAGCGACGATACTCACGGTATTGAACTCGGGATTCTTGGTCTCCTAGATATGGCGCTGCTCGGCAATTTACTAATAATCATGATCTTCGCTGGATATGAAAACTTTGTTTCACGCATAGGTGTCGCAGAAGATTCTGAAGATAGGCCACATTGGATGGGCCGTGTTGACTATTCCGGCTTGAAGATAAAATTAATAGGTTCATTAGTTGCAATTTCTGTCATTGAACTCCTCAGAGACTTCATGAATGCATCTGATGGAGTGAGCAGTGGAACAAAATGGCGCATCATAATCCACCTAACCTTCGTAGCATCTGGCGTCTTATTCGCAGTTATGGATTTTATCGCCGACAAGCGCGAAGCAGTTGACCTTTCAATCGAGAAAGAGTTAAGAAGAGATCGTGAAATCGAAAAGAAAGCAGGTAAGTTGAAGTGAATTTCTCACAAGCAATTAATTCAGGATTTAAGAAGTATGCAACATTCGAAGGAAGGGCATCTCGATCTGAATATTGGTTCTGGACCCTTTTTGCTGCCCTCGTCGCTATTGGTGCCGCAGTAGTTGATGCGTTAGTGGGAAGTGGCTACATAATTTATATTCTGGCTATCCTCGCACTTACCTTGCCTGGCATCGCGGTTTTTGTGCGACGCCTACATGACATTAATCGAAGTGGTGGCTGGTACTGGATAGCACTCGTTCCCATTATTGGTGCAATTTTGCTTCTAGTTTGGGCCTGCACTGAGGGCACTCGCGGATCGAATTCCTACGGATCAAATCCACTAGGGTCTTAAGCAACTCCCTTTCGATGTCATCAATAAAGCCACATTGGCATAAACCTCACCCCGGTGAGTACAGGTGGCCAGTTTCCTTTGTAGTACTTATCGTGATCGTGCTTCAATATTTTTTGCCAGCGGAATTTACAGTTGGTTACGGGAAAGCAATCGCAGGGATAGAACTTGCACTTTTAGTCGGGCTCATTGTTTCCAGTCCGAAAAAAATCCATAGACACCATCTGCCAACTCGGATCCTGGGCTTTGTGGTAACAGGGTTTATGACGGTATTTAATACAGTTGCGGCGTTCAAGTTAATACATGCCTTAATTAATGCGGGAATTAGCAGCCCATCAAAGCTTCTACTTTCTGGTTCGTCTATATGGTTAGCAAATATTGTAATTTTTAGCCTTTGGTATTGGGACTTAGACCGCGGTGGTCCAGGCGCACGGGCTGAAGCGATAAGCGAACATCCAGACTTTCTGTTCCCACAAATGAGCGATGAGCAATATGCACCAACCCATTGGTTCCCAAATTACTTCGATTATCTATACGTTTCTTTTACCAATGCTGCCGCATTTAGCCCAACCGACGCCCTTCCATTGACGAGATGGGCCAAGATGTTAATGTTTGTACAATCACTAACTTCCTTGTTGACAGTTGGGCTAGTCATAGCTCGAGCCGTAAACATTCTCCATTAGGGAGGCCGAATGAGGCGAAGCACTATCTACTTGGCGGTGGCTATCGCCTTCTCATTGTTGATTTCTGGGTGCTCTTCATCAATTCCAAAGCCAGCACCAAAACCGACAACTGCACCTAACTCCGTAGAAGGCTTGAAATTAACTCAAGTTGGCAATCAAGTAGTAGTGACTTTTAAGGATTCAAGTGAATTCAAAGCTACAAATTCATTTGAAGTTTCTTGGAAGGGAAGCGCAAAAGGTTCGTACCTGGGTAAAGGAACTGAATCTGGTTCATACGCTATTCGGACTCCCGGAATGACGTCTGGCATAGTTGAAATTTCAGTACATTTAACTAATGAAATTGGTGTTGGTCCGGATAGTTCGGATCAGATTTCAATGCAAGGACCGTCAGGAGTTACGCATTTATCACTCGAACAGGGAAGTGGCACCTCGGTAGACGTAACGTGGGAACAGGGAACCGCTGGTGCCAAACCTTCGTACTATCTAGTTCAGTGGGTGGGATCTGGTTCTGGCAGTGAAAAAGTTACCGAAACTTCATATTCTATTGATGCCACCGCGGGACGGACTATTCGCGTTTCCGTTACTCCAGTTATTTCCGGATTTAAGTCCCCCATTCCAACCACGAGTGCCTTGAAAATAGAAGAGCCATGGAACTCATCTCCTGATGGTTCGCAACTTGATTGGCGAAAGGCGGGAGGAAATTGCCAAGGTTATGCAGATTATGGTTGCGTGAGAATTCAAGTTCATGCCAATTCAGATTGTCTCAACGGAATTTACGCTGAGGCAAATAATCTAGATGCCAATAGCAATGTAACTGGATTTTCAAATGATTCACTTGGATCTTTGGGGCGGGGGCAAACCGCAGTACTAGAAATGGACTTTACCGAATCGGGTGGGTATTACCAGATCACCCATCTAACTTGTCAAAACTTCTGATCTCCTTTGCCGCACTTTCAATCCATGCTTGGGGGCCATTTACAGATTTCACCGAAATTATTAGAATTTTCCCATGAGTTTTGAAGCGGAAGATAAAGTTGTTGATCAATATGTTGAATTAAAAGAAAAGCAAGATACGGATGAATTAGTTACCACGTTGATCGAAAAGTTTTTTATTCCAGGAAATAGATTTGAAGAGGCTCGTTCTTGGAAGAGTGTAATCGCAAATAAGACCACCGCACAGGAAATTAGCGACAAAATACGAGAGGCAAGCAAGAAAACCCCGGCGGCAAGCATCGTTCGGATTCCACAGAATGAAGATTGGTTAAATGAATCTGCTTCCAAGCCTGCCCAAGCATCAGATGACCAGCAATATCACTATGACCGCTCGGTTTCATACTGCAATGCTACGAAAATGATGTTGGATGACATAGAAGATGTGAAAGTTTGTCGCAATGAGTGGATTACATTCATGTCAAAACAATTTATTGGTGGTCTAAAAAATAAGGGCGCCGACCATAATGTTCTATCAATGGCGCTTAGCGATTACATCGAATTTATTCTCTTGCCTAACAAATTTTTTCAAACCGCTTCAAATTCGGCGCCAAGTCAATCGAAGTTGACAGTTGAAAAAGCCTACGCCTCCCGTAGCGAAGTCGTAGATTATCTTCGTCAAACCGCACCTGCGGTGCTTGAGGAAAAATACCTCCTTAATTTTTTCAGTCAAACCGCAACCGTAGGGGCGAAAACAGACGAAATTATTGTCACTGACAACCACATACTTTTTGTCCCAGAGAAGAAGTCCGGTTGGGGAGCCGGTGAATTTGGCTGCATTCCTATCAATCAAATAAGTTCAGTTGCAGTTGGTTCTGAAGTCCACACTGAGTATCAAGGCATTTCATCAAAAACTATGAACTTTTGGACTTTAACCTTCGTGACAACCCAATACACGCAGTTCACAAGGTGGCTTTACTTGGGCAAGAATGAAGCCGAGATGAACAAGAATCGCCCGATTCATGGAAAAACTTTAGATCGACTTTCAGAATTTGTAACCTTAACTCAAGGGGACTCCTTTCAGTCATCTGGTGGCTACACCACTTCATTTGGTGTTGGTTTTTGGATGTAGTAGCTAAATTGACATGGTTTTGTCGCAAATAAATTGTATTTAAACCTAGATAACGCTTTTTTTGTATAGTACTGTTCAAATTCATTAAGTATCTAGAGAGGAAAATAGTATGGCCGGTAAAACAATTGACCGCGAATATGATGCGAGTCCGGAAAAGGTTTTTGAAGCTTGCCGTCGAGCCGTTGGTGAAATGGGTTACACAGTACTATTTTCGGATTCAGCAGGTTTTTCCATTAGTTTCAATACAGGAAGAAGTATGAAGACGTGGGGTGGTCAAGATTTAACCGCAACGGTATTTTCAAGCGGTAATGGATCCAAACTAGTTGTAGGTGGTTCAATTGCAAAAAATGGTAATCCTTTTGGCGGCAATCAACTGGGTTCTTGGGGTGAAAAATCTGCACTATCTAATAAGTTTCATGATGCCGTTACAGGAATTCTACCAAGCGTAAAAGTTTCGAAAGCTTCCTCAAATAGTTCTGGGATGGCAGATGAGTTGTTGAAACTCAAAGATTTATTTGATCAGGGAATACTTTCAAAATCAGAATTCGAAGCGGCAAAACACAAACTTATTGAGTAAAAACTAAAATTCAGATAAATACTTAATCGAGTTTCGGGCCCTGCATTTCTTGGTATTGCGCGAGCGCATCCCAACTTCCATTAGGTCCATCAGCAACCTTATTTCCATTTGAATCGATCTCTCGGTACGTAACTCTAGTTAAGAAAATTCGACTTTTTATTTCGACTGGGCGATCGATCGAAATGCCCACAGGCGCATAATGAAAATACCCGTTAGCACAATCTGGTTTGCAATCATTTGAAAAATATTTTCCGCTGCCAGTTGCAGAAAGAGCGGTCCAAGTTTTCCATTTAATCTTCGTTAACCCAGTATTACCGTCAGCACAAGCTATAAAAAATTCGGTAGGTTTTTGATCTGTTGTCTCACATACCAAGGTGTAAACATTCCTTGCCGGCATATTCACATTTACCGGTTCGGTGGCCAAGGGCAATGCTTTTTGCAAATCTGTTGAAGGCGACGGAGTTTTCAAGTTGGACGTTGAATTTCCGAAGTTTAGGAGACCTGAGATAAATAGTAGACCTACGCCTAAAATGAACCCACTTGAAATTAGCCAAATAAATTTCCGGTGACTTCTCACCCAAAAAGTTAGGGTTTCCATACAGCCAATTGTTCACCCTTTCTCCATACGCGCTCTTCAATTAAGGCTATGCGTCGCAGTATTTCTAGTACCTAATCGGTCACCCCAGTTGAAAAACGGAAGTTTTGAATGGGTTACTTGATAGTTTCTTTGTTTTGAATAATGATTAGGCATGAGCGAAATTACTTACCCATTTCCAAAAGCTAATCCACGACATCGCCTAGCCGCTGCGATCTTAGATGGCGTGCTGGCATTTTTTACTTTGGGAATTGGTTGGTTTATTTGGAGTCTTATAGTTTGGGGGCGGGGCCAAACTCCTGGTAAGCAAGTTGTGAAATTGCGGGTATATAGAAAATCTACCGGACAGCGAGTTCGTTGGTGGCAAATGCTCTTTCGTCAATATTTGGTTTTAATTGGAATTCCTCTCCTTTTATTTATATTTTTTTATGTAATTGATGCAATCCATTACTGGCAAGGAGATTCAGGAATTTTAGGATTCCAATTTTCAAATCTTAATGGACCTTGGTATGCAGCTTATGGAACAACTTCAGGGGTATTCACTTTCAAAAGTTATGCCTACATATGCTTACTACTGTGCTATTTACTCCCCATCGTAGATGCGCTTTGGATATTTAAGTCCGGCAAGCGCAATCGGCTAGTTGATTTAATTGCAAAGACTGATGTTCTTAATGAGGCTACGCCCCGCCTATCTGTTGCAAATGAACCCCCAATTACGCCTCATATTAAAAATCCATATACACTCTCAGAGTCGGAACCAGAGTCTAAAATTACCCGTGAAATTAGAGAGGCGACTGAGTTATTCCAGAATGGCCTTATAGATGACGAAGAATTTGCTGCGCTAAAGCAAAAGATTATTGCGAATAATTAGATAGGTTGAATAGGAGGATCACATGTCGAATTTTTCTGATGATGGTGATCTGGAAATATGTGGGAGTTGTGGTAGTTCCTTAATAGAAGAAGATAAATTTTGCGGCAGTTGTGGACTTCCGAGATCGAATTCTGAACAAGATCAAGAAGTTACTCTAACGGCAGTTGGTGTAAAGAAAAATAATAAAACTCTAAAATGGGGAATAGGTGTTGGGCTTTTCTTGATTGTCTCGATAATTGTTGGCTCTAATAATCGTTCAGAAAATGCGGCATTTCTGGCAAATGTAAATTCTTCTGGGACAGATTCATCGAATTCTTCAACTCCGCCACCACAGGACGTGCCATCATCAGATTCAACACCGATGCCAACTTTATCCCCTAAAGCGACAAAGACTGCTGCCCCAAAAATTGATAATTGTGCAATCAGCAAAGTAACTGTTTCAGATTTATTGAAATTCAGGAAATTGTTAACCAGTATTCCGACAGGTAAAAATGATGCAAGCCACACGAAAATAATTCTAAGTTGGGCAGATTCCGCGAACAATGTCGCAAGTTCTCTAGTTTCAGATGCGAGTAATGATCATGGATCTGTAACTTCTGTAATGGCAAAGGCTGCAACTGATTTATCAAACATTGCTGGTCTTGCAGCCGACTGGGCAAATAATAATTTATCAGATGCTGCGAGTTTTGGAAGTGACTATGCGTCAGCGGCAAGCCAGGCTCAATCTGATTACCAAAAGATTTCTTCAATTTGCGGAGCAAAGTTGCCAGGTCTCTAGGAATTATGACGAAGCAAAATAATATTATTCTTAAGATTGGACTAATCCTTTCAATTTTATTCGGCGCAGTGACTAATGCCGGAATTGCTCATGCCGAAGATTTGCCGGGTCTCAAAGCTTTCTTAGCAAATTGGGTGCCGCAGCCAGGCGGTTTCACCGTGATATTGGTTAATTACGACCCTTCGTATCAATGGACATTTACTGCTGCAACTGGTCAAGCGTATTTTGACGGCAATCATCAGATTACGGTGACGGGTGCATTTGCTGGATTTTCAAATAATTTAACTGTGACGACTTCTAAGAGTGGTTACACAACAGTAAAATCTGTCATTACTGGTGACGTGATGGGGCTTCCCTGGAATTATGCTCCGAATATTGTTTTGAGTTCCCAATCGGCTGGTGGATTTACGGCTCAAATAACAAATTACGATCCAGCTGTTATTTGGCAGTGGTCCTCGACGGCCGGCGATGTGACCTTAAGCAGCACAGGACTATTGACCGTTTGGAATTTGAAGCGAGGTCAATCAGCGACGATCACAATTAACATGTCAAAGCTCGGTTATATAACACTCCAAGCAAACTACACACAAACTTCACAGCCCCCACCCCTCAATCTAATTCCATCAATAGGCAAATTGACACCCTCTAGTCAATCAGTCACTGTACCCGTGACTAACTTTGATAGTTATTTTGATTGGGCTGTTAAGAGTTCTACAGGAAATGCAACTATTGATAAAAATACCGGAGTTATTACGATTTCTGGGTTAACCGCAACTCAGGTGGCACGTGTGAACGTATCAGATTTACATAATGGTCAGTTGATTGGTCAGACTGACTTTTACGCTTACACCAATCCAGCTGCGTTGAATTTGAAGCCTGCTTTCAGTGAACCAGAAATAAACCTTATGAGTGTGAAATTTCAAGTCGCAAATTACGATTCTCTGTTTAATTGGTCGGTGAACTCCAGTCTTGGCGTTGCGACTATTGATAACAGTGGGCTTGTCACTGTGACAAATTTGCAACCGGGTCAAAATGTAAATGTAAATGTTATCTCTCAACTTCAAGGTCAAAATGCGACCACCGCAAGTATCAATGTTTCAACTTGGCCCACAAAAGGGCTAAATTTACAGACCAATGATCCAAATCAGGTTGGCGATGGTTTTAGTTTTCAGATCTCCGATTACAATCCTTTCTACAGTTACCAAGTTCAAGTTGATGGCGGGCAGATAAGTATGTCAAGTGGTGGGCTTGTTACAGTTTCTGGATTAACACCCGGGCAAAAAGCAATCGTCACGCTCTCGATAAGCAAGGGTATTCAACAGCTAAATTCTGCACAGGTAACCAGTGCTTCATTACTCGAGGTAAATATCGCACCTATCACCCCTGTAGCGTCGACGAAGCCGGCCGCGGCTGGATCTAGCCAAAAGAAAAAAACTATCTCACCCCCCGCAAAGCAAGTGAAAACTATTATTTGCCTGAAGGGCAACTCCCATCGATTCGTAACTGCGGCTTCACCGAAATGCCCAACCGGCTATAAATTACAGAAATAAGGCCCCTTTCCTAATTATCGGGCCACCGCTAGACTCTCTGTATACAATTTAGCGTTTTCAAAACAAATGGGGGTTTACTGATGGCTAATCTGCCACCACCCCCACCACCATCTGGGCCAGGAAATTTCCCACCGATTCCATCTTTCAACGGACCACGGGAATCAGGTTTACCTGGCGGCGTGCCCAAGTTGCCGAACAAAAAATTTGTAGCAGAAGATATTGAGAAGGCCAGTATCTGGCCAGTAGTACTTGCGGTTACAGCCATATTAGTTAGCGTTGTTATCTGGGTTCTTAACCGACACTCCTCACTTTTACTAAGCGCTTGCGGATATTTGTTGGCCCCGTTCATTGTGATTTTATGTTTAGGGTTTGATAACTTCATTCAGCGAACTAAAACTTCAAAAGGCGATTGGTTTGTTCCAAATCAAAATTATGGTCAAATCTTGAGAATTTTGACCGGAATAGCAATTTTACTTTCCTACCCACATATCAGCGGGTTAGCTGATCACATTTCTGCCTGGCTCGCACAGACTTTTCCATGGATGTCTTCATGAGAAAAATCGTTCCAACTATAACCGCAGCACTCGTATTTTTTTCTGCACTTTCCTTGGGCTTTTCACCATCTTATGCTGACAATTCAGGCACTCAAGGTTTGTCTCAGAATGGAACCAGGGCGTTCAACGACCTTACTCGTTGTATTAGTACAAAGCAAAAATTAGATGTGTACTACCTGATAGATCAGTCGAACTCTTTACCGCTGACAGATCCCGAAAGCGCTCGAGCCGATATTTTGGCAACAAGTCTGCGCGAATTAGGTGGCTTTGATTCAAAAATTGAAGTTAACTATGCAGTTGGGTTCTTTGGGTCTACTTTCGACCCATGGAAAGGTTTTACTCCAGTTAATTCTTCCACGATTAATGCAGAATCCGCGTCACTAGCTAGCCAGGTGAAGTCTAGAAATACCCAAAACGAAACCAATTGGTTAGTTGGTCTAAAAGAAGCCGGCAACCTCCTTCAGAAGCAGAAGGAAATTTCTCATGGTTGCCAGGCACTTATTTGGCTTACAGATGGTGGAATTTGGCTAGCCAAAAAAGGGTCCGCCGGTGAAATTGATCAGGGGGCAGTTGATATTGCGGCAGGTACATTGTGCGATCAAACTTTTGAAAACTTTCGAAAGTCGAATGTTTCAGTATTTGGGGTTTTGCTCGATAATATAAAAGCGCTGCAAAATATTTATAAAAATAACCCGACTTATTACGGCCAAAATGATCGCGGTATGGCCCTGATGCGACCATTGGTTGAAGGAAGTGGTTCCACTCTGCCTGGACAGCCGGCAACAACCTGCGGCGGGCCGGTACTTCCTAACTATTCGGCTGGTGCGCTTCTAATTGCGAAGGATCCAATCGAACTTGCGTTGCAGTTCTTAGTGTTGAGCGGCCAAACCCATGGCGGAACTCCGTCAGATTTGCCACCCGGAAATCCAACCAACATCGTTATAGAAAAGGGAGTCCGAAAATTCCAGATCTTAACGACTTCAAAGAGCTGGAATTTAGTTTCACCAAAAGGCGTTTCTTATAACTCGGGAAGTACCGATCTAGACATTCAAAATCGCGACGGCGTCCAACAAATTACTGTAACTGGAAATTATTTGGAACTGGGCAAGTGGGAGTTTGGATTTGATAAAGATCAGGCTGTCGTTAATCGCTTATTGCTCTATAGCGGCCTCGGAATTGAATTAGATCCTGGCCAGTATATTGGCGGTTCGAAAACCTATATTTCGGGCAAGGTCGTGGTTGAAGGTAAAAGTGAAGAGGTAAATCTTAAGGATTACCGGACTCATGATTTTCGGATTGAACAAGTAACTTCAACTGGAGACGCAATAGGAATTAGCGGCGTCAAGATTGATGATAAGGGTCAATTCTCGGCGCCCTTTAATTTGACTTCAAACCAAACAAATCTTGAAATTCGAGTCACCTTAAAAATTAGTACGATGAGCGGTCGCCCACTTTCAGATGTGAGCATTTCCAAGTTTTTAACAGTACTTCTTCCATCAAATTATCCAACAATTGACTCACCAATTTTACTGAGCCCACTTAACGGACCCAAAGGAATTGCAAAGGGTGAAATTACTGTTTACGGACCGAAATCTGGAAACGGTGAAATGTGCCTCACGGCTTCCAATTCAGAATCTAACCCTTATGGCATCGCAATAAAGCGCGACACTATTGATCGCTCTTCAACATATGTGTGGGATGTTTCTGACCTTGATGCCACGAAGTGTGTTTCAGTTAACCAGGGAGAAGTAAAACACGTCAAAATTCAAGCTAAAAATTCAAAAAATGCAGATTCCAAAGTGATCGCAGAAATACCCTTGAAGTTTAAGGCGAATGGAAACTCAAACGTAATTTCACTTAATGCTCCAATCGATTTTGAAACAACAATAATCAGAGTTGGAAGAGGAATCGCAAAAATTTTATTATTCCTGTTTGGAATTGGATTTCCAATAGTAATTCTCTATTTATTAAACAGAGCAACTTCCAAACTCATTTTTGGTAACGGTATTCAGCGGGCCACATATAAAGTGAAAATAGATTCAATCTCAGGAATTACCTTGGCAGACGGTACCAAAATAAATCCTGTTGCAGATGATTTCAAATTTATTCCACAACAGCCAGACACCAGTTTGTATAAGGATTCTATTGGAACTGTGCGAGCGAAAGTTTCACCAATTCCATTAAGTGAACCTTGGTATGAAATTGAATCAATCCCAGGTTATCGTTTGGTAACAGTTCTGACTGGCTCAGCCAGATCCTCAAAAAGATTTAAGAAGCGGTTTGCATCTGGCCAGATATCACGTGTTCGCGCTGACATGGGCAAATTCTGGGCGATTCAAATTTTAGAGAAGGACTTGCAATCATTTCAATCCAGTTCT
>CAILYP010000227.1:0-4938 GCA_903838475.1 uncultured Actinomycetes bacterium | reverse complement strand
GTGTTAAGCGCTGAACTGCTTCCAACATCCATCGCGGAATTTGCAAATAGATCAGGAAGATTTTTACCTAAGTTGTAGCTATAAATCAGGGCTCGGTTTCGACCAAAGTCTGGACTCTCATACTTGGCGTCATACCCGCCAAGGAGTTGAGCAAAGATAATTTCGGAATCATCTGGAATACGCTGAGCTTTCTTGAACGCTGCTACCTGAGCTCTAATATTTGTCTCGCTAAAACTGCTGGTTACAATCGAATAGCCCTGGTAATAGTTGTAACCACGGTCAATCTGTTTTGTAGGAGCTGTCACAGATCTTCCAGCAACCTGAACTGTCGTTGGAAGAAATGAGACGGTTGCTAGGAAAATTACCATCAGCCCCAACAACATGTCGGCATACATCCAACCGGCTAATTTAAGTGTGTCTTCCGGTGCTTTTCTAAGATTCGTCCGCTTCACAGATTTAGAAGCCCGTCATGAATTTGCTTTTAATTTTGCGCAGCTCGACCAAGATTTCCCGGTTTGAAGGTACCGCCTTAACTGTTTTATTGAGTTCCTTGGTGGTCTGGTTCAAGATTTGGGTAGATTTCACCAGGTCCCTTACTGCAGTGGCAAGACCTTGATTCATAGTCACATTTGTCACAAACTGCTTATCAAATAGATAAGTTGAAATTTCAAGTGCCATACCTTGGCGTTGATTCTCCGTAATCAGATCTCGCTTCTGGCGAGTTCGTTGCACTCGTTCTTCAATAATGGAAGCCGCTAGTGTCAATACAATTATTAGAACTATTAATAAGAAATCTGCCAGCGCAACTTCTCCAATCCGCCAAAATGTGGGCAAGACCCCATAGCCGTTCTGCCAGAAATCTAGGAAATTCGTGACGACATTTGAGTTGTGGGAGATGTACTTGGCAAAAGAGGTTGTGGCCTTGCTGATCGCAATCCAGGTCAGAGCCACTGGTGCAAAGACCAAAACATTTCGGAAAGATGAGATTAACGAGCCGTATCTCGCAAGTTTTTCGTTATTCGAAAGCTCGGCCCGGGGGAGATATTCCAGCGGATTTAACGAAGCCCACATTGCAAGGTTTTTACGCTCTTCGAGATCCAAAATTAAGTTGCTGACGTAGGGATCATCACTGACCCCATTCTCACTTGCCCAGGCTGCAAGATTATTGGCCAGGGTGAGATGAGCGGAGGAGCTTTTCGATCGGTTTGTTGCCACCGAGATATTCTAGAGCCCCTTTCAATTTAGTCGGATTTACCTCGGATTTAGGCGCAGAATTAGCAAGAATTCATTCGGTTATCACTCATCAAAAGGGCGTATCACCCTCGCTTATCGCCCGTCTTCGCTTAACCTATGACTTATCAAATTCCAATGAAATTGGATTGTACATACGTACTACGAGGGGTAGGAAATGCGCATAGGCAAAGCTATTTCATTTGCGATGACAACTGTACTTATTTCTCAAGTTGTCTTTGGCTATCAATCACCAGCCAATGCTGCGATCACAATTCCAAAACGTCCTGCAATTACCTTGAGCAATTCAAACCAAACAATAACAATTGGTAACCCAATCTTGCCTGTTGTAACAACAAATACAGGTGGCGCTCTCACTAGTGCTTTTACCGTATCGCCAAACCCTGCATCAATCGGATTAACTTTCACCGCAGATAAAACCACTGCCTCAATTTCAGGAACCCCTAACACTTTTGTGGGTTCGCCTTTTACTTTTACAATTAGTGCTCCTTACAAGTTACTTGGGCTCATTCCGACCACTGTGAATTCTAAATTCAAATTAACGGTAAATCCGATACCAACAATTACATTTGTAAACACTATTCCGACGATTAACCCAACGACTTCTGAACTAATGGCAGCCGGTATAACTGGCGATACTCTGAATTTTACAATGGCCGGTTTAACAGCTCCAGTCAACGTATATTTTGGAAATCAAACCACACCTGTACTAGCTTCTGCGACTGCCGTTGCAAACACATACTCAGTTGTTGTTCCCGCTGGCTTAACCATCGGAAATATGGCAGTAAGAATCCTTGATGGTGCCGGACAGAGTCGTGTTGGAATTTTCCAGCTTTGGTCTTCGCGCTCTGAACCATATGTCATGCCAACGGGCCATTTGAATGTAAGTTTAAATGATTTAAGAATTATTCTCGATAACATTAAAATGAGCGAAGCCCATTCTGCAAGAACAGCAGCGCCTTCACTCTCCCCAAATACCGCAACCGGAACTTTGATTTATCCTTACGACGTAACTTCAACAAATCGATGCTTGAGCGCGGATGATGTTCTCACTGCGGCCACTCCAACATTTGGATTGACTGGACTTTCGAACGCATACACTTGGACTCAGGTCGATCCACTTGGCCTGCGACAAGTCGATGGCCAATGCAACAACATCACGGCTGTTAAAGCCGAACCAGGCTCAACTGCGACTGATACCGCACTTTGGGGAGCTGCAGATCAACAATTCCCACGAATTGCGCCAGCAACAAATACCCCGTCAACCCCATACGCGTTAAGTGATGCCCAAAAGGCCTACCAGGTTCCAACGAACAACGTTATTGACCCGACTCCTCGCATCATTAGCAACTTGATTTCAGATCAAACTACCGCAAACCCAGCCGCGGTCGCTGCAGCATATGAAGCTGCCTCAATTATTTATAGCTCCCCTTCCTACTCGACCGAGAATTCAATAAATGCAACTTCAGGCGCCGTAACTAGCGTTCTTCAAATTCCAAATATCACTGCCGACTACAACGTTTCAGCAGGATATAACTCTTGGTTCACCCTCTTTGGTCAATTTTACGATCACGGCCTGGATTTAATTCCAAAAGCCGGTGCCTCAGTCTTGATTCCACTTCAACAAGGCGATCCACTTTATGTTAACTCACCAACGGCGCCGAACTTCATGGTTCTAACTCGAGGTGCAGATACAACCGGTAATAGTATGAACGAGACAACACCATACGTTGATCAATCGCAAACATATGGTTCACATCCATCACAAAACTTCTTCTTGCGCGAATATAACTTTGATTTCACTGGCGCAAAGACAAAGATAACTTCCACTGGCCGACTTGTTGAAGGAAACGACGTCGCATTTGCTGGAAAAGTTCTTCCACCAGACTGGGATGCAAATCCAACAATTGGTGGCACCCTAAATCAGGCAACTGGCGCAGTAAGCGACAGTTCAAATGGTGGTCTGCCAACTTGGCAGATAATTAAGGCACAAGCACGCCTACTTGGATTCAATTTAACCGATTACGATGTTAGAAGTATCCCGGTTATCGCAACCGATCAATACGGAAAATTTATTCCAGGGCCAACTGGTTATCCAATGATGCTCTTTATGAATAGTGGAACTAGCCAGTACAAGTGGCAAGAAGGTTCTAGTGCAACGCCAATCTCAACCACTCTTGCAGGTGGCTGGGTTGCGGTGGCATCTGGTCATACTTTCCTAAATGACACAACCGCTGCTGCGGTTCCATTCTGTTCCGACGGAACACGCCTCACTCCCGATGCAGATTCGATTATGAACTCCGCGCAAGCAGCTCCTGCCCGCGTATGCGCAGGGGGAACTTACGATGATGAGACTTTAAATGCTCACTTCATTGCTGGAGATGGTCGCGTAAATGAAAATATTGGGCTTTCTGCAATCCATTACACCTTCCACTCCGAGCACAACCTATTGGTCAGTGATATCTCTAACTTACTAACCAACGATCCAGAAGTTACTTTAGATTTCCGCAACGAATGGAACGGCGAGCGTCTCTATCAGGCAGCACGTTTTGTGATGGAAATGGAATACCAGCACATGGTTTATGACGAATTCATTCGTCGAATTTCACCAGGACTTCCTGTTTTCGTTCAATACGATCCAACAAAGAATCCTGATATCACCGCCGAATTTGCAAGCGCTGTTTACCGCGTAGGTCACTCAATGCTTAACGAAACAATCGCGCGTTCAAATCCCGGAACTTTCTATGATCCAAACAATAACCAGGATGTTTCTCTGCTGACAGCCTTCACTAATCCTGCACAGGCACGTCTAGCGCGCCCAGCAATTATTAATTCAGCAAGCTACACCTCACCTTCGATTACTTACACCTTGCAGGCTGGCGAACCAGTACCTGTTGCGGGTCAGATTGTTTCCATAACAAATATGGATGTTCCTGCCTTCAATATTACAGATGGTGTTGTTGCTTCAGTTTCTGGCTCAACCTTCAAAATTTCGACACGGTATGCCGCCGGCGGTGCTACGGCAACAGCCTTTACTGCACCTTCACCAACAACATCAGCATCAAAGAAAGCCTGTAGCGATCCAGCAGTGGTAGCAACATGTACCACCAACTATGCAACTGTCACGATCAGCGATCCAGGAACCGCGGGTTATACCTACACACCAGGATCTTCTGCTGCCGCAATTGCGCAAGGTATGTCCTCACAGCGTGGAAATGAAATCGATGAATTTGTTACTGACGCAGTTCGTAACAACCTACTTGGCCTGCCACTAGATCTTGCTTCACTAAACATTACCCGTGGCCGCGACACTGGTCTACCAACATTCAATCAATTCCGTTCCCAGACTGCATCACTTCCTGCATATAAGTCATGGAGCGATTACCTACTAAATCTTCGCCATCCAGAATCAATCTCAAACTTTATTGCAGCTTATGGAACTCATGATTCGCTCAAGAGCGTCAATGTTGCAACCGTCACATCAGCAACTGTGAATGCGGCAGCTCACTCAATTACTTATGCGACAACAAACACAGCTGGCATTTTAATTGGAGATATCGTAAGTGTTACTGGATTCTCAAAATACAACGCTGCCAATGCGATAGTAGATTCGATAGTTCCTAATACTTCATTTACTGTTTCCACTCAATATTCAAGTCCAACGAATGCGGTTCTAGGTTATGCAGC
>CAILYP010000226.1:0-4899 GCA_903838475.1 uncultured Actinomycetes bacterium | reverse complement strand
GAAGCACTCTTTTTCGATGAATCACCGACAGTCTTTGCAAAACGCTCTGCGCGATCATTATCGCGAGATTTCTTTGAAGCCGATTTAGCTGTAGAAAGTTTTTGTGTGCCGGGCTTACTTCCGGGCTTACTTCCGGGCTTGCTTCCAGGTTTAGAACCGGGCTTTACATTGAATTTATCTTCACGCTTTACAAACTTTGGCTTGTTAACGCGATCGCGACGCTTCTGCTCAGTCTCATCGACAATGCGCAAAACTTCTCGCTTTTCAACTAAAGGTTTGTATACGCGTTCTTCTTTTTTAAAGGCAGGCTTTGCGGCAACTGGCTTTTCAAATTTCTTAGGCTCGAATTTCTTTTTTTCAGCAAAAGGTTTTGAGTAATCCTTCTTCTCGAATTCTCGCTTTGGCGCTTCCCGATCAGGGCGTGCTGGGCGATCAGAACGTGAAGTAAATCCTCCATCGCGGTCACGCTTTGGATACTCCTTCTTCGGATATTCACTCTTAGCCGGTCCATCGAATTCACGCTTGGGTCCACGATCGCGCTTTGGAAAATCACCAGGGCGCTGCTGTTGGGAAGAACGAGGGCGCTCACTAGATCCGCCAGAACGGCCACCACGTGAATTTCCACCGCGTTCATTGCGTCGAGGAGCTGGTTCAGAAACGATTACAGGAATACCTGATGGCTCTTGAGCACCAGTAATCGCAACGAGATCATCGTGCATGGGATGTACAAAAGATTCCTTCAATTTAACACCCGCGCGAATTGCAAGGCCAAAGATGCCTTTTTTCTGCTTGTGTGTACCAATTGAAACAACTGTTCCAGTTGCGCCTGCACGAGCTGTACGTCCAGCGCGGTGCAAATAATCTTTATGGTCTTGTGGAGGATCAACGTGAACGACTAATGAAACGTCATCCACATGGATTCCGCGGGCTGCAACATCTGTTGCAATCAGCGCAGTTGAATGTCCAAGTTTAAAGCCTTCAAGAACGCGTGTGCGTTGGCTCTGTGTTTTACCACCATGTAAAACGGATGCAGCAACGCCTTGTTGGCGAAGCTTATCTGCCAGCTTATCGGCGCCATGCTTTGTCTTTACAAACATAATAGTGCGACCCTCACGTGCTGCGATTTGTTGCAGAATTGTGTCGCGATGAATTTGGTCAACAATTAGAACGTGGTGCTCCATGTTTCCTGCAGTTGATTTCTCATTTTCCAAAGAGTGCGTAACTGGATCTTTTAAGAAGCGGCGTACGAGTGCGTCGACATCTCGGTCCAAAGTTGCTGAGAACAATAAGCGCTGTCCGTTTGGAGAAGTTAGATTCAAAATTTGAGTAACGATTGGCAAGAAGCCCATATCAGCCATCTGATCGGCTTCATCCAAGACTGTTATTTCGACGTCATCTAAAACCATGTACTTTTTCTTAAGAAGATCTTCCAAGCGACCAGGAGTTGCAACAATAATTGGTACTCCGCGCTTAAGTGCTGCTTGCTGAGTTGTGTATGACATTCCTCCAGCAACGACTTGTGAATTCAATCCAACGGTACGAGCCAACGGCGCAATAACTTCGCTGATTTGAACAGCTAATTCGCGAGTTGGAGCAAGGACCAAACCAAGTGGGCGGCCAGGTTTTGCTTTCTGTCCGGCCAAACGAGTCATCATCGCTAAACCAAATGCCAGCGTCTTTCCAGAACCAGTCTGTCCGCGACCAAGTACATCGCGTCCAGCAATTGCCTCAGGCAGAGTCGCTTTTTGAATAGGGAATGGGGTTGTTTTGCCTTCTTCTGTAAGCGCGGCAATCAGCGCAGGGTGAACACCTAAAGATTTGAACGTCATGAAACTACTACCAATCGAGACATACAAGCGTGTCTCGATTTGATCTAAATTGATCAATTACTGGTGTAGCCAGAAAAGACTCGCAAGTGAGATTCAAACTATATGAACCTCTATGGGGTTACTTCAAATGAAGTAATACCCAATTGTAACTTATGAAATTACCACTGTTAGCCACTAAATAATTGAACGTCGAGATTTGGCATATTCATCTGCAAGCGGATCATTCACGCGTGGAAGTTCATTTCCAAGCGCACGTTCAAGCAATAAATCGGCAAATTCTGGATTACGCGCGAGTACAGCTCCATGTAAATATGTACCAAATATATTTCCTACTACTGCCCCATCAACTCCACCAGCCCCATTTCCGTGGCCTGTAATTACACGTCCCAGTGGTGTAATTCCATGCGCAAGATTTGTCTGGCCCCCATGATTTTCAAATCCCGTTAATTCAATATTCAGTAAATCAGAATGAACTTTGATATCCCCTACAAATCGTGAAGACCCAGGAAGTGTTTCCATGTCGATCACACCTAGTCCAACTTGCTTAACTCCATTAGCAAAATATGAATTACCTAGAATTTGAAATCCGGCGCAGACCGCTAGGACAACGCGGTTTTCAAAATCAAAACCCTTAAGCGCCATGCACGAAAGTACTTGGGCCGCATCTTCAGCGCCACCCAAAAGATAAATGTCACCATCAGTTGGAATCACTTCGCGATATGACACATCAATAATATGCGCCGTTACACCAGCTAGACCTGCGCGAAAAGCTAAGACATCTGCATTTCCACGATCACCATATGTACCTAGCAGTTCGTTATGAATACGGATGATCTTCATTAGCCCACCAACTCAAAAAACGCGGTGTATGCAGCCAAAACTTCAACCGGTCCAGCAAACTTCGCAGTAGCACTATCAAAGTCAGGAACTAATTCAGCAAGGACGCCTTGTACGTGAAGGCGATAAGCCAAATCCAAACCTCGCTCACCGGTCACCACTACATGCTTACCGCGAAGCCCCGAGAAATCAACATCCCATAACCACGATGTATCAATACCGTCGACTTCTCGCGAATTCAAAATCAATATTACTTTTTCACCTTCGACTCCAGCCAGTGCTTCCCGCCACGATGCTGGATTCTTTGTTAATCGAATTGAACAATCTGCATTGATAAATTTCTTAGAGACTTTGCGCTCAAGTGTTGATAGATCAACCTCATGCCAAGGAACTACGAAATATTCAGCTGTTATATTTGCCAAAATCTGATTACGCATGGCGGCTGATTCGGCGCTAAATTTCTTATCCGAAACCTGATTAGTTAATCCGCATATGCACGAGTACATCCCGCCAACCCAATCAAGATAAGCCCCGCACGATGGACACACTGCGCCATCTGGATGTCTTCCAGCCATTCCCCCAAATGAAACTCGCACATTATTCGACGCACTTGCTAACACGTAGTTCAAAAATGGATCATCAATGTCTGCAATAAAAGTAGCATCAGACTTAGATGCCATCTCTTTCCAACGATCTGCTACTCGTTTTACTTCGTGCATCCGGTGTAATTGATCGCGAGTTAAATTGAGCAAAAGGACTGCTTTGGGTTTTGTAGCATCAACGACGAAAGGTAGGTGCAGTTCATCGACTTCAAGAACGGCGTACTCGGACTTGGTCATCAACGCACTAGCAACACCTCGGGCAAGGTTTGATCCACTCTTTGAAGTAGTGACACTGCCAGCTGTAGACATAAAGCCAGCGAGCGCACGGGTAGTAGATGTCTTACCGTTTGTTGCTGAAACCAAAATAATTTTACGTCCTACGGATAACTGTGAGATCGCATTAGGGCAGAGAACGAGCAGTACCCGCCCAGCAATCGTCTCACCTGATTTACCAAGCAAAGTATGTGAAGCCCACCCGGCAAGGCGAGCAACAAACATTGCGAAAGTGAGTCTCATTCCGGAAAAACCGTATGGACGTGGACATGCGGGAATTCCTTATTGAACTTTGCTTTTCCACCAAGGCCAGAGATTTCTAGCAAGATTGCCACGCAATCAATCGTTCCACCGCATCGTTCAATCAACTTAGATGCTGCCTTCAATGTTCCACCTGTCGCCAGCACATCATCGAGCAACATGACGCGCTCACCTTCTAGAACGGCGTCCTGATGAATCTCTAAAGTATCAATCCCATATTCCAACCCATATGTCTCTGAATGAGTGAGATAGGGCAGCTTGCCTGACTTGCGGATAGGTACAAAGCCTTTACCCGCATATCCGGCGACAGCGGCCGCCAAAATAAATCCTCTGGCCTCAATGCCCGCAACTAAATCAAAATTCTTAGAATAGGAAGCAATCTCTTCTACGACGTATGCGAAAGCCTGTGCATCTTTGAGCATCGGGGTTACATCTTTGAAGATAATCCCGGCCGATGGAAAATCGGGTACAACTCGAATTAACCCGAGCGCATCAGCCTTGGAAGTACTCATGTCGTGAGTATAAATCGATTACCAAGCCCGTGCCATGACACCAATCCCATATCCTGATTAATCTAGGTAATCTAGGTAGTGATGAGTGAGAGAAAAGAGAGCTTAAAAAGCCCAGCGAAACTTCCCAGAAGTGTTCGTCTACTTCTTCTCGGAGTTTTGCTTTCTGCAATAGGCAATGGCTTGGTCTTCTCGTTCCTCTTTATCTATCTCCACCAAGTTCGCGAAATCCCATCTGCAATTGTGGGCCTGATATCTGGTTACGGAGCACTAGTTGGGTTGGTGCTCGCACCTGTCGTCGGCTCACTGATTGATCACTGGGGCCCTAAATCAATTTTGCTTGGTTCACTTATCGTCAGCGCAGTTGGCTTCTATAACATGGGCTCAATCCGTAGTCTTTTCAGCGCACTGGTAGTCACAACTATTTGCTCATTTGGACAAGCAGCAATGTGGCCCAGCCAGAGCGCAATTGCCGCAGAAATCACAACCGAAGAACAGCGTCCTACATACTATGGCTCTCAATTTGCGCTACTCAATCTTGGAATGGGTTTGGGCGGACTCACCGCTTCTTTAGTTGTTAATACTGTT
>CAILYP010000225.1:0-6565 GCA_903838475.1 uncultured Actinomycetes bacterium | reverse complement strand
GGATCTTCATAAAGGATCAGATGATTTACAAAAGTGGTCAGTTGAGAAACCAGAAGAATTTTGGTCCCAAGTTTGGGATTTTAATCAAGTAATCGGAGATAAGGGAAAACGTTCTTTTGTTACATCATCGCTACCTAAATCTCAATTTTTCCCAGATGCGAAAATTAGCTTATCTGAAAATCTACTAACAAAAATGTCTGACGTCACGACAATAGTAGAGCTCAACAATCCGACCACATATTCACGTGAGGAATTGGTCGAAAAAGTTAGTAATCTTGTATCTCTATTCAACCAACATAGTATTTCTGAGGGCGACAGGGTTGTTTCAATTTTGCCTGTAGGCATTGAAGTGTTGGCATTTGCGATTGCGGGATTTGAGTCTGGAGCCCTTGTCGCGAGCGCTTCTCCAGAGTTTGGTGATACCGCGATAATCTCGAGATTTAGCCAATTAGAGCCGAAGGTTCTGATAGCCACTACGTCTTATACGTGGCAAGGGAAGAAATTTGATAAACAGGAATTGATTCAAAACGTGACTTCAGCCTTACCGTCACTTGAGCTACTTATTCTCGTCGGGGACCCAGAGGTGGGCGAAGTTATTGAAAACTCTAAATTAGACGTAATCCATTGGTCACAAATTCAAAATGTAGCTAAGCCGCTGATTTATAAACGGCGCCCGTTCGACCATCCTGCCTATGTGCTTTTTACATCAGGGACTACTGGCGCTCCCAAAGGATTGATTCATCGCTCGGGAGGCGTCCTCCTTAAACATCATGTTGAACAAGGTTTGCATTGCGATATACGTCCAGATGACCGCGTTATGTTCTATACGACAACCGGATGGATGATGTGGAATTGGGAGATTTCAGTTTTAGCATCGGGAGCCGCACTCGTTCTTTTCGATGGATCCCCCTCATATCCTGATGTCCTGGCACTATTTCGGATTGCACAAAAAGAAAATTTGACTCACCTAGGGGTTTCGGCACGACTTCTAGATGTTATTAAAGAGGCGAATCTCTCGCCAGCCAGTTTGGGAGATTTTCCGATGTTACGTAATCTCATGGTTACAGGGTCTCCGTTATCTGCCTCAACAGCGGCTTGGATTAGCAAAGAACTTGGGAGCAGAGTTTTGATTGCACCATTTTCTGGAGGTACCGACTTAGTTGGATGTTTCATGGGGCCTAATCCTGTGCGCCCGGCGTTCGCTGGACAAATGCAGGGCCCCATTCTTGGCAACGACATAGATATTTGGAATGAGAAAGGCGAAAGTTGTCCCCCTGGAATAATGGGTGAATTAGTTTGCAAGGGACCTTTTCCTACCGTTCCACTTGGAATTTGGGGAGATGATAAAAACAGTCGGTTTAACGCAACTTATTTTGATACTTGGCCAGGAATTTGGCGTCATGGAGATTTAGCGTCATGGACAGAGCAAGCAGGAATAATCATTCATGGTCGTTCGGATGCTACGTTGAATGTCGCAGGAGTCCGTATAGGAACAGGCGAGATTTATAGCGCAATTGAAAATTTTCCCGGAATTAGTTCAACACTAGCTTTTACGCAACCGTGGAACGGGGATGAACGCATAATTCTCTTAGCGGTTAAAGATGGAGAAAATGACAATGATAATCTCCTTGAGGAATCAATTAAAGCTAAAATTCGTATAGGTTGTTCACCTAGACATGTTCCAGCAAAAATTTATTTCGTCTCTGATTTACCCCGCACATTCAATGGCAAATTATCAGAAATTGCAGTGGCTGATCTCGCGCACGGCAGAGAAGTAAGAAATCTTAGTTCTCTTGCTAATCCAGAAGTACTCGTAGAAATTTCCGAGCGACTCGAACTCTCTACTCCGCGACAGGATTAGCCCGAGGAGCCGAGATTTACTCTGGCTTGCGACCTTGACGAAGAAGTCCAAACGTAACAGCATCTTCAAGAGCCATTGCAGATGCAGCGATAACATTTTCATGTACGCCAATCGTGCTCCACTCTCCATCTCCATCACTGGTTTCAACCAGAACGCGTGTTACAGCGCCAGTTCCAAGGCGGCCTTCAAGGATACGCACCTTATAGTCAGTGAGTTCAAGCTTTGATAGCTCAGGATAAATTGTTTCAAGTCCGGAACGGATGGCCATATCGATGGCATTAACCGGGCCATTTCCAGATCCCACTGCTTTGATTATTTCGCCTTTGGCTTTAATCGTCACAGTTGCAGTTGATGTAACCGTTGTTTCATCGCCACCATGAACGCTTGTAGTCCAATCCTCAAGTTCAAAAAATTGCGGACGCTTGCCGTGAAGTTCTTCAAGCAAGAGCAATTCAAAAGAGGCGTCGGCAGCTTCGAAAGTGAAGCCGCGAGACTCCATCTCTTTTACTCGAGCAACGACTCTAGTCACGACATCTTTATCTTCGCCTAGATCAATTCCAAGTTCTAGAGATTTTAATTCAATCGAGGCACGACCCGCCATATCTGATACCAACATACGCATATCGTTACCGACCGATACTGGATCTTCATGCTGATAAAGATTTGGGTCGACCTTGATAGCCGATGCGTGTAGTCCTGCCTTATGAGCAAAGGCGGAAACCCCGACATAAGGTTGGCGGGCGCTTGGGGCTACATTTGTTACTTCAGCAACGGCGTGTGCGATACGGAATGATTCGCGAAGTGAACCGGCCGGAAGAACTGGCTTATGCTTTTTCAATTCTAAGTTAGCAATAATTGAAACCAGATCAGCGTTACCCGTACGCTCACCATATCCATTGAGCGTGCCCTGAACGTGGGTTACTCCTGCATCAACAGCAGCCAACGAGTTCGCAATCGCACATCCGGTGTCATTGTGACAATGAATTCCTAAGCGAGCTGAGGAATTTTGCAAAACATCATGAACAACTTGCTGTAACTCATCTGGAAGCATTCCCCCGTTGGTATCGCAGAGCGCAGCAACGTCGGCTCCTGCCTCCATGGCTACACGGATTACTTCAAGGGCGTAGTTTCGATTAGATTTATACCCGTCGAAAAAGTGCTCAGCATCAAGAAAAACTCGTTGGCCATTTCCCTTGAGGAATTGAATAGAGTCCTTAATCATTGCCAAATTTTCATCCAAATTAGTTTTAAGAGCTAAATCCACATGGCGGTCATGGCTTTTAGCCACAAGCGTTACAACGGGAGCACCAGAATCTGCAAGGGCGCGAAGAAGTACATCATCTGCTGCTTTCACATTTGGGCGACGAGTAGCACCGAAGGCAACAAAAGTTGCATTCTTCAATTTTAACTCTGTCTGTGCGCGCTTAAAAAATTCAGTGTCTTTTGGGTTTGCTCCCGGCCAACCACCTTCGATAAACCCCACACCAAGATCATCGAGATGCCGTGCGATAGCTAGCTTGTCATGGACCGATAGGTTCAAACCTTCTTGCTGAGCGCCATCTCGCAAGGTGGTGTCATAGATATGAAAAGCATCAGAAATACTCATTATTTAACTCGCACATTCCAACCGTGTTTATCCTCGATAGTTCCATGTTGAATTCCAAGTAAGTGGCTACGAATTTCATTTGTGATCGGCCCAGGTTCACCATTCCCTGTCATCCAGGTACCTTGAGCACTTTTTGCCGCGCCCACAGGTGAAACTACTGCTGCGGTGCCGCATGCGAAAATTTCAGTGATTTCACCCGAAGCAACGCCTTCGCGCCAATCATCAGTAGAAATCATCCCCTCTTCAACTTTGTATCCCAAATCTTTTGCCACAGTCAAAATTGAATCTCGGGTAATTCCTGGTAGCAGCGTTCCCGTTAGCTTCGGAGTAAATATCGTTGCATCCTTACCACTGCCCTTAACGAAGCAAAGGTTCATGCCGCCCATTTCTTCAACCCAGCGATGCTCTACTGCATCTAGCCATACAACCTGCTCGCAACCTTGAGCTGCTGCTTGCTTTTGAGCTAGAAGGGAGCCAGCGTAGTTTCCACCAAATTTAACGTTGCCCGTACCGCCTTGTGCGGCGCGAATGAATTCAGTCGTAATCCAAACCGTCACTGCTTTATTGGAATTGAAGTATGCAGAAGCTGGGGTAGTAATAACCATGTAAGTAAAATGATTTGCCGGCCGAACGCCTAAACCAACTTCGGTAGCAATCATAAATGGGCGAATATAAAGTGATTCCCCAACATTGCCGGGAACCCATTTAATATCTTGCTTAACTAGCGCCGCAACAGTCTCAACAAAATCTGAGACTGGAATTTCTGGCAAAGCTATTCGAGCGGCGCTTTGATTAAAACGCTCCGCATTCGCTGTTGGACGAAAGAGGCTCACTCCCCCATCCGGCTGTGAATACGCCTTCATTCCTTCAAAAATCTCTTGACCATAATGTAGAACCGACGTTGCAGGATCGAGAGTGATGGGACCATAAGCTTTTAGCTCAGCATCACTCCAGCCAGTCGCCTCTGACCATTTCGCAATAATCATGTTGTCGGTGTAATACTTTCCAAAACCACCAGCTGCAATCTTCTCTTGACGCGATGCGTCACTAGCTGGATTTTGATTTGGATTAAGGTCAATTTTCATTTACTTCACTGCCTCCGCGATTGCAGTGCCAATTTCAACTGTGCTGCGCTTCTTATCGCCGCGTACCAATAAATCAGCTTCAACTGCACGTTCAACATCTGCCGCAGCTGCATCGAGCCCTAAGTGCGAAAGCATCATTGCAACAGAGAGAATCGTCGCAGTTGGGTCTGCAATAGATTTTCCAGCGATATCAGGTGCAGAACCATGAACTGGCTCGAACATAGATGGGAATTTTCCTGTTGGATTGATATTGCCCGACGATGCAAGGCCAATTCCGCCACAGATTGCCGCTGCAATATCCGTCAAAATATCACCAAAGAGATTATCGGTGACAATAACATCGAATCGATCAGGATTTGTCACCAAGAACATTGCAGCTGCATCGGCATGAAGATATTCGGTGCTGATGTCTGGATATTCTGTAGCAACCTCGTTAAATGTACGAGTCCATAATGATCCTGCGCGATTCAAAACATTGTTCTTATGAACAAGTGTTAACTTTTTACGAGGACGCGCCTGTGCCCGCACAAATGCATCGCGAATTGCACGCTCGGCACCTTTGCGCGTATTGAGACTCTCTTCAGTTGCGATTTCAGAGTCGGTACCTTCACCGAGTACACCGCCAGCTCCAACGTACGAGCCTTCCGTACCTTCTCTAACAACAATAAAGTCGATTGAATTTGCATTCACCAACGGTGATTTAACGCCAGGAAAAAGTTTTGCGGGGCGCAAATTAATGTAGTGATCGAAGGCAAAGCGAAGCTTGAGAAGAAGACCTCGCTCCAGAACACCACTTGGGACAGTTGGGTCTCCAACTGCTCCAAGCAAAATGACATCTGCTTTTGCAAGCTTTGCAAGGGTCGCATCTGTCACAGTTTCACCTTTTGCGTGCCAGTGTTTTGCACCGAGATCGTATTCAGTGCGTGTAAAAGTTGCCTCATACTTAGCAGCAACGATATCCAGGACTTTAAGACCTTCGGCAATAACTTCAGGACCGATTCCATCGCCGGCTATAACTGCAAGATTGAAATTTTTGGACATTTAAGACACCAACCCAACTGCGCGGACAATTGCTGCGCCAGATTCTTTTGTAATTGCTGAAACTAGATCGGCCGAAACCGCTGAATCAACAGTGATCGCCATAAGTGCTTCTTTGGCATTATCGCTACGTGCAACTTGCATGCCTGCGATATTAAGCCCTGCTTTACCAAGGATATTTCCAACGATTCCTACAACTCCTGGCTTATCGCCATATTGCAAGAAAATCATGTTTTCTGTCGGTGGTAGATCAAGATCGAAGCCATTAATTGCAATGATCTTTTCAACCATTCGAATTCCCATCAAAGTTCCATCTATGGTCACAGACTTACCATCTGGGAATGCTGCGTGCAGAGAGATCATGCTTCGATAGAACGGTGAATCTAATTCAGATGTAACTGAAGCAGACATTCCCTTTTCGGTTGAAAGTGCTGGCGTATTTACATAGGTCACCGCTTCTGCGCCGGCAGCACTTAATGCACCCTTTAGTGCGCTTGTCGCAAGAATTGAAGAATCATGCTCTGCAATATCGCCGCGAACTACGACTGAAATTGTGACAGGGCATTCACCTGCGAAGGATGTTGCAATCTGTGCCATCTTCTCAACAAGTGGAAGGCTTGGGCGAATTGCTGGGTGAATAGCTCCACCTTTAACGTTCACTGCATCAGGAACGAGCTCACCTGCTAGCGCTTTACGGACAGAGACTGCGACAGCTATTCCAGCACGTTCTTGTGCTTCATCTGTTGAAGCGCCCAAATGCGGAGTTGCTACGACGTTATCTAAAGTAAAGAGTGGTGAGTCTGTGCACGGTTCGGTTGCAAATACATCAAGCCCTGCGCCAGCGACACGGCCTTCTTTCAAGGCGTTGTAAAGCGCAGTCTCATCAAGAACTCCACCACGGGCTGCATTAACAATGCGCACAGTTGGCTTTACTTTTTTAAGAGCTTCTTCACCAATGAGATTTGCTGTTTCTTT
>CAILYP010000224.1:0-5386 GCA_903838475.1 uncultured Actinomycetes bacterium | reverse complement strand
CGATACGCGATAGACGGGCAAGGCAAGCCAGCGCCCACCACCCGTGCCTTAGTGGGACTTATTAGCTAGTTAACAGCTGGTTAGTCGCTGATTAAGCCAGTGCAGCATCCAAAGTGATTACCGCTGAAGCATAAAGTTTTGAAATAGGACAGGTCTGCTTTGCTTTAGTTGCTAGCTCAACGAATTCTTCGTTAGTGAGATCTTGATTCGTTCCTCGAGTAACAAGATGTACCTCTGTGATCCAAAATCCATCTTCCTTTTGTTCAAGGCTCACTTGCGCAGTCGTGCTCACTTCTCCAACGGCCTTACCAGTAGCTTCAATCAGACTGGAGAGTGCCATCGAAAAACAACCTGCATGAGCAGCTCCTACTAGCTCTTCAGGGTTTGTTCCAGCGTTTTCTTCAACTCGCGCCTTTAGGGTGAATGGCAGAACCTGTCCAGCTCGACCAAGAGTCATTGTGCCGGTGCCTGTTGGAACAGCACCCTTCCATATTGCGCTTGCATGGCGGAGAATCTTCATAGTGAGTTAACCTTTCATAAATTTTCATCAAGGAAATAAAGGATATAAGGGAGTAAATATGAAACCTGGAGTTGTCGTTGACGCCTCTTCCGTAACAATGAATCAAGACTACATCTCGCGCCGAGGAGATGCATCTTGCTATCAATTACTCTATGCCGGCGCTTACGCTGAGAGCATCACCGTCACAGAAATACATTTGACTGGAAATGCTAATGAAGCTCTCTCTAGCGCCCATGACACGCTAATTTTTGTACGAGCGGGCCAAGCAACTCTGAACATTGATGGCGCGCTTGGAAAACGAGAAAAAGCACTCGATGCCGGAAGCGCGGCACTTGTACTTTCTGGCGACACATATACGTGGAGCAATGGCAGCGAGCTAAAGGCGGTAGAAATTTCAATACCTGATCGATCCGGACCATTTGCACAACGGATGAGCCGCGATGCAGATGGATATACGCCATTTGTACATCAAGGTAGTTTTGATAAAGGCAAGGCGACTGGAAATCGAGAGTTCGAAATTCTCTACAGCAGTGACAACGGTAGTGCCGGTGCAACAATGTTCGTTGGATTTATTCCACCATCTGGTGCTCCTCTGCATTACCACCTGTACGACGAGGTCTGCCATATCGTGAGTGGAGGTGGAGAGCTGGAAATCGAAGGTGAATTACAACCACTTCTTGCCGGATCAACTTTTGTAGTTTCACCTCGCCTTCTGCATTCTGTTCGCAACACTCGAAACGAGGACTTGTGGATTCTAGGAACTTTTCGACCACCCGGAAGTCCAGCGGCTGCTTTTTATCCAGATGGCCGACCTGCGCCTGGATATAACGGAATCGATTAGTTCAGTCGATAGATGGATATTCATTCATAACGTTTTCGTTACGACCGTCGGGACCACTTGAACCACTTGAACCACTTGGCAAGGCTCACGAAATTAGGCACAATTGCGCGGTTGGATATCCCGGCAAACCATGAAAGGAATTCTCAATGAAGAAGTTTTCACGCATAGGCGTGGTTGCTGTTTCTGCAGTACTTGCGATTTCAGGAGTAAGCGTTGTTGCTGTCTCCCCTGCAAACGCAGCTGACTGTTCTGGAACTGTTGCAATCATGGCCCCACTTACTGGTGGCGTTGCATTTATTGGAGTAGAGCAAGATAATTTTGCAAAGCTTGCAATTACAGACTACAACAAAGCCCATGGCTCAACTTTTGTTGCAAAAGATTACGACACACAACTTGATGCAGCACAGGCAAGCACACAGGCACCAAACGTTGTTGCAGACAAGACAACAATTGGACTTGTAGGACCTGCTGGTAGCCAAGAAGTTCTTGCAATCGGCGGACTACTAGGCGCAAATAACATTGCTCTAGTTAGCCCATCTGCAACTCGTACAAACCTCACTGCAGGTACTTTCCCTTCATTCTTCCGCTCTGTGCCAAATGATGGCCAGCAAGGACCTGGAGATGCTAACTACATGGTTAAGACTTTGAAGGCAAAGAACATTGCTGTCATCGAAGAGAAGACTGCATATGGAACAGGTCTTGCTGCCGCTGTAGTTGCTCAACTTAAGACACTTAAAGTCACTGTTAACAAGTTCTCTGTTAACGAAAAGAATGCTGATTATGCAGCTCTAGTAACAAGAATTTCGAAGAGTGCTGATTTCGTATTCGTTACATTCCAGGATGCTTCAAAGTCTCAGACTGTTGCTCAAGAATTAATCAAGCAGAAGAAGAAGGCAATTGTCTTCGGTTCTGATGGTTCTGATCAGCCAACATTCAAGACTAAGGGTGCATACCTTTCTTCATTCGCTCCTGATATCAAGGCAATTGCAGCAGATGCTGCGATTATCGAAGAATACAAGAGCACCTATAACAAGACAGCTGCAGATATCACGACATTTGGACCTCCTGCATATGCAGCTGCCCAGGTAATCGTTGAAGCTGCTGGTCGCGTGTGTGCTGCAGGAAAAACTCCAGATGCTGCTTCTACATTGGCTGAAATCTTCAAGACCAATATCAAGAAGTCAATCTTGGGTGGACCTCTTTCATTCACTGCAAGCGGTGACGTGAAGGGTGGACGTTTCTATGTCTACCAAATCCAAGCTGACGGTAGCCGCAAGTTAATTGGTTAATTACTAACGTAATTACTCAATAGCTTTACTTGCAATACCTCAATGATTAGAGAGTGCTACGTGGTGAAATAATCACCACGTAGCACTTCATTAATTTTTAGAGTTCTTTTAGAATATAAAAATAGGTTAGTAAATAGTTAAAGGGTGGACATGGGATATTTTGGGCAGCAGCTTGTTAATGGGCTTACCTTGGGGGGCGTTTACGCTCTCATAGCTCTTGGCTACTCCCTCGTATATGGCGTACTTCAAATTCTTAATTTCGCCCACGGTGATGTCTATATGGTGGGTGCCTTTCTCGGTTATTTTGTAGAGATAGGGCTAGGCGGCCCCTTGCATTCAAAAGTTCCAGTCCCAGTGATGATTTTTATAATGTTTGCGGTTTCTATGATCGGTACCGGTCTACTTGGAATCATTATCGAACGCTTTGCTTATCGACCTCTGCGCAAATCCAGCAGAATTGCTCCACTTATTAGCGCACTCGGTGTCTCTATTTTGTTGCAAAATGCAGCCTTACTATTATTTTCAGCCAATATTCGTACTTACGACACCTCCTCATTTATCCCCTCTACTTTAGGTTTCTCGCTAGGCAGCATCACTATTGATTCAGTAAGACTGACCGTTTTGATATTAGCGCTGATTTTGATGTTTGCACTTTCTAGATGGGTGAACAAGACCCAATTAGGGCGTGCAATGCGTGCCATTGCGGTGGATCGAGATGCCGCCGTCATGATGGGAATTGATATCGACCGTGTTATCCGTTGGACATTTTTCGTGGGTGCGGCACTCGCTGGTGCTGCCGGAGTTATGAATGGACTATTACTCCGCGGGGTATCAAATGGAATGGGATTTGTTCCTGGCTTAAAAGGATTTACTGCAGCGGTAATTGGAGGAATCGGCTCAATCCCAGGCGCCATGTTTGGTGGGCTCTTACTTGGAGTTGTTGAGTCGCTAACCCAGGGTTATCTATCTACTAACTTCTCAGATTTCTACACCTTTATCTTGCTGATTGCAGTGATGCTATTGCGACCAAATGGGCTCTTTGGTAAGAAAGCAATTGTGAAGGCATAAACATGAGCCAACAAAACGAAAATCAGAGTCAAGCTGATACACAGACCAAGAAATTGGGTATTGGTACCGATGAGTGGGTTGCCCAGCACGATAAGCGACTAGCACGAAGAGTCGGTGCGCTAGGTGTTCTTGATTTCCTGAATGAGAAAGTTTCTAATCGCACTCGCTACGTAGCACTTCTACTCGCTGCAATAGCTTTTGGGTTCTTTGTTGACAACCAATATTTACTAAGAATTGCCTCTAACCTTGGGGTCTTCTTAATGATGACCATTGGAATCAATATAGTTCTTGGATTTGCCGGACTTCTTGATCTTGGCTTTGTCGCTTTTTATGGATTTGGTGCCTACGCATACGCTCTGACATCCTCTAGCCAACTTAATCAACATTGGCCAACATATTTATCAGTTCCTGCAATCGTCATTACGACCGCTTTTCTTGGTTATCTCGTAAGTTTGCCATCTCGTAGATTATTTGGTGATTATCTTGCGATTGTGACTCTGTTCTTTGGCCAAATTTTTATTCAACTGATTCTCTCTTCGGATTCAATTACCTTCCCAGGGCATACTGATTCAACAGACATAACAGGTGGCTCAAATGGAATTCCGGGGCTAGATCCATTTAAATTCTTCGGGCAGCCTTTCAAATCTACGACAGATTACTACTGGCTACTTCTTATCGTTCTAACCCTTCTTTTAATTGCAGTGACGCGGATTGATCGCACGCGTGTAGGCCGAGCATGGCGAACTGTGCGCGAAGATCCATTAGCTTCCCAGTCCATGGGAATTAAAGTAAATAATTTGAAAACTCTCGCTTTTATTGTTGGCGCCGCTATTGCAGGTTTTGCTGGAGCAATATTTGCAGGAATTCAAAGCGCAGTCTTTATTAATGGCTTTGATGTACCACTTTTAACCTTAGTTTATGCAGCCGTCATTCTCGGAGGTAGCGGAAGTATTCCGGGATCAATCATTGGCGCATTTGTCATGTCAGTATTGCCAGAAATATTAAGAGTACAAAATTATAGCGAAATGCTATTTATTACAGTATTAGTTCTTACTATCGGCGTAATTGGAAAGACTTGGAAGAGATTTGCACTCAATATAGTAAGTGTTGTTGTGATCGGTTATATCGTCAAACTCGCACTAAATGCCTCACAGCTAGCAATTACACCATCAAAAATTTGGGCAATCGCTCCAGTTAGCAAAGCCCTGCGCTATTGGTTAGTCCTACCAAGCAACAGAATTGTTTGGGGAAATATTGCCTTTGTTGCACTTGTTGCCCTGGTTGCGTACTACTCAATCGCTCGCGAAAAAATTAAGCCACTCCTCTTGCCGCTAATTGCATACATTTCTATTTTCCTTTGGGAGGATCGCCTGGTCGCGGATGCAAACACGACGCGTCAGTTGATTATTGGTGCAATGTTGGTAGTTCTGATGATTGTTAGACCTCAAGGCTTCCTTGGCAAAGCACGAGTGGAGGTTTTGTAATGTTGGAGTTGAAGAAAGTATCCATGGAATTTGGAGCGCTTAAGTCGCTGGCCGAATTAGACCTCACTGTAAATAAAGAAGAGATAGTGAGTGTCATCGGACCTAATGGTGCGGGGAAAACAACTTTATTTAATATTGTCACGGGGATTTACACACCAACATCAGGTGAAATTACTCTTGATGG
>CAILYP010000223.1:0-2065 GCA_903838475.1 uncultured Actinomycetes bacterium | reverse complement strand
GTTGTTGTGGTTCCCGTTCCAGTGCAATCTGCACCACCCGCAGTACTAAAATCAAAATTGGTGGATGGTGTTACATAAGAAGTTTTAGTTTCGAGGTGAGCAACGACATTAGTTGTTGCCAGAGCTGGAAATGAGGATTCTGAAGGTTTCGTTCGCGTGGTTGGATCTTCAAAAATGAAATCAAGTTTTGCATTTGAAGCGGTGAGTGTGTGTCCCGCTGCAGGTGCCTTCATGAATACGTCTGCTTGAATACAAAACCCACTGTGAAGATGGGCCTTGTAAGGATAGTCTCGACTTGATCCATTAGGTGTAACACCCGTTAAATCATTTGTATAAGTAATGTCGGACGAACAGCTGCCTGCGCCTTCGCCTGTTGTCCACGTTTTTCTAATTGCAACGTAACCGTAAGTGTGTTCGCCATCTCCTGAAGTAATGCCTTGACCATGATCTCCACCCAATTGCAGTTCTACTGGGTTGCCATAGACAGTCTTGTATTCTTTTGATTTCTTCTCGCGAACTTCAAAATGATAATTTCGAGATGCGTGGGCTGGTGCGGCGTGGCGTGATTGGCCCTCACCTGAAGATTCATCAGATTCACCATCAGCAGTGACGCTGAAGTTGAAACTTCCCATTTCAAGTGGCGTGCCAGAGAGCACACCATTACTAAAGAACATACCTCTAGGCAGTGTTCCGGAGAACGCCCACTTAGAGCCCTGTGGATTCAACCCGGCAAGCCCAAAACCTGTCGCAGCATAAGGAACATTTAGATATCCCGAAGCTGGTGAATTTCCAGTAATAGCTGCTTGTTGCACATTTATAGTCACAGGAATTGAAGTGGGTTTTGAAGATTTGGCCGATACAACATTGAATACGAGCGCTGTTGAACCAAGTGAAGTTGGCTTGCCACTGATCTGACCACTTGGTGAAAGTGTTAGGCCATTAGGCAATGTGCCACTCGCGATAGACCAGTTGTAAGAACCTGTTCCACCTGCAACTTGGAGTAATCCGATGAATGAGTGGTTTACCGCTGTATAAAAATCAGCATTTGGGCGATCAATGACCGAAAATTGAGTTGAGGCGCCAGTGGATGAGTGAGTTGTTCCGGCACCATCCTGAGCAAATACAGCAGGCGCAAATTGCCAAACTGTTGCAGCACCAACATTCACGCTAAATGTGTATTCGGCGATGTAATCATTGCTTGATTGGCTATTGGCGACATACCAAAGTTGATCTCGATAGGCCTGTGATTGACCGCCAACGGTCCACTTAACTCCCGTTAAACGTAAATCTACGCTTGGATCCCAACTAACTTTAGGCGTTGGGGAAAGTGAAACCAAAGTACCACCGGAACCATTTCCACTTCCAACTCCAAAAGCGGTTCCACTTGTGGTCATGGAAATTTGCGTGCCTTGATCGCCAGAGTAGACAACCGGCGCGGTAGAGTCGTACGTAACATTCGCTGGTGAAACGTCATTCACTGTGTTAGCTGAGTTGGCTGGTGCGTTCATTACTGACTGGAAGGTATAAGTACAGTTAACAGTTCCAGCTGCGCTTGTAAAGGAAATATCGTGAGAAAGCGTTCCGGCCTGGTCTCCGATATCTTCAAATAGTGCGTAAGTCGTTTGGTAAGTTCCTGTTTGGGAATCTGTCATAAGTAAAGAAGTATTTGAACTCAATAAGCGACTTCCAGTTGGAACAGAGAGCGTTCCAGTTGCGCCAGTAGTAGCTACTTTGTAGCCAACCCATTCGGCATTTAATCCAGTTCCCGTATCTTCATAGAAGATAGGCGTATGCAAGGGAGTAACCGAAAATGCCGCGGCTCCGGTCGGGGAGGAACACGACAAGCCAAATGTTGAAGCGCTGGCAGGAATTGCCAATTCAACAGTGGAAATCATGGCTGTAGCAAGAACCAGTGCGAGTAATGCACGGACTTTCTTTGTCATGTTCGCCTCCCCTTCCGTAGTTTATTACTTATATATTTAAAACTTCTAAGCCTTGGCTTAGATTCCTGCGTTAGTTCCATTTGGCGCTGTGCATAGAACTGCTGAGTTAGCCGGGGTTGCCG
>CAILYP010000222.1:0-5871 GCA_903838475.1 uncultured Actinomycetes bacterium | reverse complement strand
GGTAACCATTTCGCGAAAGCGCTCTCCAAGGTATGGTCAGATATGCACGATGTGGAAGATAAAGAAGCAAGGAGCGGGCGATGAATAAAGAAATCAACCAAATTACCGTTTGTGAAATGATGCTGGAAGCGGCAAATCAGATTCACCCAGACGATATTGCCTATCTCTTTGCAACAGGAAAATCAGAGTTATTCCTGCGCGACATCCTGGCTGCATACATGAGTAGAACTCTGGGTCTCGACGGACGCAATCAATACATTGGTCGCGAATGGAAACGCCACGATCTTATTGTGAATGACCGCTTGCATCCGCTAGCCATCATCGAAGGAAAGTCCTACATACATAAAGATGCTGCAAATAATGGCCGCCTCCTTAAAGGGGAGAAGAGCATTTCAGCTGACCTCAAACGAGACACTCAGAAGTCACGTAAGACTTTAAAAAAATATTTAGGAAGAGCAGAACGCGACGGCAGTGTCATTTTTACAACTGTTTTATTTACAGTTGATATTCCTGAAGATTGGGATTTTGATTATGGCCAGGTTACTTATTCCAAATACCATCAAAGTTACATAAAGAAGTTTGGCGGATCAGAGAATTTGATCGAAGCAGGCAATAAAGCCTTGGGAGATCTACTTTCCAAATATGGGCAAGTTCGTCAGGTCCGCCTCAATTCCGGACTTTTCCAAGGCATGCAAGTGACCGTTGATTTCTTTGCGTTGAAGGTCGATCATGCTTGACCCTTCCTCGATAACTCTTCTAAATTGTAAGTAGAAATTACCAACGCGAAGTAACATTGCAACATGAGGTTGGACTCGCGTGCATCCATTTCCTGCCATGAGTGGTTACACAAGAAGCATGCTCCCAATTCTTTTCCTGGCTTAGTTCCTGATCCAGAAAATGCCGTGGCTGAAGAATTCAAAGAGCAAGGCAAGATTCATGAACTAAAGGTGATTGAAGGGCTAAAGGTACATTTCAAAAATTTGGTCCAGGTCGACATAAATGCTTCTCGCGAAGAACAACAACTACAAACAGCAGATGCGCTCCTTGCTCCAGAATCTGAAGTCATCGTGGGAGCAGACATTGGCGAAATTTGTGAAGCTGAAATTGGTCGAAAACTTGGTGTGGTGCTTTCGGATTCGCCGCGGGCAAGTCGCCCCGATCTACTAATTAAGTTAGGTTCAGATAGCGCAGACAAACCTTTTTGGGCTCCTGTGGATATAAAAAGTCATAAGGCGCTGGATGCAACTAAAAGTAACAAAGCCTGGCTTTCAACTCTTCCGAATTTTAGCCCGGCAGACGGAGAAGAGATAGGCGGGAAATTTGAAACCGAAGATTTACATCAGTTAGCCCACTACTCAAGACATCTACAAACTTTGGGTCTTGCCAGTCCAGGACTTTGGACCGGGATTATTGGCCGCGATCTTGAAACTATTGCTTGGTCTAAAATTTCTGAAGTTGTCTTAGGGGTTGGTGCAAAGCAGACATTAGCGCTTACTCAATACGATCAAGAATTTGAGATTGCCTTTGATCTTGTTAGAGCTGCAATGACAGAAAACCAAAACCCGTTACAAGCCTCAGGAATAATCGCAGAAAATATGCCAGGCAAAATGGGTTGCACTCTTTGCGAATATAAATTGACTTGCCTCTCGGAAATGGAAAATTATCCAGGTGGGGGACACATCACACTTTTGGCATCAGTCACTCCAAAAATTGTTGCAAAAAGCATGCCTGGAATAAAAAGTATCGATGAGTTACTACAGGCAACGCCTATAAACGACGACATGATCAAATCGCAAATTCGAGGGCGAGTATGGAAATCTCAAGTGCCAGAAATACTTGACCCTTCATCGCCACTTGATTTACCCGAATTCGATATTGAAATCGATATCGATCTTGAAAACTCCATGGAAGCGCTCCGCGAGTTAGAAATAAGTGAACCAATAGGGGAAGACCGTCTGTACCTCTATGGCTATGGGATTCTTGATCGAACAGTAAGTAAAGATTGGCGCAAAGCAAAGATCGAAACTGTTTCCGACTACTCAAATACCGATGTGGGCGAATATGAAATCATGCTTACTGTCTGGGAAAAGCTTCAATCAGAGGTCGCAAAAGCCGAAGCGGCTGGAAAATCAATTGGAATTTTTCATTATTCGCCTCATGAGAGAACGTGGTGGAATAAGTTTGCGAAGAAGTATCAAGGCCAAGCCGGTGTTCCATCTGAAGCCGAAGTACTAAATTTTACAACCCAATATTTTGTAGATTTGCTTACTTACACGAGAAAAATTTCATTCCCAACCATGGGTTACTCAATAAAGCTTTTAGCTAAAGTCGCCAATTTCTCGTGGGCGGTAAAAGATCCTGGCGGTGCTGGTTCGCTGCTTAAATACAAGACAGCGACCAGCAAGGTTGCATCAAAGCAAGAACAAGAAGAAGCCATCGCTTGGCTGGATTCTTACAACCGAGATGACGTTCGAGCTACTTTTGCCGTCCGAGAATACGTCCGCTCACTTAAATTCTGAGGTTAAAAGGATCCTTTCCCTCAATGCTCACCGGGTTGTTTCACATAGATGTACTTGCCAGTTAGCCAATCGTTGCTAGCAACGGTGGCGCTCGCAACCATGAAATTGTAAGTAGCTTGCCAAGTTGCTTGGCGATTTAGCGACCACCAACCAGACATTGCCGCTGTTGCATTCGATGTGCCAACCATGAATTTAATCTTTCCGCTGGTTTGTTGAACCATCCAACGTGCATTCAAATAGAAACTCGTAGCTGTGTTTCCATTGCTGTATCGAGCAATGTATGGCTTTGCATGCGGGTCATAGGTGTAACCTTGGGAACCTGGCCAAGGATTATCGGTAGCACCCACTGAAACCACATCTGGCAAACATGCAATCGACATCATTGAAGTGCGATTACTGTCGTTGCCGGTTGCTGCTATTACCGCAACATTATTCGCCTTCAAGATGGCAATATCTTCAGCGGTCCCTGCTGGTACAGCGCATCCAGCAAAGATTTTCCCAACAGAAACATTGACTACAGTTATGTTGTATTTCACTCGATTAGCAACGACCCAGTCCAGCGCCAATTTCACGGCGGTGTTTGAATACAGGTATAAATTTCCATTAGCGGTAGTTCCAACAATCTTGATTGGAATTAAATTAGCAGTTGGGTTAACGGTAGAAATAATCGAAAGCATTTCTGTCCCATGATTTACCGTGGCAACTGTCGAAGGGGCGATATTGGCCGCTCCAGTACCTTCCATCGTTTGTTTTCCATTAGGGCAAGTGGTGTATTCAATTACGCAGTATTCCGCAATGATCTTCGGGAATAGGCTCGTATTGACTCCATTATCGATCACAGCGACCGCTTGTGGCACATCTGCTGAAACCGGCTGGATTCCAAGCAGTACTAAAACTCCAATAACCAATCCAATAACTTTCTTCATGCTTTCCACCTCTCACCACATTTATTGCACTGAAAATAGTAATTACTGAGATTCCAGTGCTGTGAAATATCCGTACTTCTGCACATTGGGCATTGCCGGTTAGCTACATTTCCCATCAGTCATCCACCCCAAACGAAAGAAATGTCACCATAACTAGTGCCGTGATTACGATTGACCAGTCCATTACTCCGCCTCTCCCTTCTCGTCCTACTATCCGAGGGTTTCTCGGATAGTAGATAAACGAGCTTCGATAACTATTGCATCGGCTTCAAATCCGCCGGCTTTCATGTGGTTTGCTCGCTCTTGTTCAACTTCAACAACGAGTTCCCAATTCCGATCTAGCGTGAAATTTGCTAGTGCCTGAGCGTCGACTAGATGAGGTGTTGCTGCTTCTAAGTCTCCGAGAGCTATGTGAGCCTTAACCAGAACCAGATGTGCTCTTGCATGTGGTTCGCTCGCTGATCCGAAGAAGGCTATATCTGCTGCCTTTTTTCCGAATGCGATTGCATCAATCATATTTCCAAGTTCGAAGTTCGATTCTGCGATCTTTCGATAGCAATATCCAACATCGTCGACCAACTTCAATTCCTTAAAGATGGGAACTGCCCTTTCATATTCAGTTTTTGCGTCCTGGTACTGTGCCAAGTTCCAGTAACAATCAGCCGCATTCTTTAGAGATAGTGCGAGGAATTCTTCATCCCCATCAATCTCATTCAGCGCGATGGCTTCGATCTGGCACTCGAGGGCGGATTGCCATTCGCCCAACTCGCCATACCAACTCGCCTGCATTCGAAGCAGATCGTCTAAGAAAGCAAAGTGATCTTCGCGGTGAAACGCCACCGCCTTTGCTAATTCGATTCCGGCTTCTTGTGTTCTATTTAGTTTTTTCAGTGCTGTTGCTACTGCAAGATTTGCGTTTGCTAAATCAGCGTCCGCAATAGCAGCTCCGAGTGATTCATAAATCTCTAACGCTGTTTGACTCAGCGCCAGGGCTTCTTCACCACTTCGGTTACAAGCTTCCTTGCAAAGTGCGAGCAGTACATCCGCTCTCGCTTCGCCTGTGGTCTGTGGCAACATCTGCCACATTTCCTTCTCGGTTAGCGCTCTTTCTTCTATTTTCCCTCCCTCGCTGTTCTCCTATAAAACTTATACCCTGCCACTGACATCCCAGCATGGAATGCCTTACTCACGATGCTCTACCAAAGAACACCGCAGCATCATGAGCGTGAATAGCCCTTATTAGGTCCACTTCTTCCTTAAAAGAAGTTATCGAGATCCACCCACATAGACACAGGGCCTGAAAGCAACCTTCTTTAACCTCCAAAAGAACTGTCGAATGTTCTTTAGCCATTTGGTTGATCCTTCTTTAGAAGATCACTCAGATGTTTGACCCCGTAATACAACCGAAAGGCTTCTAAAGAACTCTTCCGATCGGTTTTAAACTTCTTTTCCCACTCATCAACTGGAACAAACTTCTTTTGCGACCATTCCGGTACTGACTCAAACAATTCACGAGCCCGCAGAATTCCCCAATCCGAGATCTCAACTGACTTCTCGGCAAAGGCAATCAAGGCCTTCACGCCATGTCCAAGGTCTTCCAACTTGGTAGATAACGGAATGCTCACCCCATTCATGATCGAATGGCGACCAAGCATGAGACTGAACCCAAAGCGGCGCTGCATTGTCTTGTTCATTTCCTTGCAGCGCTCGCAAGCGTTCCAAGACCAGCGACTAACTCCACCAGTCTCTACTCGAGCGCAGATGTAACAGAGGTGATAGCCACTTGGGCAATCAGTCATTCCATAATCTGGCGCGAATTGAGGCTCGCAGTGACAGCGTTGCGTCCCAACCTTTTCGATGTTCGTTAAATGAAAACAGCTTGTGCAAACAGCATTGCTCATAGCAAAACCAGCCCTTACCGGGCTCTTAAAAGAAAGAGACCCGCTACTTCCGGCGGTGTCTTTCATCGCCGGCAGGTTTTCCTTTAGGGCCACCGGACGCGGGTCGTGCATTGCGCGGAGGGCACTAAGCAAGCTAAAGGGCTTATCGCTTAGTTCGTAACCTAGGTAAAAGATAGCATGCGCATCTGACAAATCTGTAGGACCCTCCAAGTAACCTGAAGCCACCTTAGAAACCCTCTTCTTTACCACCCTCATCTCCCTCTTCCTTAACCGCACCAAGAAAAAGCGCAAACCGCGCTCGCAGATGCACCAAGTGCTTCATAACAATCCCGCGAAGTCTCACAAAGAGCCAACGACCCCGCATGATCCCCAAAACCTAGGCCTGCCCACCGACAAGCCCCCGGCTCTGCTAAGGGGGAGAGCGCACGTGACGCTTTGGGCGTATTAATTTTATCCAAATGAGAATCTGCCTTTTCTGGGCGTGTCTAATTACGGGTCTTACTTTTAACCGTGAAGTACTTTAGG
>CAILYP010000221.1:0-20596 GCA_903838475.1 uncultured Actinomycetes bacterium | reverse complement strand
ATATCGGCATTTTCATAATTTATCCAAGCAACATCAGTCCAGTCGTTGTTGGGCGCAATAATCTTTCCACTGGAATCATTGTGATACCAATCTTTATTTGCGGTCCAAGAATTATCCCAACCCGAGTGGTTTGCAACCCAATCCAAGATGATTTTGAAACCTAAATCATGTGCTTTATTCACTAAGGCCGCAAAATCTGCATCACTTCCATATTCGGGATTAATTCCCTTGTAATCTGCAATTGAGTATGGAGAACCTAACGTTCCCTTCCGATTTAATTTTGAAATTGGTTGCACAGGCATCAACCATAGAATTTTAACTCCGAGAGTTTTTAACCGCGGAAGTGATGCGCTAAATGCATTAAAAGTCCCGGCCTTCGTGTACTGCCGCATATTCACTTCATAAATGGTTGCGCTTTTGGCCCAATCAGGTAAGACGCCCGCTGCCTGCGCTGATGGGAGGCTTGTAAAAATTGAAAAAAGTAGCGCAGCAGAAATTATTGAAGATAGCCAAAATCGGCCCCTTTTTATGTGCATAAGCAAACATTAGACGGAATTATGCGAACTTTCCTATTCTGGGTAAGATTCACTCTCCAGCATCTAGCGCTTGTAGCTCAACGGATAGAGCATCTGACTACGGATCAGAAGGTTAGGGGTTCGAATCCCTTCAAGCGCACATTGAGTGTAAATTTCTCAGTTACCGAGACAAAGGCTCCGAGTCAATTAGAATTCGAGAATGAAGCACCTTGCAATTAGCAACCAGGCTTCACATATCAGATCCAGAAAATCAGTGAAAGTCTGTGCTCTAAGCGCCATATTTCTTACAGGATTCTCAAATTTAACACCTGCAAACGCTCACGATAGCCTCATAAAATCATTTCCGATCTCGAAAAGTATTGTCGCGGTCGCGCCAACGAAACTATGGCTTCAATTTGATGGCAATTTAATCCAATTAGCTGGTAAAAAAGTGAATCACATATACCTTTTGGACTCCAGGGGAAATTCGATTCCCATTCTTCGCACTTCTGTGAATGGCGCCAAAATTTCGGCTAACATTAAGAAGGTTTTATTAGAGGGGAAAATTACCGTGTCATGGCGCGTTGTTTCCGAAGACGGACATCCTATTTCAGGCTCAATCTATTTTTATGTGAAATCTAAAAAATCCTAATTACAGTTCCCATTGATGATAATTGAAAGGCTTTTAAATTGAAGAAGATGAAAAAGATACTATTAACCACAGTATTAATTACCGCCTCAACAACCGTGGCAGCCAATGCACACGTAGAATTTGACCCTGATCAAGTTGCACCAAGCAAACAACAGAGCTTATCTTTGGTGGTTCCTCATGATTGCAGCACAAAATCGAAGACCACGGAAGTAAAAATTCAACTTCCCAAAAGTCTGAATACAAAGAGCTTTATAGCTGGTGGTGTATTTCAACATGGAAAAATTATTAAGTCTTGGAGTCAGAAAATTACGACCTTAGGCGGAAAGTCCTATCTTGATATCAAAGGCCCTGGCTTGATGGCAGGTCCAGACACAGGCAAAAATAAATTGATAATCAAATTTACTTTTACAACACCGGCGGCCACGGGAACGCAATTACGATTCCCTACGGTTCAATATTGTACAAAGGGAGCATCGGTCAGTTGGGTACAACCTCGTCCAGTTGATGGATCTGATCCGGCTGAGAGCGCAAAACCAGTGCCAGTTCTGAATGTTAAGTAGTTAAACTAGTATCTTGACCAAAGATAAGCCAAGGCTGGTATCAGTTAATAGCGGAGTCTTTTCAAAGATTTTTACGCTATTAACTCTGGTTGGCTTGCTCTTTTCTGCAATGCTTATCACGGCGCCAGCAGCATCAGCTCATGCCCAGCTAGTAGCGAGTTATCCATTGGATGGATCTTCAGTTGAAACATCTCCTCGAGTAATTGTTTTAACTTGGGAAGAGGACGTCCGCACAAAGGCGAGCCAGTTCTCCTTAATAAATTCAACTGGGAAGAAGATTCCTTCAAATTTTAGTTACACATTTGATAAATCTACTCAGGAAGGCACGGCATCTCTAACCCCGATAGCGGCGCTTTCCAAAGGTAGTTATTTCCTTTCATGGAAAGCGATTAGCCATGATGGCCATTTAGTTGGTGGAACAATAAGTTTTGGAGTTAAGACCCCTGCAGCTAAGGGAGTAAATTCACCGCTGACTTCCTATCCCGAACAAGGACTGCAACTCATTTTTTGGGTATTACTTATATTGATATTTGGAGCAATATTTGCTGGGCGAATGAAAATATTTGCAATCTTGGCATGGCTGGCAGTCTTTACGGCGCTATTGCGAGTAGCCAATTCTTATTCGATTTTACAACAGTCTTTTCTTGATACAGGAAGTACTAAAGTTTCTATCGCTGCCATCGCCATACTTCTACTTATTATCGCTCTTTCAAGATCTACAACGAGGAAAGTTCTACAAAAAGTTGGCATTAACCCAGGCTCCGACTTAAAAATATATCTGCTAATTTTATTGAGTATTTTATTTAGCTCTCAAGCATTTTTCGAAGGCCACGCCCTGGATCTTCAGAAACAGGGTTACCTAAAATATATTTCAGCTCTCCATCTACTTTTTGCTCTCCTATGGTCTGGCTCAGTTGTGGCATTCATTCTTAATCGAACAAAAGAACAATATGAAGTAACGAGAAAGATCAGCACAGTAAGCGTAATTTTCATTATTATTTTCGGCGGGACGCTAACTTATTTTCTAGTACGGCCATTAAAGTTTGCGAACAAAACAGCTTGGCTAACTTTCCTTCTTATTAAATTAGCCTTTGTTTTACTTACCCTCGGAATCGGTGCTTTCCATCATTTTAGAGGAAGGCGATATCTTGAAGAGAGCGAACTTCCCTTTAAGCGAAGCCTAACTCTGGAACTTCTAACAATCATTGGGGTTATCGCCAGCACAACGCTGATGGTTTCATATACACCGCCGAAGATAGTCGCTAATCAATTCTTCATATCTAGCAGGGTGAACGCATCAACCTTAAGTGATGGCTACATACAGGCACCGATTAAATTTAACGATGGGATGACTGGGACACTTTATATTCAGAAGACCAAAGCGGGCGCTCCGGCCATGATTATGGTTGCTCTTAACTCAAAAGCCATATTGAAGGCTCGGTTTATGGATACTTATCTCTCTAATTCATCACTAAATATTGTGGATTTACATGTGAAACTAAATGGTGGGACAAACCAGTACATGTCATACATTACGGTGCCCAGTTCAGGAATTTGGCGCGTTACGTTACAGATTATGATTGATGAGTTCACTCAACTTCAATCTAGTGTAAATTTAAAAATCTAGAGTAGATCACTCTCCTCCAACCTCAACTAAATGCCTTTATACCCATCCATACCGAGACACATCCGCCCATGAGAGCCACAAATATCTTTAGTTTTTGCTGAGGAACTCTACGAACAATGGACGGACCAATTCTTCCGCCGATGAAGAAACCTGCGGCTAAGGGAACTGCAGCAGCCCAATGAGTGTGGCCGGTAAATATGAAAATTACTGCAGCTATCGTGTTGGAAACTCCCAGAAGTACATTCTTGACTGCGTTCGCTTTAGCCATATTCACGCCAAGTGTTTGAATCAAGACTGCTAGCGTCATTGCTCCAGAGGCGGCGCCAAAATATCCGCAATAGACGCCAATTGAGCCGATTAATATTTGTAATGTTCGAAGCTTTACACGGGTATCGCCTTCAGCGATCTGTGGTCTTGGAATTAAGATAACAATGGAAGCAAGTGCTAAAAGAAACGGGACTATTTTTTGAAATGTGGTTGATGGTGTCACTAATAGCAGCGTAGCTCCAAGAATTCCACCAATAAGATTTGCCGGAGCAATCTTTTTGATGAGATCACTTCTACCTATAAGTTCACGCTTTGATCCCGTTATCGACCCGATACTAATAAAAACCAGGGCAACGGCATTAGTAATATTTGCATCAATTGGATTTAGTCCAATGAGGAGAAGCGCTGGGTAGCTAAAGATGGAAGCAATTCCAGCGACGCTGCCACTTAAACCTGCGGCGGTTCCTGCGGCGACAAGTAATACTATTTGAGAGATTTCTAGCATCAACGAGCTATAGCTATAAACCGAAAGTTGGAAGAAAATATTTTCCGTACTTAAAGAAAATTGCAACAATAATAATTGAGTAAACAGCAGTAACGATTACATGGTCCCACCCGCGGTCTAAGAAATTCGAGATTTTCTCTTGCCGCGCAGGAGCAGCGTTAAAAGTATTTTCACGTAAATTAATCCTGAGCATTGTTGAGAAGACTGTTACGGTTGAAATCGTGACTAATAGACACCAAGGACAGAATGCTTTGATCACAAAGAAAGATTGAGAGAGAAGCCAGAAAGCGAATGCGAGCCCAAATCCGTAAATAGCTAGCGCAGCTTTTAAGAACCACTTTGGAAACATGACTAGTCCAAGACCAGCGACGGCGATAACAATGACTACTGGTTCGCAGATCAAACCAATAAATGAGTTTGGAAAACCAAGAAGGCTCGACTGCCAAGAGCGCGCAACTTTGCCACATGAAACGATGGCGTTAACGTCGCAGGAGAGTTTTGTGGCTGCATTCTTTGCCAACGCGATTGCGTCAACAGAGAGAACTAGGGCGGCTACCAAGCTCACTACTGACGAGATCAGCATGACGATATATGTCTTGCGATAGCTGCGGGCGCGCTCGGTTGCGGAAAGCTCGGTCATATTAACAAGTCTATCGGAGACCCAGGCAGGCCACTACGAAGGTGCGAGCAACGGAAAATAAGGATAAGGTCAAAGAATGTCGATGACACCCCACGCACAATGGAGAGCACTGCGCAATGCTTCCAGCGACCAATCCATCAAGGACCAGAAGCTTAAAGCTGGGACGTTTAAGAGGATTGTCGGCTTCGCCGCTCCTTACAAAAAGCAGCTCATTATTTTCTTGATTATGGTGGTCCTAGATTCAGTACTAACGGTCGCCACCCCACTGATCTTGAAGGAATTAATTGATAAAGGGGTCGTCCCACATAACGGGCGCGTAGTCACCCAACTAGCAATTCTTGTTGCAATTTTTGCGCTATTTGATGCTGGAATCAATTTAGTTCTACGTTGGCACTCAAGCCAAATTGGTGAAGGTTTAATTTATGACCTTCGGACCCAAGTCTTTTCACACGTTCAGAGACAATCCATTGCATTCTTTACCCGCACACAAACCGGAGCTCTGATATCTCGATTAAATTCAGATGTAATAGGTGCCCAACAAGCATTTACTTCCACTCTTGCTGGGGTTGTGAGCAATGTTCTAAGTTTAATCTTGGTTGTCGGAGCCATGTTGACACTCTCATGGCAAATTACGTTGGCTTCCCTACTTATGATTCCGTTTTTTATTCTTCCAACAAAATGGATTGGTAAGAGATTACAGGGGCTAACTCGACAATCTTTTAATGTAAATGCGGAAATGTCTTCAACGATGACTGAACGCTTTAACGTTTCTGGAGCTTTGCTTGTTAATATTTATGGGGACGGAAAAGCTGAAGGTGAGAACTTTCGCCTCAAAGCTCGCAAGGTTGCCGATATCGGAATTAAGAGCGCCGTTCTTAACCGCGCATTTTTTAGTGTACTTACAACAATCGCTGCAATTGCCACAGCATTCGCGTATGGAATTGGTGGTCATCTTGCAATTAGTAAGACGATCACAATTGGTACCTTGCTAGCAATCACAACACTTTTGGCCCGCCTGTATGGTCCATTAACATCACTGTCGAATGTTCGTGTCGATGTTATGACCGCCCTAGTTTCATTTGAGCGTGTCTTTGAAGTTTTAGATCTTCACCCGATGGTGAAAGACCCTGAGATTCCGGTGCATTTCCCATCCCAACAACCAGATGTTGTATTTACTGATGTGAGGTTTTCTTATCCTCGCGCAGATGAAATCTCTCTCGCATCCCTTGAGTCTGTTGCCAAGGCAGAAGTAGTTGAGAGCGGGGAAGTACTTAAAGGAATTTCATTTGTTGTTAAGCCTGGCACATTAACTGCAATTGTCGGCCCTTCAGGTGCCGGTAAGAGCACTATTTCTGGGCTTTTACCTCGCTTGTATGACGTCACTGGCGGTTCAATCACAGTTAATGGCGTGGATATTCGCAATGTTCTTGTGACTGAGTTGAGATCAACCATTGGGGTAGTAACTCAGGACTCGCATATGTTCCACGATTCTATTCAAGCCAATCTCCTTTATGCTCGCAATCAAGCTACTCAAGATGAAGTTTGGGCAGCATGTGATGCAGCGCAAATTGGCGACTTTATTCGGACCCTACCTAATGGATTAGATACAGTCGTCGGAGAGCGAGGACATCGACTTTCTGGCGGAGAGAAGCAAAGACTTGCTATTGCGCGATTATTACTTAAAGCGCCAAAGATTGTGATTTTAGATGAGGCAACCGCACACTTAGATTCTGAAAATGAAGCGCAAGTCCAAGAAGCTCTTAAAGTGGCACTGAAAGATCGAACCAGCATCGTTATTGCCCACAGACTTTCAACAATCGTACATGCCGACCAAATTCTTGTACTGGAGAATGGCCTAATTGCTGAGCGCGGTAATCATGAGGAATTAGTCGCAAAGCAAGGGCTATATTTTGATTTATACCAGCGCCAATCTTTAACTCCAGGGGTTTAGCAGATAGGTTTATCAGATTATGTATATTCCAAAACCTTTTAAAGTCGATGACTGGGAAGAAATCACAAGTTTTGTCGCCAGGCATCCAGCAGTCGATTTGGTAACTGTTGGTAGTGATGGCGCCCCACTTTCGACTTTGCTGCCTTGTGTCTGGGATACAAGTAACTTAAGTGAAAATAAATATGGAACTTTGATTACACATATCTCGCGTGGAAATGATCAATGGAAACAAATAAGCAATGGCCAAATCGCACTAGCAATTGTGCATGGTCCGCAGGCATACATATCACCATCGAATTATTCAAATAAGAATACAGATCATAAGGTCGTACCAACTTGGAATTATCAGGCAGTACATTTAAGTGGAACGCTAGAGGTAAGTGAAGACATTGAGCTGCTCAGAAAAATTGTCACTGAACTTACTGACTTTCACGAATCGCATCGCGCCACACCTTGGGGCGCACACGAAACAAATCCAGAATATATGGAAGCGCAGCTCAAAGGAATTGTGGCGATTACTATGACAATCACGAAAGTTGAAGCTAAGTATAAATTGAGCCAAAATCGTTCAAAAGATGACCAGCGAGCAGTAGCAAATGACCTATCGACATCAGCAAAATCTGAAGAGGGTGTTATCGCTACAGAGATGCAGCGAAATCTTCATCAAGGATAAAGTCCCCGTAGCCTATGAGCTTCGGCAACTCGGCTTACGCCAAGCATCATCGCAGCCTCACGCCAGGTTACATTTTTTGATTCAGCCATCGCTTCCACTTCACGCACAGACTTCATAAGAATCTCGTTGAGGTTTTGTTTTACTTCATCTGCTGACCAGAAATAATTCTGCTTATCTTGAACCCACTCAAAGTAGGAAACTATAACGCCGCCAGCATTTGCAAGAATATCTGGAACAACCAGGATGCCTTTGTCTTTCATAATTTGATCACCAGCGGGAGTTGTTGGTGCATTCGCTCCCTCAACGACAATTTTTGCTTGGATTCCAGTTGCACTTTTCTCAGTAATGGCATCTGCTAGCGCTGCTGGGATAAGTACATCGGCCTTAAAATGAATAATTTCTTCATTTGTAAGCTTTTCACTGCCAGGAACATTTAAATTTCCTGTTGACTTAAAATGATCCCAAACTTGAGTGACAGATTTAAATCCAGTCACACCGCCATGCACATCACTTACTGCGACCACTTTCATTCCCATGTGTTCACATGCAATTGCTGCCCAGTAACCGACTTTGCCAAAACCTTGAATGGCTACTGTTGCGCCTTCTGGATTAATACCGCGTACCCGTAGCGCCTCGCGCGCTGCGATAGCCACACCATCTCCAGTTGCCGATGTGCGTCCCAAAGATCCACCGAGAACAATTGGTTTTCCGGTAACAACACCAGGAACTGCAAAACCTGCGTTGACCGAATATGTATCCATCATCCAAGCCATGTTGCGTTCATCAGTACCTACATCGGGTGCAGGGATGTCGCGCTCCGGTCCGATGATTGGCAAAATTTCAGATGTATATCGCCGAGTGAGTCGCTCATTTTCTGTAAGGGAGAGTGAGCCCGCATCAACTGCAATGCCACCCTTAGCCCCACCGTATGGCAGGTTAGTTAGTGCACATTTCCATGTCATCAACATTGCAAGAGCAATGGTTTCATTCATATCAACATCGGGGTGAAAACGAACGCCTCCCTTAGAGGGCCCTCGAGTTGTTGAGTATTGAACGCGATAGCCGCGGTACATCTCAACATTTCCGTTATCGCGGCGAAGCGGTACCGCTACCTCAAGTACGCGTCGTGGTGTGGATAAGGTTTGCCAGTCATTCTCAGAAAGTCCAAGTTGAGAAACAGCTTGCTTTAGTTGAGATAGGGCAGTATCAAGTGCTGACTCCGTTGTCATAAAATGAGCATACTCTCGATACAGTACTACTGTGAACAATCTTGAGGTGCGAGAACTCGTAACAATTAGTGAACAGTCAATGGGGCGCGCAATTTTTGACGAAGTTTGGCCAGTTATGGGTGGTGGCACTGAGATCACTCCAAATTTGATGCAAGCAATGGTGCATAACGGCGCTTATCTTGCAGGAGCATTTGTTGACGGGAAAATTGCTGGAGCCGCTTTTGCTTTCCCATCCATCAAAGAGGAAATTCATCTGCACTCGCATATGGCAGCAGCTCTTCCAAAATTTCGTGATGCCGGTATTGGTTCAGTCCTTAAAAAGCATCAATACACATGGGCCCGTGAAGCGGGGTACAAATCAATCCGATGGACTTTTGATCCATTAGTTCGCCGTAATGCAAAACTTAATGTCGTAAAACTCGGCGTAGACATTATTGGCTACTATCCAAATTTTTATGGTGCGATGCCCGATATGTTGAATTCTGGGGATGATTCTGATCGTTTGATGGCTAGGTGGGATCTCACCGATGAGCAACCGCTCATTCGCCCTGTTGTTTCAATGATCCCCGATGGCGCCATACGCATTGCAATTCCAGAGGATATTGTGAAATTACGAAGCGATGATCCAGCTAAAGCAAAAGAGTGGCGCGTGAATGTCCGTCAGGTTTTCATGAATGCCCTAAAAAATAATCGCGAACTCATTGGCTTTTCAGATAACAACGAATATATTTTAGCCTAATGAATATTAAAGAGTTTGAACTGCGCTCTATCCGCCTTCCTTTGGTGCGGCCATTTAGAACCTCTTTTGGGACGCAAACCTCGCGTGAGCTTTTAGTCATCAAAGTAACGACAGCAGATGGAAGCGTTGGTTGGGCAGAAGATGTTGCAATGTCAGAACCGCTGTATTCACCAGAATATGTTGCTGGTAATTTGGATCTAATGAAGCGTTTTTTGATCCCGGCCCTTTTTAAGCGAAGTGAGGTAAGTGCAGAAGATGTAGCGGAAATATTGTCACCTTATCTTGGCGCTCCTATGGCTAAGGCTGCTTTAGAAACCGCGATTTTAGATGCCCAACTCCGCGCCGAAAAGCGAAGTCTGGCCTCATATCTTGGGGCCACAAAAAGCAAGGTTGAATGTGGAGTTTCGGTCGGAATTGCACCGGACATAGATAAACTTCTTGAAGAAGTTGCCTCGTACATAGATGCTGGCTATCGCCGAATAAAGCTGAAGATTGAACCTGGCTGGGATATCGAACCTGTTCGCGTTGTGAGAGAAACCTGGCCATCCATACCTTTGCAGGTAGATGCTAACCAGGCATACAACCGCGAGGACGGAGATCACTTAGCAAAGCTTGATCCATTTAATTTACTTCTCATAGAGCAACCACTAGATGAACATGACATCTTGGGCCATGCCAGTCTCTCTAAGAAAGTTAAGACTCCAATTTGTTTAGATGAATCAATTGTCTCCTTACGAGCTGCAGAAGATGCCTTGGCGCTAGAAGCGACAACGGTTATCAATATCAAACCTGGTCGCGTCGGCGGCTATATTGAATCAGTTCGTATTCACGACCTCTGCGTTGAGCGCAAGATTCCCGTATGGTGTGGTGGAATGTTAGAGACTGGTATTGGACGCGCTGCAAATCTTGCTCTCGCTGCGCTTCCTGGTTTCACACTCCCTGGCGATACATCTGCTTCATCGCGCTACTTCAAAGAAGATGTCACAGATCCTTTTGTAATGGATGATGGATATTTGGATGTACCCCAAGGATTTGGCATCGGCGTTGAACCGCATATGGATTTCCTGGAGGAAATTACTTCTTCAGTAGAAATTATAAAACCCCACAACTAGATTAAGTTGCGGGGTTTTTTATTAAAGAACTAGAGAATGCTTGTTGTAATAGCGCAAAGAACTCCTGAAATAGCGATCCAGGTGAACCAAGAACTTGCAGTTAATTGGCGCCAGTATTCAAGTGTTGGGTCAACTTTCGCGCGAAAGCCACGAATAAATAAACCCAGTGCAATGAATGTTCCAATTATAAAGTGGAACAAATTAGCACCGCCAAGTATTACCCAATTTGATGCATAGCCACCTTCAAAGAAGTGGCGTCCGCCGTCATCTTTTGCAATGAATGGCATGTGTGCCAATTGGCGCCACTGAAGATACGCACCTACGAGCATTGCAAGAAGAACAATTCCTGCAGTCACTGCGCTTCGCGACTTTGTACCAATCTTGTGAACGATAGCTGCTACGACAAGTGGAATCGCAACAATCCATCCACTTGAGGCAGCCATCGTATGGCCACCCTTAGGAATCCATGCTCCATTTGCATTTAGTCCGCGGAGATAGAAGTACGAGAAGATCATTCCGGCAACGAATGCGCCATCGGCAACGATCACTAGTCGAACCCCTAAGCGTTCACGACGTCCAACAACAGCTGGAGCATCATGATGAATATGGAACTTGCTTTCTGCTGTCGTATCAGATGACATTAGTTGCCCTTTCCATAACCATAAGGATCACTTGTAATAACTGGTGCTTCGTGGAAATTTTCTAGCGGAACTGGATAAGGAACGGTCCACTCCAGCGTCTTTGCACCCCATGGATTTTGTGGAGCGATGTCGCCCTTACGCCACGAGTGAATTACCGCCCAAAGAAGAATGATAAATCCGGTACCTACTAGATAGGCACCACCAGTACTTATCATGTTGTAATACTTGTACATCGATGCGAAGCTCACTACGCGACGAGGTTGTCCTTCTGCGCCGGCAATAAACATTCCGAGGAAGAGAATCTGGAAACCAACTTGAGTGAACCAAAATGCTGTGTAGCCCGCTTTTTCGTTGAGCATGCGACCCGTCATCTTAGGGAACCAGTAGGCCAGACCAGAGACAGCGCCAGTTAGGGCCGCTCCCATTAAGGTGTAATGGAAGTGCGCAGTCACATACATCGAACCATGCAAGTAATTATCTGCTGGAACATCTGAAAGATAAATTCCAGTGATGCCGCCAATGAGTAGATTCCAAATAACAGCAAAGAGACCTAGCATCGGTAACTTCATCCAAGGCTTACCGCGCCAAATAGTTCCAAGCATGACAAGAAATAACAGCCCCGTGGGAACAGAAATCATTTCCGTCGTTACCATGAATGGTCCGTTTAGCGTCGGTGTCCAACCAGAGATATACATATGGTGAGCCCAGACCAAAACCGAAAGTCCCGCGATGCCCGCGAAGCCCATAACCGCAGCGTTGTATGAGAACAACGGTTTGCGAACAAAGACCGGAGCAATCTCCATCAAAATGGCGATACCTGGAAGCAGAATTACATATACCTCAGGGTGCCCCATGATCCAGAAGAGATGGGCATAAAGCCAACCACTTCCGCCTACATTCGCATCGTAAAAGCCTGTGTTGTAAACACGATCTGTCGCTGTCTGCACCATAGCCAACATAAATGTTGGGAATGCAGGAATAGCCAATGCAACTGACATGGTCGAACCAATCACAAAGATCGGTACGCGATTCCATTTCATGCCCTTAGCGCGCATTGTTACGACCGTAGCGGTGATATTCATTCCAGCAACTGCTGTCGAGATTGCAAAAATAATAATAGTTGCGATGAATGCATTCATTCCAGGACCAGCTTGTACGCTCAAAGGCGCGTAAGCAGTCCATCCGGTAGGAATTCCACCAAGAAACCATGCGCTACAAAGCACTGGAATCGCTGTGAAGAGTACCCACCAAGAGAGAGCATTAAGACGAGGGAACGCCATATCGCGTGCACCAATCATGATTGGCATGATGTAGTTTCCAAATGGGCCCGTAGCAACAATAATCAATGCAACAATCATTGTTATTCCATGAAGCCCAACTAATGAGTTGTAAATGGTTGCCCCAATGAAGTGCCCACCCGGAACAGCCAAACTCGTGCGAATCATCATCGCCATCGTTCCGCCGACTGCAAGCATTGCCATTACTCCAACAAGATATTGGATACCAACAACTTTATGATCTGTGCAGTACTTGAAATAGCGCTTGATACCTTGGCCGTCACCAGCTAGGTAGAGCTGCTCTTCAGCGGTTAAGTCTTTTCCAATTAACCAGCGGAATGGCCCAATAAAAGCGCCGATACCGATAAGGAACCCGATACTCCACGCGAACATTGCTGCGAGTAGCGCTTTATTCTCCTGATTATAGAAATTGGTCGTGTCGGCATTTGGGCGAAGTGCGTAATAAGTAGCAAAAGCCAAAATGATGCCAACGACGGCGCCAGTGCCCATGTGTAGTTTAGTTATTAAACTCTTTATTGGGTTTGGTATTGGTCGTGAATGGGTCTGCGCGGAATCTAAAGTAGTCATGCGACGTGGCCTCCATTAGCTGTAACCCAGTTATCGAAGTCTGCTTTAGTCATGACTTCGCCAGTGGTTTCCATATATGCGTGATAGAGACCGCATAATTCTGCACACTTCACATCTATTCGACCCAGTTTGTTTGGAGTGGTGTTGATGTGAGTTGTTTGAAGTTTGTTCGCATCAATTTTTATTCCAAGTTGAAGCGGCCAAAATGAGTGATTGACGTCAACAGATGTCACATCGAAAACTACTGGTCGATCAAGTGGCAGCATTAATTTATCCGACTCGACCCCTAGCTCGGGATATTTAAACGACCAAACCCATTGTGAACCAGTTACTTCAACGTGCAAAGAAGTTCGTTCATCGGCAGTTGCTGCATTGGCAAAAGTATTGAGTTCTACTAGCCCCCACACAACAGCAATTAGACAGAAGACGGCAGAGACGATCGACCAAACAATAACTACCGGACCATTTGTGCGAATTGCTGGGCCATCTGGTGGAGGGGTATTTCCTTTGTGTCGATTGGTTAAGGCTTGTGTGGCTATGCCTAGTACTAAGCCAGCAATCGGTGCTGAAATAACTGTGAACCCAACCATGATTCTTTCCATGGCTTTCATGTCGGTACTCATAACTTCAGGCATCCACTTTGGATAAATATAAAGACCTAGAACTACAAAAACTGCAGTCCAGAAAATGCCAAAAATCAAAGTGCGCTTTACATCAGTGCGCTTGAGGAGATTAGTGGCGCGTTGACCTGGCGTGGGAGCTAGTTGTTGATCTTCGTGTGCCGATGAGGGGTTAGATGAGGGGTTAGGGCTCTGATTTGTCATTATGCGACCGTTACCTTTCCAGACATATATCCGTAGGCACTCATTGCGGCACCAAATTTCGCGTATGAACCGTCACCGCATGGGTATTCGCAGTTCCATACGTAATCTCCGGCCCCACCAGTTATAAATGAGAATGTCACCGTGTGACCCTTGTTGTTTGTTCCAGGATCATTTGTTGGAATGAAGTTATCACTCGAATCCGCCTTGACTTGTGGAAGGGGTACATTCACAAAGAGTGGGTCTTGCGAAGTTGATGGAATTCCATGAAGCGTAAAAGTGTGCTGGACGTTATCTGAAGGAACACTTGTTACGTCGACACCATCTATATTGATTGTTCCACCGACAGTGCCAACTACTTTTCCAAAATATGGATTGTTAAGTTGTTCTCCGCCATCGTATGCATGAATTGTCACAGTGATATAAGTATGTGCCGGAAGTATCAAGTGACTTGAGGGACCATACTGAACATAATCTTTTTTATTAACTGAGAAACTTCCGTATTCGGCTGCTTGCGCGGAGTCTGCATAAACGCCAAGGGTTATTGAAGCTTTTGGATAAGTCTTTCCGGCTACATCAATTGTTTCTGAACTCTTAGTTGCGTGAAGTGGTTTTTGTGGATCAGCGCTTAACGAGTGAAGCGTAAATCCAACTGTTCCAACAATTGCAACACCAAGAACTACAAAAACAAGCGCGCTAATTAAGCGTTTCGTTCCCGAGGTGGCGGATTCCACTTTGCCTTCTTCCTATTCAACAGCCACAAGCGGCGTCATAACACATGAAATTTTCCTGGCCTCATTAACGTTTATGAGAATGAATTAATGACAGAGAGTACTCTCCAAGATAGGCTAAACGTAAGAAAATCACGAAGTAAATTATAAAACTCAGGTTATAGCAGTGGAGGGATATTGAAGCTAAGTGTCGCTTGGGATGTTTTCTTCGCTTGCGCGATAGTTCTCGTTGGAATTATGTACTTTCGGTCTAGACCATCCGTATATGGAATTTCAAAGCGTCGACAGTTGCTGATGGGGCTAGCACTCATACTCATGACAATTATTCTGGTTGGTCCAATACCGCATCTCGCAGTGAGTAATTTCACATTTCATATGGTTCAACATATTTCTTTGATGATGCTGATTTCACCGCTCATCGTTTTAGGTTCTCCTTTTAAGATCCTGCTGCAAAATCCGACAGCCCGGAGAATCGCAAATATTAGAGCGGTGCGCTACCTTTTTAAGCCAGAAGTTGGTTTTGCAATCTTTTTTATCACTCTAATAGCCACACACTTTTCGCCGCTTGCAAATGCGGGTATGCGCAATCCCAATGTGCACTCACTTGAATTAATTCTTTTCATCGTTGCCGGAATCATCTATTACTACCCGGTTATGGAAGGTAACCCACACCCATTCCATGTTCCTTATTCCATTAGGGCGCTCTCACTCTTTGCCATGATGTTGCCTGAGACTATGACTGGCTTTTTTCTATATTCCGGTAATCGAGTACTTCATTCACTACCTAATTCAGTGTCGATGGAGATGGGCCTTAAAGAACAGCATGCCGGTGGTGCGATTATGTGGGCTACGGGCATGCTCATTGATACAGTGTGGATTGTGCTCGCAGCCAGAGATTGGTTTCTAAACGAGGCAAAACTGGCCGAGGAAGAAGATGAATAGCCTTCCTGAACCTGAGCCAAAGAGAAAATGGCTCCTATTTGGAATTCCACTTTGCATCGCCATGGGACTTCTTCAGTTTGATCGCGCTCTTAGCGGGAATAGCCGAAGCTGGTTATATGTTTTGGAATGGCCTTTCTTTGGGCTATTCCTCTTCTATATGTATTGGAAATTGGCACAGCCACAAGAGCCTTACGACGACTCAGATGATCCAAAGCGAGAAATTGATTAGGCCTTATTTATTCTTAGTTAGTTATTTAGTCCAAGATTGAAATAGTGGGCGACCCTCTGCATAACCAGATGCCGACTGAATTCCAACAACTGCTTTTTCGTGGAAATCTGCCAAACTTTTAGCCCCCGCGTATGTGCAGGATGAACGAACGCCCGCAATAATTTCATCAAGTAAATCTTCAACACCCGGACGTTCTGGATTTATATACATCCGAGAGGATGAAATGCCCTCTTCAAAAAGAGCCTTACGGGCTCGATCGAACGCACCGTCATTAGCTGTTCTAGCGGCTACTGCTCTAGCAGAGGCCATTCCAAAAGATTCCTTATATAAACGCCCATTGGAATCACGATTGAGATCACTTGGTGATTCATACGTTCCAGCAAACCAGGATCCAATCATGACTTGAGAAGCACCAGCAGCGAGAGCAAGTGCAACATCGCGAGGATGCCTAACTCCGCCGTCAGCCCAAACACTTTTCCCTAATTTCTTAGCTTCAGCAGCGCACTCTAAAACAGCAGTAAATTGTGGGCGACCTACTCCGGTCTGCATGCGCGTAGTGCACATAGCTCCGGGTCCGACTCCAACTTTGATTATGTCCGCGCCAGCTTCAATTAAATCTCTTGTTCCTTCAGCGGTAACAACGTTCCCAGCAACGATTGGTACGAGGGGATTTAGTGCGCGAATTATTTTGAGTGCTTCAATCATTTTGCTTTGATGTCCGTGGGCCGTATCAACAACAAGTACATCTGCGCCCGCATCAAGAAGCGCTTTGGCTTTTCCACCAACTTCTCCATTAATTCCAACAGCTGCAGCGATGCGTAATCGTCCCTGCGAATCTAGCGCTGGTGAATAAAGTGTTGCGCGAAGTGCACCAGTCTTAGTCAAGATTCCAATAAGTTTTCCGGCGTTATCAACGACAGGTGCCAAGCGGCGACGGTGAGTATTGAAGAAATCAAAAGCTTCATGTGGGGTTACATTACTATTGAGAGTCACCAAGTCTTTACTCATTACAGCATGGACCTGAGTAAAACGATCCACCTTTTCTAAATCGGCTTCAGTAATAATGCCAATTGGTTTGCCATCTTCGATAACAATGAGCGCTCCGTGCGCTCGCTTAGTAATTAGATCAATAGCATCAGCAACTGTTTCATGTGGCGCAAGAGTTACCGGTGTATCAAAAAAGGAGTGCCTAGTTTTAACCCAAGAAATAACATCAGTAATAATTTGAATTGGGATATCTTGTGGGATTACAGCGATGCCACCACGTCTTGCCACCGTTTCAGCCATCCGACGTCCTGATATTGCAGTCATGTTTGCTACAACTATAGGAATTGTTGTTCCGGCGCCGTCACTCGAAGATAAATCGACATCCATTCGGCTTGAGATTTCTGACTTACTAGGGACCATGAAGACATCGTCATAGGTCAGATCAAAAGCGGGAGTATTTAAGAAGCGCACGTGTGGGAACTATACGCGGCTTTAAAGCTAATTCAAATAGAGTGACTGCGAAAACTTGCAATGAATTTTTCAGCGCGGATTGCGGCCCAGCCCACGGCAGGCAAATCACGAGGCTTTGGATATAGGACATATCTGGTTTGCCATTCTGGATCAAACTTTGCGTTGAATCGATAGAGCGATTCGACTTGAAAAAAGTTTGAGAAAAAGCGAATGAGATTTCGAGAGCCTCGAGTTATTGGGCCGGCACTAATTTTATCCGCTCGTTCAAATAGCGAACGGAATGCCGCAAAGTTTAGTGAAACGTATTTCAGCCCTTGCTCTTTAGCATATTGCGCAGCATTCACAATCATTAACTCATTAACACCAGAATCCGCTCCACGTTCACGCTGCATGCGATCTAATGAAAGACTATGTGTTGACCAAGGGACGAAATAGAGGAGCCCTTTGATTTCACCTTCTTGTCTAGTAATAGTAATGAATGACTCTTCGTCAAAATCCTCACCAAACCGATCCATCGACATAGAAAATCCGCGTTCAGGTGCGCCGTAACGCCATTTTTTAGCAAGTGAGCGCAACTCAATTTTCGTTCCAGTATCAAGCTCTTTCCATTTGCATGTAGTTGCGGAATAGCCTTTACGATTAATTCGATTGACCATGTGGCGGACATTGCCCATCGCCCGACCCTCAAGTGTGAACGTAGCAACATTTATTATTGCTTCATCTCCGATATCGATTGCCTGCAAGCCGGCTTTCTCAACCCAGACTTCTCCGCCGCGATCACTCGCTCCCATGACACCGGGCGTCCACGCATGCTTACGTGCAACTTCAAGAAATACTTCAATTGCATCTGGCCATAAACTAAATTCTCCAAAAGGATCACCACTAGCCAACATGACACCGCTTTGCACTCGGTACGCAATCCCGGCCTTCTTATTTGGGCTCCACACCACGCTCTTGTCCCTACGAGTTGAAAAATACCCAAGTGAATCTTGTTCGGCATCGTGAGCCGTAAGTTTCTTTACCAGTTCACATTCTTCTTGAGACATAACTGCCACAGGCTTGATTCGTCGGAAAAACATGGCAAAGGGAACAAACAGAATGAAGAAACCAAGCACGAGAAGAATTGTTGAAACAAGGTCAGACATACGATCACTTGCAAAAGTTAATGGACCTGAGATTCCAACAAACCCTAATAAAACAGTCTCTGCAATTTTCCACAGCGACGGTGAGCCTATAAATGCGTCCTTATGTCTATTAAGTAAAACGAGAACTCCAGCGATAAACATGACTATAAAAGTGAATATAAATCCATATAGCGGCCTTAACTTTGTTGTCGGATCTGATTGAGCATAAAACTCGTTGCGGAATATCAGAAGGATTACCAAGAGCAAAATTGCAGCTGAAACTTGAATCAAGTGATAATGCAACCGAATCAGATCTGAAGTGACGTTAATAATAAGTATCGCAACTGTAAATGCCCAGGCCCGGCGCTTTCGCCGAATCAAGTTACGAGCCAAAATAATGACTGCAACACCGGTAAAGAGAGAAGTTGCGAACGCTGCAGAATCAACAAATATCGGCAGGTATCTATCAAATTCTTTAGCGTGAACCTTTACTGGCGTTAGAACGTTATCCAAAATATCGGCAATACCTGCAAGATATGTCAATCGTCCAATGATGAGTGGAACCGAGGCGCGAAGTTTTGTCATCTAAGAATTCCTGTATGACCTAGCGAGTAACGACCTGGTTGCGGATATAAGGCAAGCCCATGTGGTTCTTTCCCGACTTTGATTGATTTAAGAAATTTCCTATTAACAAGGTCAAAAATGTACACGACATTGTTATATCGACCAGATACCCAGAATTGTTTTCCATCACCGGTGATTCCACCCATATCAGGGCTTCCGCTTCCAGGAATCTTCATCTTTGCGATGATCTTATTATCGCTAAAGCGGAGAATCGAGACCGAACCTTCCCCGCGATTTGTTATCAGCATCGTCTTGGAATCCCGAGTGACGTAAAGACCATGGGCTTCAACCCCAGTTGGGATAAATCCGAATTGGCCGAAATGATTTGCTGGCATAGTCCAGACGCCGTCAGACATCATGTCTGCGATGTAGAAAGTAGAACCATCAGGAGAAATTTTCACATCTTGTGGCATCGGAATTAGTTTTGTGTGCGTTCTAGGAATCGAAGCGTATTTTTCCACTTTCATTTTAGCTGTATTGACCCAAATCAACTGCCCGGTAAATTCACACGTTGCGACAAAGTAATTTCCATCTGCAGTCCAGTCAGCATGATTAAGGCCGCGACAAGCAACGGGGACAACTTTCTTTATTGCCATAGTGTGCGGATCTCGAAAAACGATTTGTTTATCAGATTCGGCCATTACGACTGCATATTTACCGTTTGGAGTGAAATATAAATTGTAGGGATCGTGCACGTAAATAGGCTTGCCTGGCTTTCCGTTTGCAGGATTGATCGGCGTTAAATAGTTACCCGAATTATTGTTTACCCACAGTGTTTTTAGATCCCACGATGGGACTACGTGCTGTGGTCCCCTTTTCATGGGATAAGTCGCTAGAAATTTCATGGTCTTGATGCTGATTTCAGTCAATGTGTTTGACGTGTGGTTTGGAACGTAAGCAATTTGCGGAAAATTCTTAACAACATTGCTGTATTGGTTTGGTCGGTCTGCAGCATAAATATCTTTTTTATCTAGGACAGGCGGCATTCCCACAAGCTCAGATCCAGCATGAGCAACGCCTGATCCCAAGAAGAGCATGACTAATGTTAAGTAGATAGATTTCTTCACTTATAACTTACCAATCAACTGGGTAACTGTGACTGGCGTATATCCCGCGCTATGCAATTCTGTGATGAGAGTTGGTAGCGCATCTACTGTGTTTTTATGTCCAAAATGAAGACTGACGATACTTCCACCTTTAATGTTTTGCATTACATTCTTAATAACCGCAGTCTTACCTGGATCTTGATAATCATGCGAGTCAACATCGTAGGAAATACATTGTGAGTAGCCATACTTCTGCGCAGATTTACGAATCAGCGCGGTGGTGTATTGCGTTCCTGATGCTCTAAAAAAGGCACCATGATTGCCGATGAGAGTTTTTAGCTCTTTTGCGCAGCCAGAAATCTCACTATCTACTTTGGACGCGCTCAGCGTTTTCATCTGGAAATGATTCATTGTGTGGTTTGCGATGTCGTGGCCACCATCCACAATCTTCTTAGCCATAGTTGGATTAGCTTTTAGCCACGCTCCAATGGCAAAAACAGTTACAGGAGTAGATGTACTTTTAAAGATATCCAGAAGCGAGTTGGCATAAGCAGTTGGACCAGCGCCGTGAAAAGTCAGGGCGATTTTCTTTCCAGCGCGCGGCCCATGAGTAATGTCTGGGGAGAGGGCGTGGGCTAGCGGGCT
>CAILYP010000220.1:0-7816 GCA_903838475.1 uncultured Actinomycetes bacterium | reverse complement strand
GGCGAGAAACGATTTAGCTCTGTTATGGCCTGAAATTGTGGATTTAATTATTAGCGGTCTGCGCTCGGGATTACCTCTTGCTGAAACCATCATTCAACTTGGCCATCGTGGACCCGAACAATCACGAGACATATTTCAAAAGTGTGAAAAGGTACTTAGGGACCGCGGAGATTTCTCTACTGTCTTTCTCTTGATGAAGGATGGATTTGCAGATCCCCTTGCGGATCAAGTTTGCGAAGTTCTGGATTTTGCCAGATCGTCTGGAAGTAACGATATCTCCACAACCTTACGAACGTTGGGTGATCATATTCGTGCTGATATAGCCGTTAGGTCAGAAATTCGAGCAAAGCATGGGTGGATCAGAAACTCTGCCGTGATTGCAACGCTTGCACCCTGGATATTGCTCCTCATCCTTTCTGCACAACCTAGTACGGTTCGCGCATTTTCAACTAGCACGGGCGTCTTCGTCCTTATTCTAGGAATCGCAATGAGCGTGACTGCTTTCATTTGGATGGGTCGCGTAGGAAAAATGGAAGTAACGCCACGAATTTTTACCATTCCTAAACTTCAAATTTCTGAAGCAAGAGATAGCTTATGACATTCCTGTTATCCATTCTCTTTCTTTTGCCGCTTTTACTTATCGGTATTTACATTCTTTATGACGACTTAAACGAGGAAATAATCTCTGCATTGAGTGGAGAAAAACTAAAGGCTCGAAAAAAGAAGGAAATACGCGCACTGGAATTAGAGTTCCCAAGCATTGTCGAGCTATTGGCAATACTTGTTTCTGCAGGCCTAAGTCCATCTGCTGCTCTGTTACGAATCACCGAAGTCAGCAATGGCGAGTTCGCCAAGCTTTTACGAGTGTCGATCTCAGAAATGCGTCATGGCGCTTCGATTTCAGCCGCTCTTGACCTAATGAATGAGCTTGTACGGTCGCCTGCTATCAGACGTTTCAATGATTCAATTCTTATTGCAATTGAACGCGGCACACCGCTTGCTGAAGTACTCAATCGACAGGTAGAGGAGATACGTCAATCTCAACGAACTCGCTTGCTTGAAAAAGCGGGTAAGGCCGAAATCGCGCTAATGATTCCTGTTGTGTTTTTAATTTTGCCCGTCTCAGTTCTTTTCGCTCTCTGGCCTTCCTATTTTGCGTTAGGACAAAATATGGGCTTCTAAGGGCTTAAAGAGAGAACCGAAAGCAACAATTGATAATCAAGAGTTACCTCACCGTAAATGTTGATAAGAAGAACTCCACAGATTTTATCTAAGGAGAAATAAGTATTTGATTTAAAGGCAATGATGCCACCACTTACATTTCAGAGAGAAGGAGCGTATGAAATTTCGGAGAAAGCATTACACGGGAGACGATCTAGTGGAGTATGACCGGCTGATTTCACTGATGAAAAAGAATATTCGTCAATCGTTTACTTTGCGAAAGCTACTCAACCCAGGATGGAAGCAGTGGGGGCTTAGAATTGCATGCTTCATTCTCGTGAATTTTAGACACGGTTTACATCGAGCAAAAACACAGCTTTTGAATGACAGGGGAGATGTCCCTGGTTGGGTACTTGTAGTCTTAATGACTACGGGACTTGTGACAGCCATCTGGACGCTCGCAGCACCCCGTATTCAATCTATTTTAAGATCATCGCTCGACTCCATGAACAATATTCGTTGATACCTGCAAGTAGCTCGCGCTCAAACTTGCAAGTCATGTGTATTGAAACCTGCAAGTCACGCGTATTGAAACCCATAAAAAAATTTCAACAGAAGCGACGAAATATGTCGTTTAAAACTGAAGCATTTATCTCTCAAGGCCAAAAGGGAAATTTTTGGTTTCAGTATAAGGAAAGAAAGGAAATTTCATGGAGCTAGGTAGAAAATGACTGAGAGCATCATGGTAATGATTCCACTGCTCATTACATTCTTGGGCGTGCTTCAGGTTTCAACTGGTGTGCTGGCGCGCACAGTGATGTCCAATCGAGTACAAGGCTCGGTTGCCTTCGATGCTCTAGCTCCTGCAAGTTCGAATATGACCTTACCGCTTAGCCAAATTAACTTATCCAATGGTGCACCAGCAAATACATCTGATCCCAATTCAACAGTCACTTTGACCCGAGTAGAGCTACCTGGAGGTGGAGCATTCACATTTGGATTAGCTAAGATCCGTAGGCCCTCAGTTTCGCCACTACTTCCAGGCGGTGACAATTTTGAAGCAACCGGACTCGCGTTTACGGAATAGTTTGGGCATAGGGCTTTTTCGCAAAGTGATAGAAAAAGCTAATGGAAGGCAGAAAGCCGGCGGCAGTGCAAAAGAGAGTGGCAGTACAAAAGAGAGCGGCAGTACAAAAGAGAGCGGCAGTGCTGTAGTCGAATTTGTTGCATTAATCGTGCCACTCTTCATTCCATTTGCAATGTATCTAGCGATGGTTAACGCACAGTCTCAAATTTCTTTTGACGCGCACAATCTAGCCCGACAGATTGCAAGGGCATACATAACGAGTCCTTCTGAGGAATTCACTGCCCCACGCGTTCAGACGGTTCTAGATCTTTTCATTCAAAAAATTTTACGACCGCATGGTGTGACATCCACACCCACAGTACAAATCTCCTGCTCAGCCACTCCATGCTTAACGCCCATGTCTGAAGTCAATGTAACAGTGACACTCGAGGATAACTCTTTAAAACTCGGTGGATACCTTCGGTCACTATCTACAACTCCCAAGCGAATAGTTGCACATGATATTCAGGTTGTTGATGCTTGGAGGAGCTCGCCATGATTGTGGAAAATAAAATCCTCGCGTCCGCATCAGACTCCGCATCAGACTCCGCATCAGACTCCGCATCAGACTCCGCATCAGACTCCGGATTTGCTCAAATTAAAAATCACCCTCGCCAGTTCTTTATCACTTCGAGCGATCGAGGATCACTTTCTATTCTTTCGATTTCACTTTTCCTTCTTCTCGTATTCTCTTCCTTTGTAATAATGAATACCTCTTCTGCCTTTGTTGCTAAACGAGAGCTGATTCAAATCGCAGAGACGGCGGCATCCAGAGCGGGTCATAATTTGAATGTAAATGACTATTACTCAAGTTCCACAGTATCTACTCAAAAATTAGACGTTCCAATTGACTGTAATAAAGCGTATGAGTCCTTTTCAAATGAAATCAGGAATTCGATGCTTCGGGCGACACATATTTCTATTGCAGCGTGGAACTGCGATGGATGGGCACTTTCAGCAAGCGTGAGTTCCCAAATAAAACAGTTATTTTCTCTTCCAATTCTTGGCTCACAAGCACCTCTTGTAATTACTGCCGGCGTTGCCGTTTCCAATCGCCGCCAATAAATGACTGCAGCGAGGGCTTCTCATAGATGAGCCGCACCTACTTTCAATGAGCCACACCAATCCATAACTTTTAGTACCTATGTAATGGCCCCTCACCCATTTCAGATATTCTTTCCCAATGGCAGCGCGGGAATGGGAAGCAGAGGTTGAGGAACTCAACGGCGTTCTCAAAAGCATTGAAGCGGTGCTTAATCTCCCCAAGCTAGAAAAAGAATCGGCAGAGCTTGAAGTCGAAGCGAGCGCTCCAAACCTTTGGGACGATCCGGAGAAGGCACAAATCATTACAAGCAAGCTTTCTCGGGTCCAATCAACTTTAAATCGCGCTAAGACAATTCGTCGCCACTTAGAAGAGATTCCGCTGCTTTATGAATTGGCAATGGAAGAGAAAGATTCCGCTGCAGTAACTGATGCCGGAAATGAATTAGATACGATAGAAAAAACTATTAGAGAATTAGAAGTTCAAACCCTCCTTAATGGTGAATACGATGACCGAGATGCATTAGTCACGATTCGTTCTGAAGCCGGAGGGGTAGAGGCAGCCGATTGGGCTCAAATGGTTCAGCGAATGTATCTTCGTTATTGCGAACGTAAGGGTTACAAAGTTGATGTATTAGAAACCTCATATGCCGAAGAAGCAGGAATTAAGTCCTCAACTTTTCGCGTAACCGCTCCGTACGCATATGGTCATCTTTCGGTGGAGCAGGGAACGCATCGCTTGGTTCGAATTTCTCCCTTTGACTCGCAGTCACGTCGACATACCTCATTTGCAGGAGTCGAAGTAGTTCCAGTGGTTGCACAAAGTGATCATGTCGAAGTCGATGAAAAAGATATTCGCGTCGATGTTTATCGCTCTTCGGGACCAGGCGGACAAGGCGTAAACACCACTGACTCTGCCGTTCGAATAACTCACCTCGCTTCTGGCATCGTTGTTTCGTGTCAAAATGAGCGTTCGCAAATTCAAAATAAGGCAACGGCTATGGCAGTTCTCCAATCCAAATTATTGGAACGTCGTCGCCAAGAAGAACGTGCTCGAATGGATGCACTCAAAGGTGACACCACCGGTTCATGGGGTAATCAAATGCGATCCTATGTTCTTGCTCCCTACCAAATGGTGAAAGATCTACGCACCGACTACGAAGTGGGCAATCCATCAGCTGTACTCGATGGCGATATTGACGGATTTATAGAAGCTGCCATCAAGTGGCGTAAAAGCTCGTAATTCTCGAATTTTTCTGAATTCGCGCTTAATTTATTTATTCTCACAGCGAATTCTGCGCGTATTTCCCCATTCTTCACCAAGTCCTACCTAAACTTTGAACCGTATTCAGAGGAGACTCTGATTGACTTGGGAAATCGAGTCGTAAGGTGAATAAGTCGTAAGGTGAATAAGTCGTAAGGTGAATAAGTCGTAAGGTGAATAAGTCGTAAGGTGAATAAGTCGTAAGGTGAATAAGTCGTAAGGTGAATAAGTCGTAAGGAGTAGATGTGATTCGTTTCGAGAATGTCACCAAGTTATATTCAAAGCAGGAAAAGCCTGCGTTGGATCAGGTGAGTTTAGATATTGAAAAAGGCGAATTTGTCTTTCTTGTAGGACTTTCAGGCTCAGGTAAATCTACCTTCTTGCGTTTATGCCTCCGTGAAGATGTCCCAACCGCGGGAACAATTACCGTTGCTGGCAAAGATCTTGTAACTCTTTCAGCGCATAAAGTCCCTGAACTTCGACGCCAGGTCGGTACGGTATTCCAGGATTTTAGATTACTTCCAAATAAAACCGTGGCAGAGAATGTGGCCTTCACGCTTCACGTTCTTGGTTTCTCGCAGAAAGAAATCAATCGCGAAGTACCTGAAGTTTTAGAACTTGTGGGATTGGAAGAAAAGGGCGACCGTAAGCCATCGGAATTATCAGGTGGAGAGCAGCAGCGCGTAGCCATTGCTCGAGCCTACGTATCGCGTCCAATGATTCTAATTGCAGATGAACCCACAGGAAACTTAGACCCAGCAACATCGGTTGGCATCATGAAATTACTAGACCGGATTAATCGTGACGGTACAACCGTCGTGATGGCCACTCACGATTCGGGAATTGTGGACCAAATGCGTAAACGCGTGATCGAGCTTGATGCGGGGCATGTCGTGCGTGATCAAGTCCGAGGTGTTTACGGATACACGGGTTAATTTAGGACATTACAAAAAACTGAATGAAGTTCACAGAAGAAGACAGAAGAAGACAGAAGAAGACAGAAGAAGACAGAAGAAGAGAATGGGAATAGAAAATGCGCGCAGCGTTCGTAGCAAGTGAAGTAAAGATCGGCATACGTCGAAACCTTACGATGACATTTGCAGTGATGATCACGGTTGCCATTTCCCTGACACTTCTTGGAATTGGAATCTTGGCGAACTCGCAAGTTCGAGTAATGAAGGACTATTGGTATGACAAAATCGAAGTCTCTGTCTTTCTTTGTGGCTCACTTTCAGAATCACCATCATGTTCGGGTGGTCCAATTAATGCAGATCAACGCCTTGCAATTCAGCAAGATCTTCAGGCGCTGCCAGTAGTTCAAACAGTTTTTTATGAATCACAATCCCAGGCTTATCAACACTTCCAGGAAAGATTTAAAAATTCTGCAATTGCTCAAAATGTAACTCCAGATCAACTTCCAGAATCTTTCCGTGTGAAGTTAAAAGATCCAACACAATTTGCAGTAATCCAATCTGCATTTTCTGGCCGACCTGGAGTGGATACCGTTCAGGATCAGCGAGCAATCCTTGATAAATTCTTTAAGCTTCTAAGTGTGCTTCGAGATGGCGCACTTGCGATTGGCATAGTTTCTATTTTGACTGCGATGATGTTGATCTCAAATACATTACGAATCGCCGCTTATAACCGTCGCCGTGAAACCGGAGTGATGAAGCTAGTAGGTGCAACATCCTTCTCCATTCAACTTCCATTTCTTCTAGAGGGAGTCTTCTCCGCTTTAAGTGGATGGATAGTCTCAACTGGATTACTGGCCCTCTTTAAACTTTTGATATCGGCCAAAGTTGCGCCACTCTTAAGCTTCACCCGGTTCTTTACTTGGAGAGATGTATGGGTTGCTTCAGGTGAGCTCCTAATTACGGGCTTGGTAATTTCGACCCTCGCGTCATTTGTCACGCTTCGCAAACACCTCAAGGTTTAACGGGTCGCCCCTAAAGCGAGCTCCATCCCACAAAAGCTCCATCCCACAAAAGTTCCGTCGCAACTAGGCGGAAACGGAAGCAGGTCGTCTCAGAGCCTGACTTAGATCACCGGCCGATCTGGGTTTCATACGTCTACGGCTAGAGATTTCTGCGAACATTGCACAACATTTTGCGAGATAATGTGTCTATATAGATATACCCCGTAAGTATTTGCCTGCTAAATCAGGCAGATTCTGAACGGAAATTTTACATTTGAAGTCTTTTACAAGTCTAAAGAAATGACTAGAAGCTTTTCTAAAGAAATGATTAGAAGATAACTAACGAAATGGAGGTGACGAGATGGTAAAAGAGACAGGCAAGAAGCTAATTGCTCAGAACAAGGCAGCTCGTCATGACTATTTCATTGAAGAAGTTTATGAATGTGGAATTGTGCTATCGGGCACGGAGGTTAAATCACTTCGTGCAGGACGCGCTTCACTCATTGATGGATTTGCGACCATTGATGGCGATGAAGCCTGGCTGGAAGGCATTCACATACCTGAGTACAACGAGGGTAGTTGGACTAATCACCCACCTCGTCGTAAGCGAAAGCTCCTGATGCATCGCCGTGAAATCGACAAGTTGCATTCGATTCTAAAACAAGGTGGCCAAACGCTTGTGCCTCTGTCCTTATATTTTAAGGATGGCCGCGCAAAGGTTGAAATCGCGTTGGCTAAAGGTAAGAAAGCTCACGATAAGCGACAAACTTTGCTGGAGAAGCAAGCTACGCGAGAAATCGCACGTAACTTCTCGCGAAGCAACTCCGGCAAGGATTACTGACCTTATTCGCAAGACTTCATACCTATTTCAAGATTTCATACCCAATTCAAGATTTCACACCTAATTTATAGGTTTTTTATAGACCATTCCGAGACGCTAGACTTATCCACTCAGTAAGAAATGTCTACACCCTGCAAAAATTGCTTTACCAGGCAATAAATAGCGGGAATGAAAACTACATATCGATGCGTTACTTAATTGCTTACTCAAGAACCATATCCATTTTTTCAGAGGCTTCGTGACAACGTCGCAATCTGATAATCATGGGGGTGATCGGTTTCGACTTTAGTTGTTGGAACAGAGGAAGCGGGCCGAGGAAGCTTGGATGATCTCGTTAACCAAAAACCAAGCAAAACTATAACTGCAGATAAAACTACAGTTGATTTCGCTCTAGCTGCATAAGCTAGCCCGATAATCCGTCAGCCCCAGCGCGCTCTCGTCTGGGAATCTGGCGTCGACTAGAGAGCT
>CAILYP010000219.1:0-10688 GCA_903838475.1 uncultured Actinomycetes bacterium | reverse complement strand
AGGTTATTTGCCCCTGAAAGCTCTTTAGCCTTAACGATAGACCCATCAGGAAGTGCCACCTTGGATCCAGATGTAATGTACAAACCAGATTCAATGACGCAGTCATTTCCTAGTGAAATGCCAAGCCCGGAGTTTGCGCCAAGCAGGCATCGCTCTCCGATTGAGATAACTTCTTTTCCACCACCACTGAGTGTTCCCATAATGGATGCCCCGCCACCGATATCGCTACCGTCGCCAACAATTACACCAGCACTAATGCGGCCTTCCACCATTGATTTACCTAACGTTCCTGCATTGAAGTTGACGAATCCTTCATGCATGATTGTTGTACCAGCTGCAAGGTGTGCACCAAGTCGTACTCGGTCTGCATCTGCAATTCGAATTCCTTCTGGAATAACGTAATCCACCATTCGTGGAAACTTATCTACGCTAAAGACAGTTAGATTTCCGTGAGCTGCGCGCAGCCGTTGTTGAGTAGAGCTGAAATTCTCGAGCGAGCATGGACCGGCAGAAGTCCATGCAACATTTGTAAGTAAACCAAAAATTCCATCTAAATTTATTCCGTGCGGTTTCACGAAGCGGTGTGAAAGTAAGTGCAACCGAAGGTAAGCATCGCTAGCGCTTTGTGGAGCAGCCGTTATATCTATTTCTAATTCGACTTCTTTCTTGGTGACGCTGCGAAGGGAGTCTGCTGCAAGAAATGTGCTGAGATCTGGCTTTGACCCTTGGGCGAGCGCGCCAAGGCCCACTGTTGGATACCACGTATCGAGCACATCTCCATTTGCGGCAATGGTGGCGACGCCGAAGCCGAATGCTTTTGATTGGATACTCATGGGGCAAACTTATCAAGTTACTCATAAGTCTCTACACTCCTGGCTATGCGCATCTCCGTGTACTGCTCCTCAGCCCCCGATCTCGACCCGGCTCATCTTGAGCTTGCATACCAAGTCGGCAAAGGAATAGGAGAACGTGGCTGGGATTTAGTCTGGGGTGGCGGGGCTATTTCGATGATGGGCGCAGTTGCTAAGGGAGCACGTGAACACGGTGGAAAGACTTTTGGTGTTATCCCAACAAAATTACTTTTACTTGAAATTGAAGATAAAGAGTCAACGCAAATTATCGAAGTTGATTCGATGCGCTCGCGCAAAGCAAAGATTGAAGAGATGAGTGATGCTTTCATCGCTCTGCCCGGAGGCATTGGCACACTCGAAGAATTTTTTGAAATCTGGGTTGGGAGATATTTAGGATTTCACGACAAGCCAATTGCGGTTTGTGATCCAAGTGGCGCCTACGCCCCGCTTCAGGTTGCCCTGGACCATCTGGCAAGCCTGAACTTCATGAAAAGCGGTCAAAGCCATTTAGTCTCATGGACCACCGAGGTCAGCGACGCCCTTGATGCGTGCGCTCGCTAGTAACCTTGCGACATGTCCACCCTTGCGCAGCTGCTTGACAGCCTCCCGGAGGAAGAGCGGATTATTCTTACCGCCCATTACCTCCGAGGTAAAAGTGCTGCCGACATTGCAGCAACGCTAGGCGTACCACAGAAGTCGGTTGAAACCATCATCGCGATTGGCAGAGCGCATCTGCTTTCAGCACTAGACCTCAAGTAATTTTAAGCGTGAAAAAAGGGGGCATTTCCTCGATTTCACTAGTTGGGCAACTCTTTGAGATACTTCTCCTCCCGCAGTCCCCGCTTTAAGTCTTTACATTTATCACGTTAATTAAGGGAGCTAAACATGGCAGCCATGAAGCCACGCACTGGTGATGGACCCATGGAAGTCACAAAAGAGGCACGCTCTTATGTGATGCGCATTCCGCTAGAAGGTGGCGGGCGGCTTGTTGTTGAACTTAACCTGGAAGAAGCGACCAACCTTGGAAACGTACTTCAGGCAGCAGTAGCACTCGTTAAAAAGTAACGAGCAAAAAGTACTCCAGCGACTGAAACTGGAATAGTTAATAAGATTCCCATGATTGCCAGGGCTTTTTGATCCGGTGTAGTCAGCGCAACATTTGCGAAAATTAAGGCAACATCTAATCCGAAAGTGGCTGTAAATCCAGCGATGAGTAGCTCTCGCATCTTTAATCTCATTACATGCTCATGCGTCATCCGCAATACCGCATAGCCAATTACCGCTCCGAGTAAAATTCCTACTGGCTTTCCAACAAATCTAGAAACAACTAACTGCCAGACCAGCGGATTGCTAATCGATTTCCAGGAGAGATTAAAAGTTGTAGAAAATGATGCAACAAGAAATGCGGGGAGTGCAACGTAGTATCCAATGCGCTTCATTACCGAATAACCTCGCGCTCCCCAGATTAAACCGAGGGTCGCGCCAATAATGGTTGGGTGAATTCCGCCGTTTGAGGATGTAACAATTCCAAGGATAAGAATTGAACCAATGTCGTCGGCTACGGCCAGGGCCAGCAGAAAAATTCGAACTCGCTTCTGTATGTGCGCAGGGAATATTGCCAAAGCGAGAAGCACGAATGGTAAATCCGTCGCCATGGGAATTCCCCAACCTGCCTTTGGCGCGGAAGTGAAAAGTGAGAACCCAAGGTAGAACAGCGCCGGAATGAGCATGCCCCCTGCCGCAGCGCATACTGGAGCAATGAGGTGACGACGATCGGTGTGCCTAGAAACTTCAATGCGAAGTTCTTGTCCGATGGCGAAGAAGAAGAGAAGGAGGGGCCAGGTGAGCAACCAGTCACGCCACACGGGGTCCATCCAGTTCACATTCACCTCCATAGTTCGTTAAGTTCGGAGATGTGAAAAAAGCCCTAGCTCCAACGCTCTCCGCTAGCGATGATTCTAGTTCCTCATCAACCTCATCAACCCTTTCAAGCTGGAAAGGGTTAGACGCTATTGCTGTTGGAGTTAAATTTGGCGCAGAGGCCGCCGGAGCGCCGGTAGCACTTTCCTCGCCGGTCGCTCAATCCGTAGTGGAACATCTTGATATTGATTTTAATTTAGAAATGGCACAGTGGCCTGACTTCTCTGGGAAAGCTGGAGAAATAATTGAACTCCCCGTTTCGGCAACGGATGGAATTTCTCGACTTTATCTGGTCGGTGTGGGTAATGAATCTCGTGATGAACTTCGTAAAGCTGGCGCAGCGCTTGGGCGAAAAACTAAGGGCACCGGATATCGCGTACTTGATGGCCTTATTCGCAATAAAGAGAACGTTCTGTCGCATGCGATTGCTCTTTCACTCTCTCAATATGTATGGAGTTTAAAAAGCGAGAAAAGTAAGAAAGCTTGCAGTTTTATTATTCATGGAAATTTTGGAACCGAAATAGCACGAGCTATTACCATCGTAGAAGCAATCTATAACACTCGCGATTTGATTCACACGCCTTCAAATATAAAAACTCCTGCTTGGCTCGCAACGCAGGCAAAAGCAATCGCCTTAAAGAAAAAAGATATTTCGGTACGAGTACGTGCAGGTCGCGAATTGGCACAGTTCGGTGGTCTTCGCGCAGTAGGAGGATCTTCACCCAATCCTGGACCGCGTTTTATCGAAATTTCATATGCGCCTAAAGGTTCAAGCAAATGGCCACTTGTCGTACTAGTGGGCAAGGGCATTACTTTCGATACTGGTGGAATTTCACTTAAACGTCCATACGACATCATGATGGCGATGAAGAGTGATATGGCGGGCGCCGCCGCAGTCATGTCAACGGTTATGGCTATGCCAGATATAAAACCAAAAGTACGGGTAACTGCGTTAATGATGTGCGCAGAGAACGCACTATCGGCTACTTCGCAGCGACCTTCTGATGTTATTACACAATATGGTGGAACTACGGTGGAGGTACTTGATACTGATGCAGAAGGCCGTCTTGTTCTTGCAGATGGCTTGGCTTACGCAAATCTTGAATTAAAACCAGACTATCTCGTTGATCTTGCAACGTTGACAGGCGCCGCAACTTTAGGACTTGGCCGTCAATATGCAGCGATGTATACGCGAAATAATCGACTTGCTAAAAAATTGCACGATATTGGAAATGAAATGGGAGATCGCGTGTGGCATATGCCGCTTGTTGATGATTATGCGCTCGGACTTGAAAGTGACATTGCAGATTTAAATCATCTGGCGGCTAAAGGGCGTTTTCAAGGTGGCTCGGTTACTGCGGCGCTTTTTCTGGAACAATTTGTAGGTAAGAGCAATTGGGTTCATTTGGATATTGCAGGAACTGGTCGCTCAGAAGTGGATGCAGGAGAGTTTGTAAAAGGTGGCACAGGTTTTGGACCACGACTTCTTATTGAATGGATTGCAACGCTATGACACTACAAAATCGCGGAGATATGACTGCATATTCTGAGAGCTTTTCTCGCGAAGAGATTCATTTGCAGCAAGCTCGAGCAAATGGAGTTGAGATGGGCGCTCAAGATCCAACTGCTGCAGTTGGTGCGTTACTTCAATATGTAGCAAAATCTCTGGACGCCCGTTCTGTTGTTGAAATTGGAACTGGATCTGGCGTTAGTGGACTCTGGTTATTTCAGGGAATGCCAAAGGATGGCGTTCTTACATCAATTGATACTGAACGTGAACACAGTGCAAGTGCCAGGGATAGCTTTGAAGAGTCCGGGATTGCGCCTGCTAGATTCAGACTTATTACCGGTAATATCCTTGAAGTAGTTGGAAAATTAGCCGATGCAAACTATGACCTTGTAGTGATTCGTCCCGCTAAGGACGTTATGGACCTGGTCCAGGAAGCTCATCGTTTATTGCGTAGTGGTGGAACGCTCTTTATCGATCACGCGCTTAGCGGAGGAAAGGTAGCTGATCCAACGCAACGAGATTTCGAGAGCGTCTCGCGCCGAGATGGAATTCGCTTTGTCAAAGAAGATTCTCGCTGGACTTCCACCTTGTTGCCGGTCGGGCAAGGCGTTTTACTTGCCACCAAAGCTTGATTTTAAGGACTTTAGCTAGCGGTACGCTTTCACCATGTTTGGAATTGGCGCCGGAGAGTTCATCACGCTTTTGGTGTTGGCACTGATTCTGATTGGACCTGATCGACTGCCACACGTTGCAACTGACGCTGCTAAATTTATGAAACGTCTTCGTACTATTGCAAATGCAGCAACTACTGAATTACGTGAAAATCTTGGACCTGGATTTGAAGATTTACAGGTTGCTGACCTACATCCAAAGAGATTACTTCAAAAGACTTTAGGTTCCTCACTTGATGGACTTGATGGACTTGATGGATTATCAACCGATATTAATTCAGGGCTGAGTCTTGATAAAAAGAAAGCGCAGATAGATCCTGACCTCCTATGACACAAAATATAATTGAGCGTATACACGCAGAACTTGCGACAGTTTCTGACCCAGAACTTCGACGTCCGCTTCCCGATCTTGGAATGGTTGAGAGCGTTGCGTTCGCAAATGGTCAAGCATCCGTAACAATCTTGCTCACCATCTCAGGTTGTCCAATGAAAGATAGATTAAGAAACGATGTAGAAGCAGCGCTTAACCGTATTGAAGATATAAAAGAAATAGCTCTTACATTTGGCGTCATGAGTGAAGAACAAAGAAATAATGTAAAGAAGATTTTGCACGGCGGAGTTGAAAAGTTCATTCCCTTTGCACAACCAGATTCACTGACTCGTGTGATCGGAATTGCTTCAGGTAAAGGCGGAGTGGGTAAATCTTCCCTTACTGTTAACTTGGCAGTTGCCGCCGCAGCACGTGGTCTTAAAGTTGGAATTTTAGATGCAGATGTCTACGGGCACTCAATTCCAAGACTTATGGATTTAGTCGGACAGCGACCAACAGCAATTGATCAGACATTTATTCCACTTGAAAGCCATGGTGTCAAAGTTGTTTCAATGGAAATGTTTAAGCCAGATCGCGCAGATCCGATTGCTTACCGAGGTCCGCTACTGCACCGAGTCCTTGAACAACTTTTAAGTGATGCATATTGGGGAGATCTAGATCTATTACTCCTTGACTTACCTCCGGGCACCGGTGATATTGCGATTAGTTTGGGACAATTAATTCCTGCATCTGAAATTCTTGTCGTAACAACTCCTCAAGTTGCTGCAGCTGAAGTAGCCGAGCGCGCTGGGCGAATAGCGCATCAATTGAAGCAACACATTGTTGGCGTTGTCGAAAATATGTCAGATATCAATTGTCCACATTGCGGAGAATCGATTTCACTTTTTGGAAGTGGTGGAGGAGCAGAAACAGCTAAACGTCTCTCAACGCTGGTCGGTGCAGATGTCCCATTCTTAGCAGCCGTGCCATTTGACCCAGCTCTTCGTGAGGGAGGCGATGATGGCAAGCCGATTGTGCTCTCACACCCCGAAAGTCATGCCGCTTTGGCTATTAATTCAATCGTTGATCTACTCATGAAGCAGCGTAAATCTCTGGTTGGAGTGCCTCTTTCGCTTCATACCTGACCTTGCACTTAGAATTTACCCATGAAGAAGCCACCTACGCTCCCAATCACAAAGGTGGTAAATCGAGTTGAAAAGGCCGTGGGCCGTCGGGACTCAGTTTTAGCGCGCAAAAGTATTCGCGATTCCCTTGTCTCACTCGCAGGTTTAATTGGCTGTCCAGTGCGAAATGAAGATGGCCGAGAAATTGGAAGACTTGTTGATGTCGTTGTGCGTCATGGTGAAGATGCATATCCACCAGTTTCGGGGCTGATCGTTAAAGTTGGTCAACGTCAATCATTTATAGACGGCGCTCGTATTGCAACACTTACACACAATGAGATTCGCCTTTCTTCAACAACAATAAATTTGACGGACTACAAGCGGCGCCAAGGAGAATCACTTCTTGATAGCGATGTGCTAGACCACCAAATAGTTGACGTAAATGGACTTCGCGTGGTCCGCTCTTCTGATCTTTACTTAGCACCTCTTGATAAAGAAATTCGAGTCGTTGGTGTTGATATTTCATTTGTAACTTTCTTGCGTCGAATATTTCCCGGAGCACTTGGGCGTCGGGCGACCCCACAGCATGTGCTGGATTGGTCGACCGTTGCATCCCTCGCTGATACATCCGGAGTAGTAAAAACTTCAGGTTCTAAAACTGCGCTTTCACAGTTGCGCCCAGCAGACTTAGCAGACCTGATTGAGGACTTGGCTGGACGTGAGCAGAGCGCACTTATTGAAATGTTGGATCCAGAACTTGCTGCTGATGCACTTGAAGAGATGGAAGATGAAGAATTGCAGGGATTGCTCCGAGGACTGACAGAAGATCGGGCCGCAGAGTTGCTTAGTCGCATGGAGCCAGATGAATCTGCAGAAGTTCTTCGTGATCTTGCCGATGAACACCGTGAAGATATTTTGAAGGCGATGGATTCCAAGTTAGCTAAACAATTGCGTCAATTGATTTCATTTGATGAAACTCTGGCTGGCGGCATCATGACAACTCATATGGTGATTGCTCGTGAGGATGACACTGTGGCGCAGGCGTTACAGATGCTTGTTGAAAGTAGAGATAGAGATATTTCAGATGGCGTTGTAATGGTTGATTCGAAGGGTAAATTAATTGACCATATTCAAATTATTGAATTAGTTGCGGCAAAAGCGAGCGCCCCACTCAGCACTTTGATTGGGCCGCCCTATCCGACCGCCGTGAATATTGATTCTCCGCTTGAGGAAGTGATTGAAGAATTTTCAAATAACCGCGGCGCCTCGATTGTCGTTATCGATGAAAAGGGCAAGCCGGTAGGTCGAATCCTCGCCGATGACCTCGTTGATGCCCTAAAACCGGGTGAACAACAGGGACTTTCGAAAGGCTCTGGTGCGCTTCAGTGACAACTCAACGCAAGATACGACTTGCCGCGCTTTTATCTGTAATGGGTCCTGGTGTGATCGCCGGACTTTCCGATGACGATCCAGCCGGCATCACGACGTATTCTCAAGTTGGTGCAAAATTTGGATACCAACTTTTGTGGGTACTCGTTATTTCTACAGTTGCTTTAATTCTTTTTCAAGATCTTGGCGCTCGAATCGGAGTCGTCACTCGCCAAGGACTGATTGGGTTGGTTCGCCAAAAGTACGGCGCCCGTTCTGGAACACTTAGCGCTGTTGCGCTTTTGGTAGCAAATTTTGGAACTTTGACCGCTGAATTTGCAGGCATTGCTGCGGCTGGCCAACTCTTTGGATACTCACGATTCATCACTGTTCCATTAGCTGCCTTAGTTGTCTCATTCTTGGTGTTGCGTGGCTCTTTTGCTCGTGTTGAGAAAGTTTTCTTTGCACTTTCTGCGGTATTCATTGCCTACGTAGTAGCTGGATTTATGGCACATCCAGACTGGGGCAAAGCCCTCCATGGCGTTGTAGTACCAACAATGCCCTTCAATCATGATGCCATTTATATTGCAACTGCAACTTTAGGAACAACCCTTGCACCCTGGGGACTTGCATTCATTCAATCTTATGCCGTTGATAAGCGCCTGACGCGCGATGATTTAAAACTTCTACGAGTTGATGTGTGGACCGGTTCACTGCTGACTGGAATCATCGGCTTCTTCGTCATTGTCACATGTGCTGCAACTTTAAATAAACAAGGCCAAACTAATATTACCGATGCTGCGCAAGCAGCACGCGCACTTGAGCCACTTGCCGGAACACTAGCAAAAGCTCTTTTTGCAATCGGTTTAGTTGGAGCCGCACTTCTCGCTGCATCTATCTTGCCGCTATCAACTGCATATTCGGTTGGAGATTTAACAGGTCAACCAGCAGCGTTAGATGATGGTCCAAAGGATGCACCCCTCTTCTATGCAACATTTGGCTTAATGACTTTCTTTGCAGCAGGACTTATTTTACTTCCAGGAATTCCATTAATTCGAGTTTTAGTTCTTACTCAGATTTTAAATGCAGTTCTACTTTTACCTCTTTTATTTTTTATGTATGGCATCTCAAAAGATATTCGTTTAATGGGTGAATTCGCTTCAACTCAAAGAATGCGTATCGTGTACGGCGCTATTATCTCGCTCGTCTCAATCTGTGTTATTGCGCTTCTGTGGTTTACAGTTCATCCTTAATGAAACATCACGATCACGCAGCCCTTCCCAAAGGTAGGGATATCCCATATTTACTCTTAGGAATTCTGGGAGTAGGTTCATCTGGGCCGCTGATTGCAAAAAGCACAATGCCCATTCCCACCTTGGTTTTCTGGCGAAACTTCATTGCCTCCCTCATCATGGCTCCCTTTGCTTATCGCGACGGTGAATGGAGAGACCCTGCTAAACGTCGCCTCATCCGTAATTCGGCTCTAGCTGGAATCTTTTTAGCCTTTCACTTTCTCGCTTTCTTTGTCGCGATGCGCTTTACAAGTGTTGCTGCAGGTACTGCGCTAGCTGCGCTTCAGCCAGTATTCGCTGCATCCTACGTACGCTTCAAAGGTGAACATATTTCTACAACATCAATCGTTGGAATGCTTATTGCGTTTGGTTCAGTTTTCATCATCACTGGGGTAGACCTAACGGTTTCATTTCGTGCCTTTGTCGGAGATATTTTTGGCGTTATCTGCGCAGCGCTAGCAGCGACATACATTTCAATCGGGTCTCGCGTTCAACGAGATTTAAAAACGACTACGTATACGACTATTTGTTTTGCGATGTGCGCGAGCACAATGATTCCTTTTATCCTTATCGGCAAACTTCAGATTCTGCATTTCTCGCGCGGTGAATGGCTGCTACTTTTGCTACTCCTGATTGGCGCTCAATTTATGGGACATACCCTTTTCAATGTGGTGTTGAAACGGGTTTCACCAGTTGTAGTTTCCCTTATTGTATTTTTTGAAGTTCCCATAGCAGCTCTTTTTGCATGGGTATGGCTACACCAAGCACCTTCAGCTGGGTTGTGGGTTGGCATTTTTGGAATATTGGCAGGATGCTCAGTCTTCGTAATTGGTGGAAAGAAATGATTGATTTACATACTCACACCAATAATAGTGATGGTACGGATAGTCCAGCGCAGTTAATAAATAAAGCCCTTGCTTCAGGTATTAAAGTATTAGCGATTACCGATCACGACACCATCGCAGGATGGGAAGAAGGTATTGCACACTTGCGAGCCGGTATGGATTTAGTTTTAGGAGCCGAAATTTCATGCCAGACTGAGGATGGAATTAGTGTTCACATGTTGGGCTTACTTTTTGATAAAGAAAGTGTTGAGTTACAAGAAGTTTTAGCCCAGACCCGAGGAAATCGTTTTGGGCGCATGGAGAAGATTATTTCAAGGATGAATCAAGCTGGGATAGAAATTAGCATGGAGGAAGTCTTGGCACAGCTCTCAGAGGGAGCCACGTTAGGGCGTCCACATTTGGCTGATGCACTGATTGCTAAAGGATTAGCAAAGAACCGTGATGAGATATTTGAAAAGTGGTTACATAATAATTCACCATATTATGTTTCACACTATTCACCGACTCCTGAGCGTGCAATACAACTTATTAAGGCCGCGGGTGGAGTTTCAATCATCGCTCACCCAATGGCATCTCTTCGTGGGCGAACCGTATCAATCGAAAGCTTTGCATCCTATGTTGAAGCCGGCTTAGACGGAATTGAAGTTTTTCACCGCGACCACACCGCAGATCAGAGAAACTTACTCATGGACATTGTCGATGACCTTGGAATATTGCGTACCGGTTCTAGTGATTATCACGGTACAGGCAAAATTAATGAGTTAGCAGAAAACACAACAGAGGCTGACCAATGGTTT
>CAILYP010000218.1:0-62127 GCA_903838475.1 uncultured Actinomycetes bacterium | reverse complement strand
GTGTTAGTTAACGGCCTGGGTTTTTTGGCGCACGAGTAGGCATTGGACCCTTTGGAATAGGCATAGCCATTCAACCGACTGCCTTTAGACGAGCACGTACTTCGCGAAGCTGGTTAGCTGAAAGTTTCTTCGGAAGTTTCTTCATAGCTTTTTGAAGTTTACGAATTGAAACTTGGCCTTCTCCATCACCAACAAAAATTTCATGAACCGGCACGCCAGGAACGAAGCGTTCAGCTTTCTTTCGCTCATCATTCACCATCTGTCGCACCGCAACGCCCCCTTCACCCACCAGCACAATTCCACATCGTCCGATACTGCGATGGACCATATCCTGAGAGCGATTTACGACTACAGCGGGAGTCGTTGTAAATCCCTTACGGATACCCATGAGGACGCTTGCCCCTGCACCGAGTTGGCCTTCAATAGACCCAAAGGCTGCGGAGTTCGCAAAACGAGTAAAGAGAAAGAATGCAACCAAGAGGCCGATTGGGATGAAAAGAATTCCAAAATAAATTGGATGTCCCACAACGGTTCCGACAATAACGCCCAGAATGAGCATGGCAATAAATGCTATGGCTAGGTAAAGCAGCGCGCTTGGATTTTCTTTCCGAACGAGACCAAAAGCATCGCGAACTACCTGAAGTTGGCCACCACCTGTCTTAGGAGTGTCTGCTTTTTTAGCCTGCTTATCCTTTTTATTGCGTCCAAACATTCTCATTCACTCTCTTTCTTTGCAGCAGCTTCGCCGCTTTTGCGCGCTTCTCGTTCGGCTTTCCGACGAGCATTAATTACTTCAGCTTCTTTGATTGTAGGAGCAGTGCCGCCCAATCTCTTGGGACCCCACCATTGACCCGCAGGGGAGTCAGGGTAATTCTCTTGTACTAAGTGGAGGAGTTCGGCAATTTTCTCATGGAGTCGCGCTTCTTCTTCAATAATGTCAGCGTTTTTTTCCACGAGGTAAGGAGCTCCGTAGGCGATATAGATAGGAAATTTATTGCGCTTCAGGTTCGGCTTATGCGCTTTGGTCAGAATTCGATGGCTACCCCAGAGCGCTACGGGAATAATCGGAACCCCAGCCCCTTGGGCAAGGCGCACTGCGCCAGATTTAAGTTCCTTAACTTCCCAGCTCAGAGAAATAGTTGCTTCTGGAAAAATGCCGATAATTTCGCCAGCACGGAGCGCACGCATTGCGGCAACCAAAGAGCTTGATCCTTTTTCGCGATCAACGCTGATGTGTTTCATCGATCGCATTAGTGGACCCGCAAGTTTATGATCGAAGATCTCCTTCTTGGCCATAAACCGGATATATCGGTTCTTCTTCGAGGCGGGTGTCCCAATAAGAGCAAAATCTAAATAGCTAATGTGATTACTTGCAATGACCGCACCGCCCTGCACAGGGATGTTCTCGGACCCAAAAATTTTAAACTTTATACCCAAGACTTTCCAAGCAGTTTTAAAAGCTAAAACGACAGGTGGGTATGTTGTTTCAGCCACTTTTTTAGCCACTTTTTTAGCCATGAGTAAGAGCGCGTTTTTCTTGAGCCTGCTTATAAAGGCGACCTGCGCGGTAACTCGATCGCACAAGAGGTCCACTCATAACGCCTGAGAAGCCAATATCTTCTGCTTCCTTAGCTAACTCAACAAATTCTTCTGGCTTTACCCAACGGATAACTGGATGGTGCATTGGTGTTGGTCGTAGGTATTGCGTAATAGTAATCAAGTCACATCCAGCATCATGAAGGTCCTGAAGTGCTTGCGAAACTTCCGAACGATCTTCACCCATTCCCAAAATAAGATTTGATTTTGTGATTAAACCAAAGTTTCGTGCCTGCGTGATGACATCCAGTGATCGGTCGTAGCGAAAGGCTGGGCGTATTTCTTTGAATATTCGAGGAACGGTCTCGAGGTTATGTGCAAACACTTCCGGGCGAGACTCGAAGACAACATTGAGAAGTTCTGGTTTTCCACTGAAATCTGGTGCCAACATCTCGACCCCTGTTCCAGGGTTCAATTCGTGCACTTTTCGAATGGTCTCTGAATAAAGCCAGACGCCTTCATCTTCCAGGTCGTCTCTGGTTACTCCGGTGATAGTTGCATACTTAAGACCCATTGCAAGAACTGATTCGGCAACGCGACGTGGTTCATCCATATCAACAGGTTCTGGCTTACCAGTATCGATATTGCAAAAATCGCATCGCCGAGTACAACGCTCGCCACCAATAAGGAAAGTAGCTTCCTTGTCTTCCCAGCATTCGAAAATATTTGGGCAGGCTGCTTCTTGGCAGACTGTGTGAAGTCCTTCTCTGGCTACAAGGGAGCGAAGTTGCGTGTATTGCGGACCCATGTTGGCGCGCGTCTTTATCCATTCCGGCTTACGCTCAATGGGAACTGATGCATTCCTCGCTTCGATGCGAAGTAGTTTGCGACCGTCTGGTGCAATCGTCATAAGGTAATGAACTCCGCAACTCGTGAAATTGATTCAAACATGTGCTTCTCGACAGAAGGTACAACTTCATCGATAGAAATGGAACGGCTCAACTCTAACTGCATGGACGTAACGCCTGCATCTGCGATCCCGCAGGGGACAATCTGATTGAATCCCATCATGTCCGGATTAACATTGAGCGCAAACCCGTGCATGGTCACGCCTTTGGCAACTCGAATGCCGATCGCGGCAATCTTTCGATCACCGCCGCCATCTCGCACCCACACACCTGAGCGGTCGCAATACTGTTCACCTTGTATTCCAAAATCTGCGCAAACTTTGATGAGTGCAGCTTCGATCTCGCGCACAAAGCCGACCACTTCATTTCTATTCTTGAGGCGGATGATGGGGTAACCGACAAGCTGTCCCTCTCCATGCCAAGTAATTTTTCCGCCTCGGTCAACATCAATAACCGGCGTTCCATCTGTTGGTCGCTCGTGAGCTTCGGTGCGTCTTCCAGCGGTGTACACCGATGGGTGCTCAAGTAATATCAAAGTATTTGGACGGGTTTGTTCGACAACCTCTTGATGAATTCGCCTTTGGCTATCAAGGGCGCTCTGATAATCGACCAAACCTTGGCGCTTGAGGGCTATTGCTGCCCCAGAAATAGTTGAACCCACGGCATCAGCCTAATAGGGAAGTGAACAGTAGTTAAATCGAGGGTGAACCTTGATACCCAGTGGATACTCGGCTTCTAGGGGCCCAACTGGAGGTTAAACTTGACCCATAGATGGGCGTCGAGTTCGCCTAGCTTTTAGGAAGAATAGGAAATCCTGTGTCGCTCACAACATCCAGCAAAATTAAGGCGCGCAAACCTCTGTGGTTTGCAATCATCACCATCATCGTTTGGTTTGGGATTTCAGGGGCCGTGGGGCCACTTTTTGGAAATCTTTCTTCGGTCCAGAAGAATGACAATGCCGATTTTCTTCCTGCGCACGCCGAGGCACAAAAGTTTGCAAATGCCTATAAGTCTTTTACTGTCAATGCAAATAAATCCCTACCTGCTCTCGTTCTTTTTGAAGGTAGCGTCACCCCAGAGAAGATAGCTTCAGTAAACGTTTTTCTGGGCACGATTGCATCCCAGCCGCTTGTGGCAAAGGATGGAAAAGCAATTGTTGGCGTAAATAAAACTATTGGAGACTTTTTAACACCAGGGGAGAAGATATTTGCATTCCCTTCCCAAGACGGAAAAGCCCTTCTAGCAAATGTGCCCTTTGACAATACCAATGCTGGATCGCAGCTGGCTAATAAAAAGCCTGCGCTTCCTGCAGTAGTCGATTCGATACGTTTCTATGCTGGCAATTATGCGAAGGCAAATGGTTTTACTTCGCACGTTACAGGTTTCGCTGCAATTTTTGCTGATCTCTTTGGTGCTTTCAGTGGTATTGATTCAAGCCTTCTCATTACAACGGTACTAGTTGTTGCAGTAATTTTGATTATTGTTTACCGCTCTCCCATTCTTTGGATTCTCCCACTTTTCACCGCACTCATTGCCGAATCACTTGCTGGTGGTGTCATCTACATTTTAGCTAAGCACAACATAATTACCTTAGATGGCCAGTCACAGGGAATATTGTCCGTTTTGGTTATTGGGGCTGCAACTGATTACGCCCTTCTTTTAATTGCCCGCTACCGCGAAGAGCTACATCATTATGATTCACGCTTTGACGCTATGAAGAAAGCATGGCGAGGGGTTGTTGAGCCGATTATTGCTTCTGGAAGTACGGTGACGTTGGGACTTCTTGTTTTACTACTGTGCCAACTAAGTAATTCACGTGGTCTTGGTCCGGTTGGTGCTATTGGAATCATCAGTTCGATGATCACCGTCCTTACCCTTCTTCCTGCACTGCTGGTTGTATTTGGTCGCTGGATATTCTGGCCAAGAATTCCTCGCCATGATGATCACGACGAAAAGCTCACTGGTATCTGGTCAAAAGTTGCAAATGCAACTGCCAATAGTCCAAAGAAGTTTGCAATTATCACAACGGTAATTTTGCTTATTTTTGCAAGCCTAATTACGACACTTAAGGCTAATGGAATCTCTACGACGCAAGGCTTTACAACTCATCCAGATTCCTTGATAGGGCAAGAGGCGCTTTTGAAGCACTTCCCTGGTGGACAGAATCAGCCAACTCAAATTCTCATTAAGAAAGAGAATGTTGCTCAGGCCACAACAGCGCTGCAGACAATTGCAGGAGTGTCATCAGTAGCACCAGAATTAGAGGGACAAGCGATACCTGGACAGCCGTTACCTGCCGTGAAGGTAGTCAATGGGAATGTAGTTCTGGATGCGACGTTGACGGTGGCAGCTGATTCCGCGCAGGGTCGCGAACTTGTACCTGTCATCAGAGCAGGCATGCATGCCCTTGATCCCGCATCTCTTGTAGGTGGGCTGAGTGCAACATTTTATGACGTCGATATTGCGTCGGCGCATGATCGCAATCTGGTGATCCCAATTGTGCTTGTATTGATCGCAATTATTTTGGGACTCCTTTTGCGAAGTATATTTGCAGCCGCAGTTCTGCTGGTGACAGTTATTGTTTCCTTTGTTGCCACACTCGGTGTATCGGCAGTTGTTTTCAACCATATTTTCAAATTTGCAGGAGCCGATACTGGTTTTCCTCTCTTCACCTTCATCTTCCTAGTAGCCCTCGGAATTGATTACAACATCTTCCTGATGACGCGGGTGAGAGAAGAGTCAATAAAGCTTGGTACTCGTGCTGGCGTAACGAAAGGCGTCACGGTGACAGGTGGTGTGATTACATCAGCTGGAATTGTGCTTGCGGCTACTTTCACTGTTTTAGGAGTCCTACCTCTTGTTGCCCTAGCTGAAATCGCATTCGCTGTGGCGTTTGGAGTTCTGCTTGATACTTTGGTAGTTCGTTCAATATTGGTGCCTGCTCTTGTTCATGTTATCGGACCAAAAATCTGGTGGCCATCCAAACTCGCAAATGAAAACATAGAAGCGAATTAGCGTTAATGAGCGATAGGCCACTGCGCGCCGGGATAGCTGGTTATGGCCTAGCGGGACGCTATTTTCATGCACCATTCCTGCGCGCCGCCGGATTTGACGTTGTAGGCGCTACTACGAAAAATTTAGAGCGAGTGGCGAACTTGAAAGCGGATTTTCCTGAGGCACGCGCTTTCGATTCGGTGGCTTCCATGCTTGATCAAGAAATTGATTTACTCGTAGTGGCATCGGCGAACGTCTCCCACGCAGCTGATGCGATTGCAGGATTACGTGCGGGCGCAGCCGTTGTAGTAGATAAACCTATGGGACGCACTTTTACCGAAGCTAAGTTAATCGCAGACGTCGCAGGCGAAACGGGCTCGCTACTGACAACTTATTTCAACCGTCGATGGGATAGCGATGCACTTACTATCAAAAAAGCCATCAAAAGCGGAATTCTAGGCAACATCTTTCGCATTGATTCTCGTTTTGAAAGATTTCGCGCAGAAGGTAATCCAGATTCTTGGCGCGAGAATTCTTCGGCTGCAGATGGTGGGGGAAATCTGCTTGACCTGCAACCTCACTTGATTTCATTAGTTTTGGATTGGTTTGGGCCGGCAAAATTAGTCTATTCCTCCGTACGTTCAATCCGCGGTCTTGCTGATGATGATGTTGTATTAGTCCTTCGTCATGATTCAGGTGTCGACTCATACTTATCTGCCTCTGCGATTGTCGGTGCTCCTGGCCCACGCATTCGATTAATGGGGGATAAGGGATCACTTGTTATCAATGACTTAGATAAGCAGGAACCGCTACTTCGCGCTGGAGTAAATCCTGGTAAAGGTGGATGGAAAATAGATACAACATCGCCGGCTCAACTTGTCCGAGGAAACGAGAGTGTTCCCTTCGATGCAGTTGCAGGTGACTACACCCATTTTTATATCGCAGTTGCTGATGCAATTCGCGGAAAGGGAGTTATGCCTGTTTCGATTCAAGACGCGCTGGACGTCGCACTCATTCTTGATCAGGCTAGGGCGAGCTCGATTCGATGAGACATGATGTGGTTATCGTCGGTGCCGGCCTGGCTGGCTTAACTGCTGCTCGATATCTAGAAAAAGCTGATTTTGACGTCCTCGTAGTAGAAAGTTCAGAGCGACCTGGCGGACGAATGAAGAGTGACTACATTGATGGATTTGTTTTAGATCATGGTTTCCAAGTTATAAATCCTAAGTATCCAGAAGTAATTGCAGCTGACATTATTGATTCATCTGAATTTATCCACTTGCCAGCCGGATTTAGAGTTATTGATGGTGAAACAAGCGCCAGGTACTCAATTGCTAGTGCAGTTACAAGTCCAGGGTCTTTACGAGAGAAATTCGCATTTTTACAATTTCTAAGTACTCATGCGGTGAACTCGGAATCCCTCGGACAGAAGGCGGTCAATTTTCAAAACCTTTATACGCAACTTTTGCAGCCTTTTCTGCGCGGAGTCTTTCTCACCGAGCCATCCAATATTTCAGCTGACGCGGCGCAGAAAATATTGCGTTCATTCATAAGTGGTAGGCCAGGAGTACCGTCTAAAGGTGTTGGTGTATTTTCTTCACTACTTGCGTCGAAGGTAAGCAATATTCGCTACCAGAGCGTTGTGCAAGAAATCTCAGAAGGAAGAGTTATTACTGATAATGAATCGTTAGTTGCAGATTTTGTTGTTGTTGCGACCGATCCAACAACTGCTCATCAGCTTATTCAGGGTCGAACCATTCCCGAAGTTCTGCCATCAACAACCTGGTACCACGTAACTCAAGGTGAATTAAGGAATTCAGATCTGCTTGCCGCACAGAGAACTGGTGGTGTTATCAATTCTGTTGTTATGTCAAAGCTCGCTCCGACTTATGCGCCAATTGGGCAAACTCTCATTGCAAGCACAACTCTTGGTCCTATTTCTGAAAGTGATGTACGACGCGAACTCTCTAAGATATGGGAAATTTCAACTCATGATTGGCAACTTTTAGCCAAATATGAAATCAAACAGTCGCTACCGATGCACGGAGTTGGACAACCGCTCTACTCTAAGCAGCGAATAACAAATAGCCTTTATTTAGCGGGAGACCACTGCACATACCCATCGCAGCAAGGCGCGATGGAGTCTGGTCGGTTAGTGGCTGAAGAGATTATTCGGCGAGTTGCGCTAAAGCGTTAACCACATGCGGATAGTCGAAGGTAAAACCATCTTCTAATAGCACCTCTGGAACGACTCTTTTAGATCCCAGTACTTCACTAGAAAATCCACCGAGCACAATTTTAAGTGCGATTGCGGGTACTGGAAGTAATGCTGGGCGGTGCAATGCCCGGGCGAGAGCCGAAGTAAATTCTTGATTTGTTACTGGGTTTGGTGAAGTAACGTTAACTGGACCCTCAACCCGTGATTCAAGCAAGTGACAAACCGCTCGGATGTGATCGTGCAAAGTAATCCACGACCACCATTGCTTACCTGAGCCGAGCTTGCCGCCAAGACCAAAACGAAACAACGGGAGCATTTTTCCTAGCGCCCCACCAGTTGGATCTAGGACTAATCCAGTTCTAAGTTTTACGGTACGAATACCTGGTGCAAGATCTGCAGCACTTTCCCATTCTCGGCACACTGCAGCGAGAAAGTCTTCACCTGAACGATCATTTTCATTAACTGCCCGGTTTCCAGTCTCTCCATAAAAACCAATTGCACTAGCTGAAATAAATGACTGAGGCTTTACTTGCGCAACCGCCTGCGCGATTGTGGTCGTACCCAATAAACGTGAATTGAGAATCTCTGAACGATATTTCGAAGTCCAACGATGGTCTCCAACGCCTGCTCCTGCTAAGTGAATGACAGAGTTGACGCCTTCTAAAGCGTTTAAATCTACTGAACCAGCTTTCGGGTCCCAAGAAATTTCATCCGGTGCTACTGCCTTGCGACGAACCAGTCTCTGAACAGTGTGACCTTCACTTTTAAGATGGCCAACTAGCGCACTTCCAATTAATCCAGACGCGCCAGTTATGGCAATTCGTTGTGGTGGAAGCATCGACTACAAACCTAAGTCAGATTCGAACTGACCTGCTTCGAGTCTTTCTTTGAGTGTTGAAAGGAAACGTGCCGCATCTGCGCCATCCACAATTCGGTGGTCATAAGAAAGGGCAAGGTAAACCATGGATCGGATTGCAATAGTTTCCCCACCATCTTCTGCCTTCACAACTATTGGCCGCTTAACAACTGCACCAAGTCCAAGGATGGCAACTTGAGGCTGATTGATTATTGGAGTATCAAAAAGCGCACCTCGGCTACCTGTATTTGTAATTGTGAAAGTTCCACCGCCAAGTTCATCTGGTGTGATCTTATTCGTACGAGTGCGTTCTGCGACATCCGCAATACGGCGCGCAATCCCGCCCATATTCAAATCTCCAGCATCGCGAATAACTGGAACGAGAAGTCCCTTTTCGGTATCCACTGCAACCCCAAGGTGTTCTGCGCCGTGATAGGTGATCTGATCACCTTCGACTGAGGCGTTAACGACTGGGTGTTGCTTAAGAGCTTCACAAACTGCAACAGAGAAGAACGGAAGGAAAGAGAGTTTTACTCCCTCGCGCTCTTCAAAAGATTGTTTCGCTTTATCGCGAAGGCGAGCGATACGAGTAACGTCTACTTCTACAACGGTTGTTAATTGCGCACTCACGTGAAGTGATTCGAGCATACGTTCTGCAATTACTTTACGCAGACGAGTCATCTGAACAGTTGTTCCGCGAAGAGGGGATACTGCTACAGGCGCTGGCTTTGATGATGAGGTTGAAGATGGCGCTGAAGAAGAAACCGCTGCTGGAGCAGAAGATGTTGAGGCCGGCCGAACCGCGGCAGCTAGAACATCTTCTTTTCGAATTCTGCCTCCTACGCCTGAACCTTGAATGCGCGCTAAATCAACGCCGTTTTCGGATGCAAGTTTGCGAACAATTGGAGTTACATAAGCATCGGTTGTCGCGCTTACCGGGGCTACTGGCGCTGCAACAACTGGCGCTGCAACAACTGGTGGGGTAGCAACGGGAGCTGCAGGAGCAGATCCAGCGGCACCAATCATGGCTAGTCGTGCACCAACTGGAACAGTTGAATCTATGGCAACATCGATTGAAAGAATTGTTCCGGTAGCTGGAGATGGAATCTCTGTATCAACTTTGTCAGTAGACACTTCAAGTAGTGGTTCATCCACAGTGACTTGGTCTCCAACGTTCTTCAACCATCTAGTAACAGTTCCTTCAGTTACAGATTCTCCGAGTGCAGGCATTGTTACAACAACGCTTGTACCTGATGTGGGTGCAGGAGCAGCAACGGGAGCGGCAACGGGAGCGGCAACGGGAGCGGCAACGGGAGCAGCAACGGGAGCAGCAACGGGAGCAGCAACGGGAGCAGCAACGGGAGCAGCAACGGGAGCCGAAGCACCGTCGTCAATAATCGCGAGTTCTGCGCCAACGGCGACTGTGGAATCTATGCCGACAATTATCTTGCGAACGATTCCGGCGACCGGAGAAGGAATTTCTGTATCAACCTTGTCAGTTGATACTTCCAGCAGTGGCTCATCGACAGCGACACTGTCGCCTTCGGACTTAAGCCAGCGAGTGACAGTACCTTCGGTGACGCTTTCGCCAAGTGCAGGCATCGTTACTGAGAATGTCATTGCTTCTCCTAATTATCCGTGTGCATGAAGAGGTTTACCGGCAAGTGCAAGATGCGCTTCGCCAACAGCTTCTGAAAGTGTTGGGTGGGCGTGAATCAATTGAGCAACATCAGAAGCTTCTGCTTCCCAGTTAAAAATAAGTTGAGCTTCGGCGAGTAGTTCTCCGACGCGCGCTCCGACCATGTGAATTCCAAGAACTGGCCCATTTTTTTCTGCGATAAGTTTTACAGATCCGGCAGTTTTGAGAATATTCGCTTTACCGTTTCCGGCTAAGTCATAATTTAATTCAATAATTTCATGGCCACGTTCTTTTGCAATTGCCGTAGTGAGGCCAACTGAAGCAACTTCTGGATCTGAATATGTAACGCGCGGGACGCCATCATAATTAATTGGCCGAGGGTTTAAGCCACCAATTTCTTCTGCAACCAAGATACCTTCGGCAAAACCAACGTGCGCTAGCTGAAGTGTTGGAATAATGTCGCCAACTGCAAAAATTCCAGGAATATTTGTGCGGCACTTATTATCTACGATGAGATACCCACGATCCATTGTCAGACCGAGTTCCTGGTAGCCGATGTTGTCAGTTACAGGTCCGCGACCCACTGCAACAAGGAGTACATCTGCGCTGTACTGTGCGCCATTTTCAAGAGTGACAGTTACGCCGTTCTCATCTGTGGTGGCAGACTGGAAACGCGTTCCAACTTCAAATTTAATGCCGCGCTTGCGAAAGGCGCGTTCTAATTGCTTGCTCGAAGATTCATCTTCTAACGCAATCAAACGTGGAAGACCTTCAATAATTGTTACTTCAGATCCGAAGGAAGTCCATACCGATGCAAATTCACATCCGATGACTCCGCCTCCAAGCACAATTACGCTCTTAGGGACATAATCCATATTTAGAGCTTGGTCACTTGTCATGATGCGTTGTCCATCAATTTCAAGTCCAGGTAGCGTGCGAGGATATGACCCTGTTGCAAGCACTATATTTTTTCCGGTGTATTGAACTCCGTTAACTTCTATAGCGTTTGCTCCGACGAGTCGTCCATGTCCTTCGATGTAAGTAACGCTTCGAGACTTCACAAGCCCTTGCAAGCCTTTGTGTAATTTAGAAACCACGCCATCTTTGTACGCATTGACGGCTGTCATATCAATACCTTCAAGCTGCGCCTTCACTCCAAAATCAGCGGCGTGACGAGTACTGTCGGCGATTTCTCCTGCATGTAAAAGTGCCTTTGTTGGAATACAGCCACGGTGTAAGCATGTTCCACCAAGTTTGTCTTGCTCGATCAGCGCTACGTTTAAGCCAAGTTGTGATGCGCGAAGGGCGCATGCATAACCACCAGAACCGCCGCCAAGAATTAGAACGTCAAACTCAGTCACTACCTCACCCTTCAGTCCAGCCCATAAAGGCACCATCTAAGAGCCCAATCCTGCCACGATTTTTCGCTCTGGCTACCCGCATCGAGTGTGGGGGCAGTTACAACGGGTTATGAAGAGCAAATTCGAGGCTAGAAAGACTCCAGCAACGCCACTAGCGAGCGCACCGCTATTCCAGTACCCCCTACAGGTGTGTAGCCATGTGGTTGGCGTTCGTTGAAAGCAGGGGAGGCAATATCAAGATGAATCCACGGAACTGCTGGCTCAACAAATTCCTTTAGGAAAAGTCCTGCAACCAACATTCCACCGTTCCTATCGCCAATGTTTGCCATATCAGCGACCGGAGAATCAAGGGATGCGCGCAACTCTTCGGGAAGAGGCATTGGCCAGAACTGCTCTCCGCTAATTTGTGTAGCATCCATAAATCGTTGCGAGAGAGCTTCATTGTTTGTCATGACAGCGCTAGTGCGAATTCCAAGAGCAACACCTTGTGCGCCCGTGAGAGTAGCTACATCGATCAAAGCATCAAGTCCGCCAGCTTTCTTCCCGACTTCTTGGGCTTTGACGAGCGCGTCAGCTAAAACAAGGCGACCTTCAGCATCGGGATTGAGAACTTCAATTGTCTTGCCACCATAAATAGTGATGACATCGCTCGGACGCTGCGCAGTATCACTCACCATATTTTCGGCAAGGGCTGCCCATCCTTCGACAGCAACTGGAAGTTTTAATTGCGCCGCTGCAAATACCGTTGCCACGATTGCCGCAGCGCCAGCCATGTCACACTTCATCGCTTCCATACCTGCAGCAGGCTTCAGCGCAAGACCGCCGCTATCAAAGGTAATTCCCTTGCCGACAAGTGCAATTCGGGCCTTTGGCTTTGCAGGAGTGTATGAGACGTGAAATAAGCGCGGTGGATTTGCCGAACCTTGCCCGACTCCGGTTATCCCGCCATAGCCTTTTGCTTTAAGAGTTGTGTGATTATAAATCTCACTTTTCAACTTCAAGGAAGTTGCAATCTTTTTCATGCTTTCGGAGAAAGAAATAGGAGTGAGATGGCTCGGGGGAGTGTTGACAAGATTTCGCACCATATGAGTCTGCGCAGCAATGATTTCAGCGCGTTTTAGAGCACTCTTACATTCTGAGGTGTTACCAATTTTAGATATTACAACAGCGGCCACCAGCGGAAGCTTCTGTTCTTTTTTCGTGCTGCCGCGGAAATCAGTGAAGTTGTAAGCCGCTAGTGCTATTCCTTCTGCGATTGCTGCAAATTGGGCAGAGTTTTTATGAGGCAGCGAAAACGCGGCACTTGAATGTCCAGCCAGGGCGCGGGTAGCGCTTCCTGCCGCACGCCTCAGTACCTCACCTGAGTAGTCATTGCGACTTTCACCTAATCCTGTTGTAAGGATCAGGCGCGGTGACGTTGATGGAATCATCATCACTTCATCAGCCTTACCAGTAGCTCCCATATCAGCAAGCACGAGAAGGAGCGATTTGGTGTTAACGGTCGCTGAGCCTGACTCGATTGTGAGCTTTCCGTCTTTTGCAGATAGTCCAATTACAAGAATGTCAGAATTTTGCTTGTCAGATGTTTTAAGGGTGGCCATTGCTGAATCCTCTCATTCATTTGATAAGTTTCAAGTATGGAAAACACCTCCCCGCTCTATCAATGGCACGTTGACGCTGGCGCAAAGATGGCTGATTTTGGTGGCTGGGATATGCCCATTGAATATCCGAAATATATGGTGGGCGAGCAAGCAGGTGGAGTTCTTGCCGAACATTTTGCGGTGAGAGAAAAAGTCGGCATTTTTGATGTTTCTCACTTGGGCAAAATAAGTATCAGGGGAAATGGCGCTATTGAATTCCTCAACGGGATCGTAACGAATGATTTAACTAAGATTGAAAATGGACGTTCTCAGTACAACTTACTCTGCGATGATCGCGGAGGCGTCATCGATGATTTAATTGTTTACCGCAAAGCCGATGACGACCTCTTCCTTATTCCGAATGCCGCAAACTGCTCAGCGGTTTTTGCTGCGATCTCAGCGGCTGCCCCTGCCGGCATCACAATCACAAATATTCACAAAAGTTTTGGAGTCTTGGCGGTTCAAGGACCCCTGGCCGGAAAAATCATGGAAAGTTTTGGGCTAACCCTAGATTTGGATTACACCGAGTTCGCCGAGGAAATTTTCCCAGGGCTTGAACATTTGGGTTCAATCATTATTTGTCGAACTGGATATACCGGCGAATTTGGTTATGAACTAGTTCCGTCATGGAACGCCACCCTTGAACTTTGGGAATTGCTCGCTAAAAAAGTTGCTGCACTAGGAGGGCGAGTTTGCGGTCTCGGATCGAGAGATACGTTACGTACTGAAATGGCATACCCATTACATGGGCATGAGCTTTCACTCGATATTACCCCGCTGGAGGCAAGTGCCAATTGGGCGATTGCATTGGAGAAGGAAACTTTTCACGGCAAAGCAGCTTTGATCTCCCAGAAAGAGAGTGGATTGAAGCGCAGGCTTCGCGGTTTGAAATCTCTCGATCGTGGAATTCCGCGCCCAGGAATGAGCGTTATGAACTCAGCAGGTACTGTCGTCGGCGAAGTCACAAGCGGAACATTTTCGCCAACCCTCAAAGTGGGAATCGCATTGGCTTTGGTTTCTACCGATATCAAAATTGGCGATCACCTTACGATAGATATCCGCGGTAGAAATAGCGTGATGGAAGTAGTAAAAACTCCATTTGTAGAAGCGCACGTCCGCTAATTTCTATTTAAATATTATTCAATATTTTTTTAATTCTTAATTTTTAGTATTCGCTGAGTCATCCTTCGACGCCACGATTACTGGTCTGCCACTATCAAGAGTGTAAACATTAATTCGATTATCGAAGGCGGTTCGAAGTTCAGCTGAGTGAATAACGTCGGCCGCACTTCCGTCTAAGAGAGTTCTACCCTCGTGCATCACGACAATGCGTTCTGCGTACATGGCTGCCAGGGTGATGTCATGCATAGTTGAAATGACCGTTACCCCGCGAGTTTTGAGAATCTCAATGTTGTTGAGCACCGATATTTGATGGTGTAAATCTAGCGCTGAGGTGGGCTCGTCAAGAAGAATGAGTTCTGGTTCTTGTGCAAGTGCGCGCGCTATCAGCGCCCTTTGCATTTCACCCCCAGAAAGTTGCGCCACATGGCGTTCATGCATTCCGTAGAGCTGAGTTTGAATCAGTACTTCTTGGATAAAAGCGCGACTCTTTGGTGATTCATTTCCCCAGCCTTCAACTTTTGATCGGCCGAGAGCTACATATTCAGAAACAGTCATACCCGTTGGAATGTGAGGGTGTTGGGGAACGAATGCCACGTTTCTCTTATGGTTTCGATAAACCTCAACGCCATTATCTTGCAGCGAGCCGGAGTATTCACGCACGCCTAGCAATACTTTCAGAAAGGTCGTCTTACCCGCTCCATTAGGCCCAACTAGACAAGTCCAGTGGCCATGGGGAATTTCAAGAGAAATATCATTGAGAATATTGCGATGAGAAATTTTTACAGTTAAACCTTCAACTTTTATCATGAATGAGTAACCCTTCTGGTGCGTAGAACGAAGAGAAAGAAAGGAGCGCCTACAAAAGCAGTTATGACGCCAATGGGAAGTTCAGCAGGAGAGAGCAAACTACGCGCTCCTAAATCGGCCAACACGAGAAAAGCAGCGCCTACTAATGCGATGGTGGCAAGTGAGCGATTTGTGACTCTATGCGTAACCCCGCGAACTAAGTGAGGCACGACGATACCCACAAAGCCAATGAGACCCGAAGCAGAAACTGCAGTTGCTGTAGCAAGAGTCGCGGCTGCTACAGCTATCATCCTTAACTTGTTTGGATCGATACCAAGTGAAAATGATTCTTCATCGCTAAGAAGTAGACCATCTAGTTTTTTTGATATCGAAATAAGTACGATAATCGATGAAATGATATAAATCGATGACCAGGAAACAATGCTCCAGTTGGCAACTGTTAGTTCACCTAAAATCCAGTTATAAACTGGCCGTAAAGCGTTGCTGTGGCGCTGTTGAAGATAAGTTTGAATCGCGGTGGCAAATGAGCCAACGGCAATCCCAGAAAGAAGAAGTGTGTTTGGTTCGGCAAAGAACTTGCCAGAAATAAAGAAAGAAGTCATTACTGCGAGAGTTGCTCCAAAGAATGAAAATATAGGCAACCATCCATAAATATTTCCACCTGTGTTTGTAATCGCGATAGTTGCGCCTAAGCCTGCTCCACTGGCAGCTCCTAATAGGTAGGGATCGGCAAGGGGATTTCTAAATACAGTTTGGTAGACAGCGCCACTAGTGGCGAGCGCTGCTCCAACTAGTGCAGCAAGAAACATTCTCGGGAGCCGTAAATCAAGCAAGACAGTTCGGTTCTGTCCTTCCAACCCGTGAAATCCAAAAAGAGTCTTCACGATATCAATGAAGCCCAAATGAATCGGGCCGAAACTGATTGCGAGAAGTGCAACAGCAACGAGAATAAAAGCGCAGGCAGCGGTAATTTTCCAATTCCAAATCTGCCCAATGCCTACACTTTTATCTTTCTTTAGCTTTGTAGTCACGAGTTACTTAACACTCGCTAGCGATTTCGAAATGAATTGGTAGAAGTCCACAAGTCGAGGTCCCCAACGTGAAGGGGAATCTTCTGGAAGAGCAATCACATGATTATTCGTTATGGCTTTGAGAGTGGACCAGCCAGGTCGTCCCGACACACTTGCAGCAGTGGTTCCATATTGTGCATCCGATAGAAATATCAGATCCGGATTTGATTGCACGAGATATTCAGGCGTCAATTGTGGGTAGCCATATGAATCAGCTTTAGCAGCGGCATCGGCCACATTGATGAGATTAAAGTCCTTGTATACCTTGCCGATAAAAGTTTCGGAAGTTACCGAATAAAGGGTGTCGTCAAGTTCATGATAAAAAGTGATCGGCTTTTTTGATTTAGCAGAATCGATGGCCTTCTTAATCGAGAGTTTCATTTTTCGAATCAATGCTTGTGCTTGTGTGCCCCGGCCCGTCAAAGATCCCAATGACGAAATTTCGCTGTAAGCACCAGCCAGATCATTTGGTGCACTCTCGAAGTACACCTTAATCTTCAACTTTTGAAGAGCGGTTTTTATTGAATTCGCTTTCGTTGCACCAGAATTGAGAATAACTAAATCTGGTTTATACGTAGCGATTGCTTCGACATTTGGTGAAAATGCATCAAGCTTAGAAATTGGCGCATTAGTTGGAAAATTTGATAATTGATCTACCGCGATCACTTGAGCGCCTGCGCCGATTGCGAACAAATCTTCGGTAGCTGAAGGTGACAGTGAGATGATTCGATGCAATCGAACCTGATTTTCTTGAGTTGTGGCTTGAGCTTGTTGCGGGAATAGAAGTGCGCAGATAAGTGGGGGCAATACAAAAAGATATTTCATAAACATAAAAAAACTCCCTCAAACTTTGAGGGAGAAAGGCGTGGGCTCTGAAAGTCACTGAGACTTTAAAGGCCCGACCTTCCTCCGAGGTCGGATACTTCGATAAGAGGCGAGGCGACCTGGCTCAAATCAATGCTCTGCTTTTCTTTAGAAAGCAGTGCGATGATCTTTACAGTTGCGGGACAGCGCCGGAGTTTCACCGGACTTCGCTCGAACTCATACCGCCCTTGCGGGCCTGGGAAAGGTAGCAGAAAGAGTTGGTGCTTGAAAGGGATTGTGAAAGTTTTAGTGCTCGCGTCGTCGTCGGCCAGCGCGATAAGCAAGGCCAAGGGCGATCACGATGGCTGCCCCCACAAAAATGAGTTGTGCACTTTCAAAGCCACCCTCGCGCTCTTCATCGACTCGATGTTGTGGGCGGCTCAAAGTAGTCGAAGCTTCTTGCTCGCCAGATTCTTGTGATGCAGATTGGGAAGCGCTTGGAGTGGTGTCAGCAGATGCGAGAGTTGAAATAATTGGGGAAAAAGTCAGTGAAAAAGCGATCGCCCATATTCCTGTCGATCTTTTTAACATCTGGGCGCCCTTTCTCATCTATCCACAATTCCTCTTTCCCATAGTAGTCTCTTTGCATGGAATATCGTCGCCTCGGCAGCTCAGGAATGTATGTCTCAGAAATTTCTTATGGAAATTGGATTACGCATGGTTCACAAGTTGAACAGGAAGCGGCAATAAAGTGTGTACGCACCGCACTCGATTTGGGCATTACAACCCTGGATACCGCTGATGTCTATGCAGGTACGCGAGCTGAGACTGTACTGGGCAAAGCCTTAAAGGGAGTGCGTCGAGAGTCTTACGAACTTTTCACAAAAGCTTATTGGCCAACTGGTACTGGCAAAAATGACAGAGGACTTTCACGTAAACATATTATGGAATCGGTGCATGCTTCGCTCAAGCGACTAAATACCGACCATATCGATCTATATCAGGCTCATCGCTTTGATTATGAGACACCGATCGAGGAGACTCTTCGCGCTTTTGAAGATCTCATTCGCCAAGGAAAAGTTCATTACATTGGTTTCTCTGAGTGGGATGCCAGCCAAATAATGACAGCGCTCAGATTTCAGAAAGATAACAATTTCAACCGTTTCGTCTCTAGCCAACCTCAATACTCCATGTTGTGGAGAGTAATTGAGAAGCGAGTAATTCCTTTATGTGAACAAGAAGGAATTGGACAGATTGTCTGGTCGCCGATGGCTCAAGGCGTTCTCACTGGTAAATATTTACCTGGGAAAAAGCTTCCTGCTGGATCTCGCGCTGGTGATAAAAAAGGTGGCGCGAATATGATTGCCGGCTGGATGCGCGAGGAAGTCCTTGTCGCTGTGCAGAACTTAAAGCCGATTGCAGAATCCCTTGACCTCACAATGTCTCAATTGGCTCTCGCTTGGGCACTAGCTAACCCAAATGTTTCATCTGTGATTATGGGCGCAACGAAGCCTTCTCAAGTGAAAGAGAATGTGAAAGCCTCGGGAGTCAAACTATCTGCAGAAGTCATGAGAAGCATTGACGCTGCCCTCGGTGCACTTCCTGAGACCGATCCTGCAAAAACTGTAAGTCCAAATCCTCGAGCTTAAAGAATTGCAGTTTTAAAAAGTTTCTCCGCGCTTTACTTGTGGTGAAGGTGCACGCATTCGGCGCATCTGAGTTGAGCGTAGGAATCCGTACATGCCGATGCCTTTTGTAGGTTCGCCAGGGAAGCGCGCTTCAACTTCTTTGCGGATTTTACGAGTCATGAAGAAACCGGAAACAAAGGTATAGAGCATCGCGAGATACATTAAGAAAATCGCCGCAAGCTGAATATATCTATTTGGAATTACAGTAAGAATTAGTACTCCGAAAATTAAAGGCATAAAATATTCGCCGATTGTGCGACGAGAATCGATGTAGTTACGTACCCAGCGTTTAGCAACTCCGCGATCGCGAGCTGGAAGAGCATTCTCATCTCCGCGCATATAAGCGATTCGTTGTTCGGCTCGGCGTGCACGAGTTTCTTCCTTGTCGCGCTTGCGCCCCTCCTTTGAAACTACTGGAGCTAGAGCATTTACCTTACGAGCGGCTTGCGCTTCTTTGCGCTTAGGCGTCGGCCGGTTCTTCTTATTTGGAGTGGTCTCTTCAGTCATGTGGTTACGGTAGAGCCAGCATTCGGTCTAGCGCAACTTTGGCATGGCGAGCAACGTCTGGATCCACGCTTATCTGGTTCACAACACGGCCCGCGAGCGCTGATTCCATGGCCCACACCAGGTGGGGCAAATCGATCCTGTTCATCGTGGAGCAGTAGCAGACTGTTTTATCAAGGAAGTAAATTTCTTTATCCTTGTGTGTATTTGCTAGACGTTGAACAAGATTGAGCTCGGTTCCAATTGCCCACTTAGAACCAGCTGGTGAGTTCTCCACAGTCTTAATGATGAACTCGGTACTTCCGACAACATCAGCGCCAGAAACTACAGGGTGCTGGCATTCTGGATGAACGAGAACTTTCACTCCGGGAATTCGACTCCGAACATCTGAAATATTATCGACAGAAAAACGCCCATGCACAGAACAGTGACCACGCCAGAGCAAAACCTTGGCTGATCGAATCTGATCATCTGTAAGTCCACCATTTGGCTTCCACGGATTCCATACTTGGCAGTCGGCCAGGGTTTGTCCCAATTTGAGTACGGCGGTATTGCGTCCTAAGTGTTGATCTGGCAAGAAGAAAATCTTCTCGCCTTTTTCAAGCGCCCAAGTCATTGCCCTCTCGGCATTGGAGGAGGTGCAGACAGCGCCGCCGTTCTCGCCAGTAAACGCTTTTATGGCCGCAGTAGAATTCATATACGTGATTGGAACTGTGTGCTTAGCAACATCTAATTTCTTGAGAACGCTCCAGCATTCCTGAACTGCAGATATGGATGCCATATCTGCCATCGAACAGCCAGCCGCCAGATCGGGAAGAATTACTTTCTGAGATGCCGTTGTTAAAATATCGGCCGACTCGGCCATAAAGTGAACTCCGCAGAAAAAAATCAATTCAGCATCAGAGTTAGAGGCGGCAGCCTGGGCCAGCTTGAATGAATCACCCGTGATGTCGGCGAATTGGATCACTTCATCACGCTGATAATGATGACCCAAAATCATGGCTCTAGCGCCTAGGGAATTCTTTGCAGCTATTGCGCGTTCTAGGAGCGAAGGATCGCTTTGTTCTGGCAAGGCCCCATCGCATGAGACTCCACGCTCGCTCGATAGATCAGTCCGCTTCGCGAGGAGCAGGTCAGTGAGTGCCATACGCATAGGGTAGCCATAGAGCAATCTTTTTGGAGTAACCTTTACCTACAGGAACGAGATATCGGAGAGAATTATGAGCACAACAGAAGTGAACATCACAAGCACAGCTACCGGAATTGGCCTTACAGATGCTGCTGCAGTGAAGGTTGCTGCCTTGCTTGCACAGGAAGGTCGCGACGATTTAAGCCTTCGCGTTGCTGTTCAACCTGGCGGTTGCTCCGGCCTGCGTTACCAGTTGTATTTTGATGACCGAGCTCTTGAAGGCGACACCGTCACAGCGTTTGGCACTGTAAAAGTTGTCACAGACAAGATGAGCACCCCGTATCTCATGGGCGCATCAGTTGATTTTGTGGACACGATTGAAAAGCAAGGTTTCACGATTGATAATCCAAATGCACAAGGTTCTTGTGCGTGTGGCGATTCATTCAACTAACCTGATTCTTTCTCTTAATTTTCAGTAACCTACCTTCATGAGAATTGGCGTGGCCGGATCTGTCGGCAATGATCACTTGATGACCTTTGAAGGCAAATTCAAGGATTCACTTGTTGACGGCGCACTCACCTCCGTCTCACTTTCTTTTCTGGTTGACTCACTTGAAATCAGGCGTGGGGGATGTGCTGCAAATATTTCATTTGGGATGGGCGCGCTCGGACTCACACCAATTTTGATCGCTGCGGTCGGCAAAGATTGGCCTGATTACGACGCCTGGTTAAAGCGTCACGGTGTAGACACCTCGCATGTAAAAGTCTCAGAGAAGCTCTATACAGCTACTTTCATGGTGACAACTGATCTTGAACATAATCAAATAGCTTCCTTTTTCCCCGGTGCCATGAGTGAAGCTCGCGAAATTGAATTGGAACCAATCGTCGAGAAGGTTGGTAATTTTGACCTTCTCATTATTTCTCCTGATGATCCCGAAGCGATGGTTCGTTATTCTGAAACTGCACGCCATTTCGGTATCCCTTTCGCCGCAGATCCTTCCCAGCAACTGGCAAGAATGCATGGCCCAGAAATTAAATTGCTCATTCAAGGAGCTAAGTATTTATTTGTAAACGAATATGAACTGGCTTTGACTCTGCAAAAAACTGGCTGGAGTGATGAGGAACTATTTGCTCAAGTACAAGTTCGCATCACAACTCTTGGGGCTCAAGGCGCCCGCATCGAAGAACACGGAAAAGAGACCATCCATGTTGGTGTGCCGCACGAGCGAGCGAAAATTGATCCAACTGGAGTTGGAGACAATTTTCGATCTGGCTTTCTAGCAGGACTTTCGTGGGGTTTGAGCCATGAACGATGTGCGCAGATTGGTTCGTTACTAGCTACTTATTGTTTAGAAAATAAGGGCACACAGGAATATCGCTTTGATAAATCAGAATTCCTTCAACGCCTTAGCGAAGCTTATGGAGCCAGCGCTGCCAGTGAAATTGAGCCCCATCTGCATCCTCGTCTTATTGGCTAGCTAATTACAGGCGTTGCTCAGCTACGAGCTCTTTAAGATTTTTTAGCAAAATATCAATATTTTCCTGCGTGGTTTGAGGATGGATAGTAAGGCGAATATTCCCAGCTGTAGGTAATCCCATGGCTGCAAGTACGTGGCTTGGTTGCAAATTTGAGCTGTTACAAGCCGATCCAGAATCAACGAAAATTCCTCGTTGATTTAAATCATTGACAAGCTTTTCTGCGTCAATGTCATTGATTAAAGCCGACATGAGGAATGGTGAATCGCGGTGTAGGTCTCCAACGAGCATGGCGCCACCAATATCGTTGACCAAGTACTGAGTGATCGCACTCTTGAATTCTTTTATGCGGTTATGGCTTTCCACGTAATCCTTAGTGAAATTTTCAAGAGCCACGGCGCTTGCTAACGCTAGCGGGATGGAAAATGATTGTGGAACTTTCGAGGAGTCATTGTGGGGGAGTGGGTTATGCCAATGCGCTCCCGTTCGGACCGCGAATACTCCCAGTCCTGCCGGTCCTTGCCATGACCGCGATTGCCAGGCAGCGGTAGCCCAGTTCGCGGGTAAATGGGAGTGAACACCGTATGCAGTGTTATCTACAAAAACTCGTCCCATAAAATCCTCGGGCTTAGCTTTATGAATTCCAGTTTCTGGATTGACGCTTTGATAGACCAAAATATCTACAGGGCTAGATTGTTGCGTTGAATCTAATTCGTTTTTAAAACCGTGATTATTTCTACCATCAACAATTGCATGGACGGGAGCACGGTCAGTCCCCGAATAAAATAATCGCGAATCCTGCTCGGTTAATCCATTAATGCCCAGATGAAATCCGAGTGGTGGCTCGCCTAAGAAGTAGATTTCATCGGGTCTGACACCAAATGCTCCGGCGAAGGTTTCTTTTGCCTCATAAAGAAGTGCTCCTGTAGTACGAGAGTCCTGATGGATTTTGGCAGGGTCAGCCCATCCCCGGTCGAAGACGTCGGCGAGCAGCTGGGCAGCCTTCGGATGGAGGGGAGCCTCTGATTGGAACGCACTTGTGATAGGAACCACGCTCTCTACGGTACCCCTGAATGTGGCGGTGGGCGAATACTGGGGAGTCCGGCAAGTATCCTTGGCCCATGCGCAAAGCCTTCACATCCACGCTCGCCCTCGGCACACTCTCGGTGGCAACGTTTATCAGTCAAGGTTCTGCTTTCGCATCGGGTGGCTTTTCCCCTGATGCTTCATCAGTCAACCAACAGAGCCATTCGCTCTGGATTTATTCTTGGATCGCAGCAGGCGTTGTTGGCGTCTTTACCGCAATTCTTATTATCTGGCCGGTCTTTTTCCATCGCAAGAAGAACGAGGATTTTCCGCGCCAAACTCAGTACAACGTTCCTGTAGAAATTGCTTACACGATTATTCCATTCATCATTGTTGCAGTTCTTTTCTTTTACACCGCTAAAGCTGAAACTAAAATTACGCACGTTGATAAATCACCAGCCGCTCATAGCATCCATGTCAATGCAATTCAGTGGTCGTGGCAATTTACATATGATGATGCCGCTGCTAAACCAACCGTGACCGGCACTCCGGAGCAAACTCCGACGTTGGTCTTGCCACAAGGCCAGAAAGTACGTTTCACAATTAACTCAAATGACGTGGACCACGGTTTCTGGATTCCTGAATTTATGATTCAAATTCAAGCTTTGCCAGGGGTTGAGAATCATCTTGAATTTACAGCCAATAATATTGGTGAATTTCCTGGACGTTGCAACATTCTGTGCGGACGCGCGCACTCACAAATGCTCTTTAAGGTGAAAGTAGTTTCACCGGCTGATTACCAGACATATATCAATTCAGTGAAGGTGGCATAAAGATGACAACGTTTGCAGAGCCAACAGCGGCACTCTCGTCTAGTTATGCTGCGGGCAAAACTCGCAAGGAGAGCAAGGGACGCCTCTTCGTTAAGTGGGTTACTTCAACTGACCATAAAACAATCGGTTATATGTATCTCATTACTTCTTTCACGTGGTTCATTATTGCTGGAATTTTGGCGCTCGCACTTCGAAGTGAATTAGCCGCCCCTGGATTGCAATTTTTTAGCATGGAGCAGTACAACCAGATATTTACGATGCACGGAACAATCATGTTACTTATGTTTGCAACGCCACTTTTTGTGGGCTTCGCAAACGTGATCATGCCGCTACAAATTGGCGCAGCCGACGTGGCATTTCCGCGTTTAAATATGTTCTCATACTGGATGTATCTCTTTGGTGGCTTAATGGCCTTCGCTGGATTCTTAAGTCCAGGGGGAGCAGCATCATTTGGTTGGACTGCATACGCGCCACTTTCTAATTCGCAATACTCTCCTGGAGTAGGTGGCGACCTTTGGATCATTGGTTTGGCACTTAGCGGTATTGGAACGATTCTTTCTGGCGTCAACTTCATCACCACGATTTTCACAATGCGCGCTCCAGGCATGACGATGTTCCGGATGTCGATTTTTACATGGAATGCGCTCTTAACCTCGATTCTTGTACTTCTTGCATTCCCGCCTCTTGCGGCAGCTTTCCTCGGCCTTGAATGTGACCGATTATTTGGTTCACATCTTTTTGATCCGGCCAACGGCGGTGCAATGCTTTGGCAACATCTCTTCTGGTTCTTCGGTCACCCTGAGGTTTATATTTTGGCTCTTCCATTCTTTGGAATCGCCACAGAGATTCTTCCAGTCTTTTCGCGTAAGCCTGTTTTTGGTTATAAAGGTTTGATCGCAGCAACGATTGCTATCTCAGCTCTCTCAGTTGCAGTCTGGGCTCACCATATGTTCGCAAGCGGGCAAGTTTTACTTCCCTTCTTCTCCTTTATGACATTCCTGATTGGTGTTCCAACAGGCGTTAAGTTCTTCAACTGGATTGGCACAATGTGGCGCGGGGCTCTTACTTTTGAGACGCCGATGTTGTTCATCATTGGCTTCCTCATTACCTTCCTGTTTGGTGGGCTAACTGGAATTATTCTGGCTTCACCACCGATGGACTTTGCAGTGTCAGCTTCATACTTTGTTGTTGCTCACTTCCACTATGTTCTTTTCGGTACTGTGGTCTTTGCGATGTTTGGTGGCTTCTACTTCTGGTGGCCAAAGATGACCGGACATATGCTCAATGATCGCCTTGGAAAGATCCACTTCTGGACTCTTTTCGTTGGCTTCCACTTAACTTTCCTTATCCAACATTGGCTTGGAATAAAGGGCTTCCCACGTCGTTACGCCGATTACCTTCCGACCGATGGATTTACATGGATGAATCAGGTTTCTACAGTGGGTTCTGTGCTGCTAGCACTTTCAATGATTCCTTTCTTTATCAACGTTTGGATTTCACGCAATGGTCCAAAAGTTACGGTTGATGATCCATGGGGTTATGGTGCGTCATTGGAATGGGCAACATCATGTCCGCCACCACGTCACAATTTCCTATCGATGCCACGCATACGTTCCGAGCGCCCAGCATTTGATCTGCACCATCCAAATGTCCACACTGAGAAACTTCACTAGCGGATTCCGAATAACACGAGGATAAGGTTGAAAATATGAAAGCTGGTTGGCGTTTATTTTCGGGGCTCTCTGTTTTCTACTTCTTGGTGACCATTATTTACTGGCAAGTCGGCGGTGAAGCTCTTGGTATTACCGCAATCATGCTCAGCGGTGGTCTAGCCGGCCTCATTGGGTTTTATCTCTGGTTCATTTCAAAGCGCACCAACGGTGTACTGCCAGAAGATAATGAAGAAGGCGAAATAGCTGATGCAGCTGGCGAACTTGGGTTCTATTCTCCGCATTCATGGTGGCCACTCCCACTTGCTCTCTCAGCGTGCGCAGCGGGTATGGGCTTGCTTATAGGCTGGTGGTTAACGTTAATTGCCATCGGTGGATTAATGATTAGCGTGGTTGGCTTTGTGCTCGAATATGAAAAGCCATCAGCGGTTACAGCTGATCACCACTAACCGTATTAACCGTACTTACCGTATCGCTAAAGAGATCTCTAAAAATGATTGAGTTTAAAGTCCTCAACTCTTCTCACGAAGATCTTGAGGATTTTTCGTTGCCATTCGCCAAGCTACTCCATGGGGCAGTTCAATCAGGTGCGTCTATGGGATATCTACTAGAAGCCCCAATCTCCCAATTAGGGCAATTTTGGTCAAAGATTCTTAAGGACGTGGAGCACGGAAATTCAAAGATAGTTTGCGCAATCGAGGAGCGCGAACCTGTCGGTGTTGTGGTGCTTGCCTTTGAGAGCAATCCCAATGCTGCGCACCGGGCTGAAGTAAAGAAACTAATCGTGCGCGAAGATAAGCAGGGGCAGGGAATTGCAAAAAAGTTGCTCGAGCTCCTTGAGATGGAAGCGCGAATGAGTAGTCGCACGTTACTGATTTTGGATACTGAAACAGATTCTCCGGCCGACTATCTCTATCAAAAATTAGGCTGGGTTATGTTGGGCACTATGCCGGGTCATTCGGCATCGCCAAACGGAGAACTTCGCCCGACCACTTTTTATTATAAAGAACTCGACTAATCGTTAGCCAAGTTTAGTAGCGCAGAGTCGCCGACTCTGTAAACAGTCCATTCATCCATAGCTACCGCGCCTAAAGATCGATAAAACTCTATTGCTGGCTCATTCCAATCCAAAACCCACCACTGGAATCGGCCCCATCCATTCTCTACACACTTTGATGCCAAATCCTTCAATAACTTCTTACCCCACCCTTGGCCACGAAATTTAGGCCTGATGTAAAGGTCTTCAAGATAAATCCCGTGCTTACCTTGCCAAGTTGAGTAATTGAGAAACCAAATTGCGAAGCCCGCAATGTGGCCCTCTACTTCTACAATTTCGCAAAAAACCTTTGGAGATTCTCCGAAGAAAGATGCCTGAAGGTCATTCAAAGTTGCAACGGCCTCCTTGGGCGCGCGCTCATACTCAGCCAATTCTTTGATGAGAGATTGAATTTCGGGCAAATCTTCTAACTGGGCAGAACGAATCATAAACAAATAGTAACTGCCCTAATCAAAATGTCTTAATTAGTCTTAATTAGTCTTAATTAGTGATGTCCGCCTTCGAGTTCTTTGGCTTCAGTGACTGACGCGGCAGGCATTTGCTCAGCATTAGCGCTGCTCATCCGTGCACGTAACTTGTCGCGCAGAACCTTTGGCTTTGCAACGCCGTTTGCATCCTCGGTGACGTGAGCAAGTGCTTGAGGTTGGATATGCGATGTGAGAGTCCAGGCTTTCTCGTGAGAGATCGCCTCGTGGACTTCAACAAACTCACCATGTGGCAACATCATCAAGCGCCCAGTCTCGCGGCCGTGAAGAACAAGGTCGCGATCGGCTCGTTGAAGAGAGAGACAAATTCTCTTTGTGATAACGAAAGATAGTGGCGGCAAAATGAAAATTCCAATTCGAGCCATCCACATAATTTGATTAATCGAGAGGTGAAAATGCGTTGCAATGATGTCGTTACCACCGTTGATCAATGTAATCATGATGAAGGTAAGGGACATGACGCCTAGCGCAGTGCGGTTTGGAACGTTGCGCGGACGATCAAGAAGATGGTGCTCTCGCTTATCGCCAGAAATGTAGCTTTCGATAAATGGATATAGGGCCATTCCAGTGAAAAGAATTCCAGGAACAATCAAGCCCGGAATTAAGATATTCCAAGAGATGGTGTGGCCAAATGCGTGGGTTTCAATCGGTGGAGCCATACGTACTAGTCCATCGAGCCAACCCATGTAAAAGTCTGGTTGAGATCCAGCAGAAATCTGACCAGGTGTGTATGGTCCGTAAAGCCAGATTGGGTTAATGGATGCGACTGCTCCAAGAAATGCTGTTACGCCAAAAACAATTCCAAAAAATCCGCCAGCTTTAGCCATGTACACAGGCATTAATGGATATCCAACAACGTTCTTTTCGGTACGTCCTGGTCCTGGGTATTGCGTGTGCTTCTGATACCAGACCAACATTAAGTGGATAGTTATCAGCGCAAGGAATGCTCCCGGCAAAAGAAGTACGTGAACAGTATAAATTCGTGGAATAAATACATGCCCAGGGAAAGCGCCGCCAAAGGCAAAGAAGGCGATGTAGGAGCCGACTACTGGAATGGCTTGAAGAATTGCCTCTGCAATTCGAATTCCAGTTCCGGAAAGTAAATCATCTGGCAACGAATATCCAAGGAAACCTTCGACGATTCCAAGAGTTACGAGGCCGATACCAATTAACCAGTTAGCTTCGCGCGGCTTGCGGAATGCTCCAGTAAAGAAGACTCGAAGTAAATGGGCGATGATCGAAGCCATAAAGAGAAGCGCTGCCCAGTGATGGATTTGACGCATAAGCAGTCCACCTCGAACATCAAAGGAGATGTGCAAAGTAGATGCGTAGGCAGCAGACATTTGAATATTTTGAAGCGGCATGTAGGAGCCGTTATAAATTACATCACGTTGGGATGGATCAAACCAAAAAGTGAGGAATGTTCCAGAGAGCAAAAGAATGATGAATGAATAAAGCGCAACTTCGCCCAGCATGAAAGACCAGTGGTCTGGGAAGACCTTCTTTAGATTCTTATTGAGCCACTTAGCGGCTCCTGTGCGCTCATCGACGTAATTAGCTACAACGCCTGCGATTCGTTCTTTCTGACTCATTGTGAATTACGCTCCCAGTAGCTCGGTCCAACGGGTTCAGTAAATGGTTGTTTGGCAACAAGGTAACCCTCGCTATCAACCATAATTGCAAGTTGAGGAAGTGGACGGGCAGCTGGCCCAAAAATTACCTTAGCTGCGCGAGTAACATCAAATGTTGATTGATGACATGGGCAGAGCAAATGTTTGGTTTGTTGTTCATACAGTGCGATCGCGCAACCCATATGTGAACAGATTTTAGAGAAAGCGATAATCCCATCATGCGTCCAAGAAAGTCGCTCTGAATCTAAATTAAAATCACTTGGGTTTAGGCGAATCAATAGCACCGCATCTTTGCCAACATTTTCTAGCGTGCGCTCTTCACCAGACTTGAGTGCGGGTAGAACTTGGGCCACAGCGCCAACTTCAAGATCAGAAGGTTTTATTGGTCGATTGCCTGGATCAGTCACCAGGCGAGTACCAGCTTCCCAGTTCGTTGTCTCAAGCTGCTTCTTTGGCAATGGACCAAGATCGCGAAGCATCACAAGGGGAGTGAGCGCTGCTAAACCACCAGCTAAGCCAAGTGAACGCTTGATTAAAGTGCGTCGGCCAAGCCCTGCTGCTCCGCCTTGTTCTTTAACTGTTGCAACGAATGCATCACGATCATCTTCTTCTGACCGTAACTCATGGCGCTCTGCAATAACTTCAGTATCTGGCATAAGGGTCTTTGCCCAGTGAACAGCTCCCATTCCAAGGAAGAAAGTTGCCATAGCAATTCCCAGCCCAAGAAGTAACTGCGCTGCATTTTGATTGCCCATAATGGGAATAAAGAAAATTAGGTCCTGCGGAATAAAAATATAAGAGGCAATAGCAAGCACAGTTCCAACCGCTGAAAGTAAGAAGAGAATCGCTACTTGGCGCTCTGCTTTTTTAGCGGCACCTTCATTGTGATCTGCTTTGCGGTGTACATGCTCTGGAAGACCAGGGTCTTGAAACTTTTCTAATTTGCTGTCACTACTCATCATCTATCTCGCCTTCGTTGCAAGCCATACGGCAATGCCGATTAAGGAACCTAAGCCAAGGAGCCAAGCTAATAAGCCTTCTGTAACAGGCCCGACGCGGCCAGTTGTTGCGCCACCTAATGAAGGTTCATTCTGCGCTGCCTTAATCCATTTAATAATTGAAAGTTTTTCAGCAGGAGTAATCGTCTTATCTGAAAACTTCGGCATTGATTGTGGACCGGTAATCATTGCTTCATACATGTATTTTGGTTCTACACCCATCAGAGTTGGTGCATATTTACCTTGGGTAAGTGCGCCACCTTGTGCGGCAAAGTTGTGACACATTGCGCAGTTAGTGCGGAACAGCTCGCCACCTTGCGCGGTATTGCCATCGCGTTCAAAATTTAAATTTGCACCATCAACGGTGCTTGGTCCGGGAGCAAGAGATGCGACATACGCTGCAAGCGCCGCGGTTTGCTCAGCATCATAGACAGGCTTCTTACGCTCAGCTTGTTGGCTCATATCGGCCATAGGCATGCGACCTGTACCCACTTGGAAATCAACAGCAGCAGCTCCTACGCCGATAAGCGAGGGTGCGATCGAACCGCCTTCAGCGTTAAGCCCATGACAGGAGGAACACCCAGCAGCAAATATTTTTTTGCCTTCGGCAATTTGAGTTGTGGTCGCCGCAGTAGTCATCTTTGTTGTACTTGGAAGTGCTGATGCGATTGAGAAGGCAGAGCCGATGGAGAGCAACGCAGTGACGACAAGAACGGGGCCAGCAAACTTATTGCGGCGGTACTTGCTTACACGAGAAAGTGGCGTCATTGAGATTCTGCTCCAGTTACTTAATCAGGTAAATCGCTGAGAAAAGTGCGATCCATACGATGTCGACGAAGTGCCAATAATAAGAAACCACAATTGCTGCAGTTGCTTGTGAATGTCCAAATCTGCGTGCTTTGGTTACTCGCACCATCAAGATAAGAAATGCAATTAATCCGCCGGTTACGTGAAGTCCGTGGAAGCCAGTTGTAATGTAAAAAACAGATCCATAGGCACGTGATGAAATTGAAAGGCCATCTTGTACCAAATTGGCGTACTCATATATTTGACCGCCAACGAAGAAAGCTCCCATAAGGAAAGTCAGCGCAAACCATTCACGCATTCCCCATTTAGAAAACTTATAGACCGGCCCAGTGCGCTTGAGTTGAAAACGTTCGGCTGCGAAAACACCAAACTGACATGTCACTGATGACAAAACCAGGACGGTGGTGTTGATCGCTGCAAATTTAACATTTAATAAACCAGTTGATGCTAACCAAATGCTCGGACCTTGCACTGCGCGCGTTGTGAAGTACATTGCAAAGAGGGCTGCGAAGAACATCAACTCACTAGATAGCCAAACGATGGTTCCGACGGCAACCATATTTGGGCGGTTGACTCGGCTTTGGGCTGGTACGGAAGTTGTGGTCACAAGGGGATTATTCCCGATGTTGGGCCATTTCCCCGAACTGAAAGAGCATGCCGAGCCGCTGGCGTGGGTGAGACGTGTCACGCGTAAAACAAGGGACGGTTTTGGTGAGTCTGAGGGCTAGACTTTCCCATTATGAGCGAATCGACGTCAGACAAGCCCCTTCATAACCCTCTTCAGAAACCCCTTCATATTGTGGTTTATAGTCACGATCTGACTGTGCGAGCTCAGGTTATTGCCGCGCTAGGTCAACAGGTGGCTTCAGATTTGCCAGCTCATAAAATCATGGAAATAGCGACAGGACCCGCTCTTCGCCAGCACGTAGATTCGAAGAAACATGTAGATCTTTTCATTCTCGACGGTGAAGCAAATCCTGAAGGTGGAATGGGCCTCTCGCGAGAGCTCAAGGATGAGGTCTTTAACTGCCCGCCAGTCCTGCTCATTGCCGGGCGAGCACAGGATTCTTGGCTTGCTACTTGGTCTCGTGCTGATGACGTCGTATTGCACCCCATTGATCCCTTCACGTTTGCAAGTAAAGCCGCCAACCTTTTGCGCGCTCGCACTGTTTTGCTTCGCTAAGAGATTACCTAAACCGATGCAGTTTTCTTGGCCAGAACGCTGGCAAGAGCTCCTAGAATCGCAAGAAAACCTAACGCCTTCTGATATCAGCTGGACTACGGGCGATATCTTTACCGGTCAGAACGCGGCTGAGGAATTAAACGCAGCCCTTGAACAGATGTATCAATACGCCACACCCGTCAGCATCCCAGATCGAGCCGTCGATCTTGCGAGCACCGGTCTGATTGGAGCCCATTCCCTAAATATTTCAGCATTAGCTGCAATTGTTACAACGGCGGCTGGTGCTCGTGTTGTGACACACGCAAGTCGCTCGTTGGCTTCTAACAATGGGGGAGCTGATCTTCTTGAAGCACTTGGTATCAATATCAATGTCAATGGCGCCGGGGTTGCCGAAATAGTTCGCCGCATTGGTATTGGTTTTTGCTACGCGCCTACATTTCATCCGGTACTTAGCCACACTGCGCTCGCTCGAGCAGAGCTAGCAGTCCCTACGATATTTGATCTCTTAGAGGCTTTAGCCAATCCCGCTAAACCCAAAGTGCTCTCTGTGGGCGTAGCAAAAGAAGAACATCTATCACTAATTGCTAATGTGATGGTTCGACGCAGTTCTGAAGGATTTGTTTTCCGCAGCGATGATGGATCGCCACAATTGTCATTAGCGACCCCAAGCACGGTGTATCAAGTAGCTGATGGCGAAATTCGTATCGACAGATTTGATCCAACTAATTTAGGCATCGAATCAGCATCTTATTCCGAGTTGGCGGGTCTAGATCTCACGCAGATCGCAAAAAAATCTCGCGAAATTTTGAGCGGCAAAGAGAGCGCGGCAAAGAACGCAGTGACACTTAATGCAGCCGCTGGTATTGCTGCGTTTAAAGCTGATTTTGGACTTTCAATTGAGCAACAGCTTGCAAATGGTTTGGTGATGGCTAGACAAGCAATTGAATCTGGCGCCGCCATGGCCTTGCTTGAATCATGGGCCCAACTTTCGCAAGAGATTGCTCTCATTCAGCCCGCTGACTTGCTCCGCTTGAGTGAATTAAGTTCAGCAAGAGTTTGGGTCGCGCTACCTAAGCGCTCGAGTAATCGATGAAAAATTTCAACAGTGGTTTGAGCATCATCCAAAGCTCTATGAGTTGGCTGAACCTCTGTTTCAAAAAATTCAGCAAGGGTGGAAAGTTTGTAATTAATCACTTCGTCTTTAGTAACAACACATCGGGCTATTCGCACAGTATCTAAAATCGGATAATCCGGCCACTGACATTCCAGCTTTAGGGCTGCAGCTTTCAGGAAGCTAATATCAAATGGAGCGTTGTGCGCGATCAAGACGGTTTCTACTGCGGGCCCGCACCATTCAAAAAACTGCGGTAAGACGCTATCAATCTTAGGTGCGTCAGCAACCATCTCATCGGTGATCCCGGTGAGCTCGGTAATGAATTGAGGTATTGGACCATCGGGAGATACAAAGGAAGAAAATTGACTGAGAACTTCACCGCCACGAACTTTCACTGCTCCAAACTCTGTGATTTCACTTCCCCCGTAAGGAGCACCACCCGTCGTTTCAAGATCTACGACGACGAAAGTGACAGTGCTGAGATGGCGATGCATAGTGGTTGAAAGGTACTTTATTGCGCAGACATATGTTCTTGATTAAAGGGTATTAAAGGGAATTAGAGGGTATAGGCCAAGACGGCAATGAAAACGATAGTAAGAGGCAGCGTCTGCATCAATCCCCGTAGGGTTGCCATCGTCGCAGCGGGTCCGTATCTCCGATGATTGAAAGCGCTAATAACTGAAGCAATCACGGGATAGGTCGAGAAGGCGCCCGAGATGCTTGCACCTAAATGTGGGGCAAGAGTTGAAAGACCAAAGAGAATTGTAAGTGTTACCAATATGCGGGCTGGCAATTCCCAAGGGGGCGAGGAAACTTTCATCGGTAACGACGTAGCAGGTGGCCAGAACTTCATGGCAATTATCCACACAGCCGCAAGCAAAATGATTGTTGCATGAGTTGAAATTTTGTATTGAGTCGTCACGTAGCCGGTGGCAAGGCACGTTGCTGTTCCAATCGAAAGTGAGACCCACCAATTGAATTTTGCAGATGCCATTGCATAGACCCAGCAATACATGGACAGTGCAATTTGCCCAAGCAATACGCCATGTGCAACGTGTGCCCCAAAAGCTCGACCTTCTTGTAAACACACAATCAAGATAAATGGGCCAGTTGTAATTGGTAGGCCTATCAATCTGCCGCCAATTCCGTGCCCATATTTTTTCTGCAGAAAGTGTGCAAATAGAACCATGATTGGACCAAGGGTTAATTTAAGAAGAAGGAGCGTGCTCACCTATGAATCGAACCCTAAACCGATTGAATCTAGAAGCTTTAGCCACAAGTTGCGCTTACCTTCATGATGATCTGCTCTGTTAATCGACCATTGAGTTAACCGAATGAGTAACCATCGGAAGGGCTCTGGCGGGAAAGGAATTGGCTTTTTGCGAACCATTTTTAGTCGAGTCCGTTCAGAATCAACTTCGTCTAAAAGATCAAGCATGACATCTGCGCCAAAGCGCGTTGCAGCTACTCCTAAACCTGTAAAGCCAAGAACATAAGCGACCCGGCCCTTATGCGCCATGCCCCAGAATGGTGAGAAGCGAGAACATGTATCGATCGCTCCACCCCATCCGTGAGTAAATTTAATGCCCTTGAGTTGGGGAAATGTTTCAAGAAAATCTGCGGCTAAGTGTGCGTAGGTATCAGCCGAGCGTTCGTATTCTTCTCGAACCTTGCCACGGAAGTTATAAATTGCATCGTAACCACCCCACAAAATTTCGCCCTCAGCAGTCATTCGGTAATAGTGGAACTGGTTACGCGATTCCGAAATACCTTCCCGGCCCTTCCAACCGATTGCTTCATGCTGCTCGGCAGTAAGTGGCTCAGTCACAAGTTGAAAGTCATAAACAGGAACAACGAACTTGCGGGCCTTTCGGACTAAGGATGGAAATACGTTTGTTGCAAGGGCAACTTTTTGCGCATAGATGCTGCCATACGGTGCGTGGACAATCATTCCGTCACGCGTTCGTTCAAGGGAGGTTACTTCTGAATTTTCAAAGATTTTTACACCCAGCTTGAGGCAAGCTCGCTCAAGTCCCCAGACCAAACGCGCCGGGTCAACAAGGGCAGTTCCATCTGGATCCCAGAGCGCTCCGGTGTAGGTGGGCGATGCAACGCGAGCGAAAGTTTCTTCCTTCGATAAAACTTCAACGTGGTCGCCATATTCATTACGCAAGCGAGCTTCTTCTACAAGCAACGGCATTTGCCATTGCGCATCGGCGACGCGAAGTTCTCCTGTTCGGCGCCAATCGCATTCAATTCCAAATTCTTTTATGGTTGCCTCGATTGCATCCATGTTTTCGCGCCCAAGACGTTCGATAGTCGCCATCTCATCTGCAAATCGCGCGTACCCGTTGACGAAGCCATGAGTAAGAGAGTTATTACAAAATCCGCCGTTACGGCCAGAAGCTCCTGCTCCCGTCCAGCTTTTCTCAATAATGATTACTTCGCGTTCGGGCTCTCTTTGTTTGGCTAACAAGGCAGTCCATAGTCCTGTGTAACCAGCGCCCACGACGCATAAATCAGTTGTGACATCACCGATTAACAGGGAATGCGGTTGAGGTTCTAACGGATCTGAATCGAGCCAATATAAATCTGGCTGCATGTTTGAAAGATGTCGCAATATATAAGGGTCGATGTTAGCCATCGCGTCATCCGGCCTGCGCCGGAATCACCCCTTTACTTCTCTCTAAGTTGGCCCGGGTCCTCCGGATTCCTACCCCACAGCGCAGAAGTCTGTTAACTATCTGTTGTTCGTTGCAGTGGCTTGAGTATAGCCACCTATTGACTCAGTTGATAGCGTCAAGGCATGAAAACAATCCTGGATGCGATTGGAAATACACCCCTAATAAACATCGAAGGCATATTTGTAAAAATGGAGTACCTCAATCCATCCGGATCTATTAAAGCTCGCATCGCTAAATACATGATTGAGCGTGCTGAATTAGAAGGGATCTTAAAACCCGGAGACATCATTGTTGAAGCAAGTAGTGGCAATACTGGTAATGCAATGAGTATGGTCGCTGCAGTCAAGGGTTACAAAATGTTGGTCATAACTCCAGAAGGTTTGAGCCAAGAACGCATAGCAATATCAAAAGCGTTTGGAGCCGAAGTGCGAACACTTGGGGATTTTCATGTTAATAGCGCACTTGCCGAAGTACGTCGACTAGCTGATGAACCTGGATACTTTGCTCCCCAACAATTTGATAACGAATGGAATGTTATTGAAAATCACGATTGGCTCGGACAAGAAATCCTGCGCGGCCTCTCATCTAAACCAGATTTGGTTGTCGGGGGAGTAGGTACCGGCGGAACGTTGATTGGCGTCGGTAGCGCATTCAAAGAAGTAAATCCCGCCTGTTTGAGTTATGCCCTCGAACCTTCAGAATCATGCACAATCGCTTGCGGTGAAGTTGCAAAGCATTTGATTGAAGGAATATCAGATGGCTTTATTCCAGGGATTATTGAACGGCATAGCAAAGAGATTGACGGTTTCATTCATATACATTCTGATGATGCAGTCGCCGAAACGCGCAGACTAGCTAGAGAGCACGGTATTTTCGTCGGGCCTTCATCAGGTGCTCATATGCTGGCCGCAAAACAGCTCAAGGCAGAACTTGGGCTTACGACTGTTGTCACCTTTTTCTGCGATGAAGGCGAGAAGTACATAAACGACTACTGGTTGAATTAGTCGAGATCAACTCCAACTAGTGAAGCTGTGCGTGACGCTCTTCTGCAGTTGGCCGCTTGAAATACTCAGAGCCCTGTGACCAGTAAATTGTCATTGGAATAAGTCCAATTGCAACCGTTCCGACTCCAACCCACAGAGCAAGATTATCCAAAGTAGGTATTACTTTGATGAGTACGGCTATCAAGAAGAGTCCAGAAAAGGCTGGCCACACTCCAACTAAGAAGAATGTCTTAATATTCTTAAATAGGTGCCTGCGGTACAGAACAATCACCGAGACAGATGCCAGCGCGTAATAGAAACAAATTTGGATACCAATTGCGGCTACACCAGCTTGTGCGATGTCATTTACGGACTTAATGAATTGTGATCCTATGAAGAAAAGGAGAACAAAAATAGTTGTGAAAACGGTTGCATTCCATGGAGTCTGGAACTTCTTGTGCACCTGGCCAAAAGAATTTGGCATCGAGTACGCCCGGCCCATTGAAAAAAGCGTACGAGTAACTTGAATCATTTGGGTTTCAATCGTCGCAACAGTTGAAAGAAGAACTGAAACAACGATGAATTTACCGAACCATCCAGGCATGATCACTGCGGCAAAGTCACTCAGAACACTTCCACTCGAAGAAAGAGTTGCATCGCTAAGTACCATGTTGATTGCAACAATGGTTAAGAGAAAAGTGAAGAAGACAAAGATAACGCCAAAAATTCCACCTTTACCTGCGGTCGATGCGCCATCTTTAGTCTCTTCGTTGAGATTAGCTGTTACATCCCAACCCCAGTAGAAGAATGCACCCGATACCGCGCCAATCAATACTGCGCTAATGCCAGTTGCAACGACGTACTTTGAGTCAAAGCTACCGGCGGTTCCTAGTACGTTATCAGGAATCGCATATGACTTGATTTGGCTTAATGAAAACCAGTTCCACGTAAATTTGTGTGCGTGAGGGTGATGAAGCAGCGCGATTACGTCAAATATCCAAAGTAAACCAAGTTCGGTCACGGTCATGATGATTTGAGCTTTTGCCGTGAACTTTATTCCGTACGCGATGATGGCGACCATAAATATGAAAATCGCTGCACCTACCAGCGTGGTCCAGTGCACGTTGCTTACTAGTTTTTCATTATTTGAAAAAAGTGAAAGCAGACTTGTCGAAGCAGGAACAGTAGAAACAAGTCCAAATATTATTGAGGCCGTTACAAGTGACCAACCAGCTAAGTAACCCAAAATTGGGTGCAGCGCATTTCGAACCCAAATGTATGTAGCGCCAGCATTCTGTCGAACTTTGCCCATGTAATGAAAAGCGATCACAACACCAAACATTGCAATTCCAGAGTAAAGCAGTTCACCTGGACCAAAGAGTCCAACAGTGATTGCCAAAGTTACCGTTGTTGCCGCGATTGAGTATGCAGGTGCCGAACCCGCAATTCCCATGATTGTGGACTCAAAGAGTCCCAATACGTTTGCCGCTAATTTATGTTCTGGATTAGCTAGCTTGCCCTGGTTTTGGTTCCTGCTGTTCATATAACAACCTCCGGGTGGGGGTGGGCATCCAAAGATGCGTGGACTTTTACCAGCGGTAACGTATCAGCCAAAATCGATATTGAGTGGGTTCTCCTTAGGAAAATTTGCGATTTTTACGCAACTTTAGAAAGCCCGGATCGCTCGGATGTACCAAACCGTTCAATTTCAACTAAGAGTGGACCGTACTGGGATCGAACCAGTGACCCCCACAATGTCAATGTGGTGCTCTACCGCTGAGCCAACGATCCTTGCATTTTGTTCTTTAACGCGTGCGAAAGTTTATCCTAACTCTGTGGCTATTTAGCCTCGTCATCGCGACCGTAGTCATCTTGAATACGCTCAATATCGTCTTCACCGAAATATGTACCGGTCTGAACTTCGATAAAGCACATGGGAACTTTGCCTACATTTCCAATGCGGTGTAGCTGAGTTGCCAAGATGGTGACGGTATCGCCTGATTGCAAAATAGATGAAACGTCATCGACGACGACTTCGGCAGTCCCATAGACGATGTACCAATGTTCGCTGCGATGCTGGTGGCGCTGATAAGAAAGGCGTTTACCGGGTTCGACCCAGATGGCTTTTACTTTGTGAGTGGGTAAGTCTTGAAGAACTTCGTAGCGACCCCAAGGACGATTGGGACCATCAGTTGCGTTCATCAATTTCCTTTCGCTCTCGTGGTTAACAAGGTTAACGAGGTTCTCGTATTTCTAGTGGTTTTCGTGAATCTCGCACCCAGGTGTTTAATTATGGAGGTCGGAACGGGATTTGAACCCGTGTAGCAGGATTTGCAGTCCTGAGCCTCGCCTCTCGGCCATCCGACCATTTTCCTGCGAGCGGACGACCGGGTTCGAACCGGCGACCTGAACCTTGGCAAGGTTCCGCGCTACCAACTGCGCTACGTCCGCACACTCTTTGCAGAGGCTGCCCTTTCGAGCAGAGGGGAAATCTACCGCACAGGGCGGGGCGGTAGCCAATCCAATCTCAAACTTCGTACTCGGACTAGATTTGTGACATGAGTGCAGAGTGCTTCTGGATGGGCGGTCGATTAGCCACCCGCGCCATCGAGATTTCACACGAGCCATCTGCCCTTGAAAGCGATGGATTCTGGGCTATCCAAGTGGATTACGAGGGCCAGTGGACTCTCATCAGATTTGCTGATGTGCTCGAGGGCTTGCCCTTCCAAGATGTGTGGCAACCAACCAGTGCGAGCTGGGATTCAACGATGAATAAAGATGAATACACCGATTATGTTTCCAGAGCGAGAGAGGCAATCGCCGACGGTGATTTCTATCAAGTTAATGCTTGCCGGATTATTTCTAGAAAATCTTCAGAATCGCTAACCGGATTATTCAATACTTTGCTTGAAAATAATCCGGCTCCATATGCAGCCTATTTCAGAGGTGATGGCAAAGAGATTGCTTCCGCATCACCAGAACTTTTCCTATCCATCACAACAGATCTAGATGGTGTGCACCTTAAGACAAGTCCTATTAAAGGTACATCAACAGATTCAGCGTTTGGCGAAAAGGACCAATCAGAAAACGTCATGATTGTTGATCTCATGAGAAATGATTTAAGTCGGATTTGCGAGGACGGCAGTGTTGAAGTGCCCAGGCTGCTTGGAGTAGAAGAACACCCTGGTTTATTTCATCTAGTTTCGGATGTTGTCGGAAAGTTGCGCGAAAATTTTGTCTGGACAGAATTTTCCTCAGCACTCCTACCAGCTGGCTCTATTTCTGGAGCACCTAAATCTTCAGCGACTGCATTTATAGAAGCTAATGAGGGGCCCCGGGGAGTTTATTGCGGCTTGCTGGGATGGGTTGAGAAGAGTGGGGCAAACATAAATGGTGTTCTATCTGTTGCCATTCGCACTTTTTGGCGCGAAGATGACAGACTCAAATTCGGCACTGGCGCTGGCATTACGTGGGGGAGTGACCCAGTTGGCGAGTGGGAAGAGACAGAGCTAAAAGCGAAGAGACTAATTGCAATTGCCGACGGGAGGTTGGGAAAATGAATTTCTATTACTCAGCGCACCCAGAAGGCGATTTCCACCTTCCAGCCATTGATCATCCATGGTTGCGCGGAGATGGACTTTTTGAAACGCTGAAGAGTGAACGAGGTGTGCTCTTTTTTCTAGATCGACATATGGCCAGGCTGTCACGTTCGGCAAAAGAACTTCGATTTGAACTCATTGATTTTCAAGACTTACGGGCCCAAGTGTCACAGTTGTTAGAACGGACTTCCGGAATTGAGCGCGGCAGATTTCGAATCACACTTTTTTCCAATGGACACTACTTGCTTTCACATGAGGATTCACCGCTTCGACTAGCCCCACAAAAACTTTTTCTTTCTCAGAAGATCCGTTTTAGTTCATCGCAGTTAAGCGGGTTTAAATCTCTTTCCTACGGCGAGGCAAGTCTGGGACTTCGTCTGGCACAAACTCAAGGTTGTGATGACCTTCTCTATCTCAATGAGAGAGGTGAGGTTGTGGAAACCGGCCTTGCCAATATTTTGCTTGAAAATCGAGGAACCTTTCTTACTCCCACTCTTGAATCTGGTTGCCTGCCCGGAATAGTCCGTGGTGTTCTTTTAGATTGGTTTAAGGATGTTCAGGAATCGGTTGTGACTCTTGCCGATATTAAAAGTGCTACCGGGCTATATGTTCTTTCAAGTTTGCGTGAAATCGACCTTGTGACCGAGCTCCACGCAGATGATGGATCACTCCAAAAGTTTCAAATATCAGCTGCGGCTGAAAAGTTAAGGGCTGACTACCTCATTAACTCTCGTTCGGCTCCTAATTCTTGATAGATTTCACCCATGTCCCAATTCTCTGTAACTGTTAATGGTGCTTCTCGCGACATTGATGCAGAGACTCGCCCCACCCACCTTTTTGCCGAATCGCCAGAGATTGTGGTCTGCAAGATAAATGGCGAACTTCGCGATTTATGGACCGAGCTCAAGAGCGGTGATCGTGTTGAATCTCTTTCAATTTCATCACCTGAAGGATTAGCAGTGTTGCGTCACTCAACGGCGCACGTGATGGCCCAAGCAGTACAAGAAGTATTCCCAGGCACCAAGCTTGGTATTGGACCTCCAATTACTGATGGCTTCTATTATGACTTTGATCCAGAGAGACCCTTCACTCCAGATGATTTCGAAAAACTTGAATCTGCTATGCGCAAAATCGTTAAGGCTGGTCAAAGATTTCGCCGGCGCATTACAACCGAAGCGGATGCACTCAAGGAACTTGCGCATGAGCCTTACAAGTGCGAGTTGATTGGTCTTAAGTCTGGCAGTGATGATGAATCCAGCGTTGAAGTTGGCGGAGCTGAGCTCACAATTTATGACAACCTTGGACGAGATGGACAGCCGGTATGGAGTGATCTCTGCCGAGGTCCGCACTTACCATCAACGAAATTAATTCCTGCATTCAAACTCATGCGAAGTGCGGCGGCTTACTGGCGTGGTTCTGAAAAGAATCCGATGCTTCAGCGCATTTATGGCACTGCGTGGCCGACTCAGGAACAGTTAGATGCGCATCTTGCACTTTTGGTAGAGGCTGAAAAACGTGATCACCGTCGCCTTGGAGCAGAACTTGATCTCTTCTCATTTCCTGATGAGATCGGAAGCGGTTTGGCTGTCTTCCATCCCAAAGGTGGAATCATCCGGCGCGCGATGGAAGATTACTCAAGGCGTCGCCACGAAGAAGAAGGATATGAGTTTGTTTACTCACCGCACCTAACTAAATCAACCCTTTTTGAAACTTCGGGCCATCTTGATTGGTATTCCGAAGGCATGTATCCACCAATGATTATGGATGAAGAACTTCATGACGATGGAACAATTAAAAAAGTTGGCCAGAAGTACTACATGAAGCCAATGAATTGCCCATTCCATAATTTAATTTATAAATCTAGCAGTCGCTCCTATAGACAGCTACCAATTCGGCTTTTTGAATTTGGAACGGTTTATCGATACGAAAAATCTGGCGTCATTCATGGCCTCACTCGCGCACGTGGATTCACTCAGGACGATGCTCACATTTATTGCACAAGAGAGCAGATGGCAGGTGAACTTGATTCACTTCTTACTTTTGTATTGAATTTACTTCGCGATTATGGGCTTGAAGATTTTTACCTTGAACTTTCAACCCGCAACCCTGCAAAATCGGTGGGCGAAGATAAGGATTGGGAAGAGGCGACCGAAGCGCTTCGCCAAGCTGCAACCAAACAAAATCTTGAGTTGGTATTAGACCCAGAGGGCGCTGCGTTTTATGGACCTAAGATTTCTGTTCAAGCCAAAGATGCGATTGGGCGAACGTGGCAAATGTCCACTATCCAAGTAGATTTCCAATTACCTCAGCGCTTTGATTTGGAATATCAGTCCAGCGATGGAACACGCCAACAACCGGTGATGATTCACCGTGCACTTTTTGGCTCAATTGAAAGATTCTTTGGAGTACTGACCGAGCATTACGCCGGAGCTTTCCCTCCATGGCTTGCCCCTGTTCAAGTTCGCGCTATTCCGGTCGCAGATGCTTTTCTCCCTTATTTACAGGAGATCACCGCAGAGATGCGTAAAGCAGGCATTCGTGTGGATGTAGATGCGGCTGACGAGCGTATGCAGAAGAAAATTCGTAATGCTCAATTGGAAAAAATACCGTTCATGTTAATTGCCGGAGAAGAAGATCAGGCGGCAAACACTGTTTCGTTTAGATATCGCAACGGTGAACAGAAAAATGGTATTTCAGTGAGTGATGCAATCACCGAAGTCCTTACCTGCATTAAAGATCGCAAGCAGATTTAATTATGAGCGAGCTGACTGGCGGAGCAGGAATGCCAGATGGTTGGTCACGATTGTGGGCGCCTCATCGGATGAGTTATCTGTCGGGGGAAAATCGTCCGCTTCCCGGAAATGATGTTGTATGCCCTTTTTGTGCGGTGCCGGCGTTAAGTGATGAAGATGGATTAATTGTTGCGCGCGGCAAAGAAGCGTACGTTGTCATGAATCTTTATCCTTACAACGCAGGGCACCTGCTGATTTGTGCTTACCGTCATGTTGCAGATTTAACTGACCTTAGTGATACGGAGCGAAACGAAATTTTTGAACTCACCTCCCATTCCATGAAAGTACTTCGAAAGGTTTCGGGAGCCAATGGTTTTAATCTTGGGATGAATCAAGGCGCAGTATCTGGTGCTGGTGTTGTTGCGCATATTCATCAGCATGTCGTTCCACGTTGGGCAGGTGACGCTAATTTTATGCCAATCATTGGACAAACAAAAGTGTTGCCACAGCTACTGCAAGAAACTCGCGCTGCTTTAGCGAATGGTTGGAATCTGGTCGATTAATTCTTGAATCTGATCAAGTCCTAATCTGGAATCACTGAGCCACGGAAGCGCTGGGAAAAGAAGCCCTTGAAGAAAACCGTCCTCGCCGGCTTCATCAATTTTTTCCTGATACTCGATAACATAATCGGCAACCAGTTCCTTATGTTCGGCATCACTTTCAATTAATTGTGGCGCGCCATGCGAGTAATCAAGAATCATTAAAGTCTCGAGGTTGATGAGCGCAGAAGGTTTGCCATCATCTGAATGAAGTACTAAATATTTCGCCACCACCGGGTCCAGCATTTTGGACGCAATCGCAGTCATGTCATCGAAATCTAAATCAGCGTTATCAGTTTCAGAAATCACGACGATGGATGGGATGTACATTTCCCGCGCTTCATTCCAGCGTTCGATATCGGCCCGAACAATGCCATCGCTAGCGCTGACGATAAAGAGCGCGAGATCAGCCCCTTCCAATGAGTGGGCTGAAATCCCCAATGAGCGCGCCAAATCATCGGCCGACTTGCCTATAATCGCTACGGAAATTAGGTCTCTCACAGGGACAAAGCCTACGATGAGACTGATGCTGCAGAAGTCGTTACGAGTGCCTGTCACGCGGATAATTACTCCGGTCTGTCGAGGGTTGCTTCGACTTGGAATCAGCGCAAATGCAATGAGCGCTTTCGGAGCCCTAGGCTCTGGAGTCTCGGCAATATATTTTTTTTCATCCGGCAGATTTCTTATTGGTTCAGTCATAACGGTCTTATTTGTCCTTAGCGATCTCTTGGATGGAACGATGGCTCGCCTTTCAAAGACCGGATCGCAATGGGGAGCGCTTCTAGATTCAACGCTTGACCGGATCACCGATGCAGCAATATTGGGGTCCCTTGCATATTTCTTAGCACAACAACATGATCGATTGGTTCCAGTTGTACTAACTGCATTAGTCGCCGGCGGTTTAGTTTCATACATTAAAGCTCGCGCAGAATCTCTTGGAATTGAATGCAACGGAGGTATCGCTGAGCGAACCGAAAGGCTTGTGATAGCGCTCTTATCACTTTTCCTAACTGGATTAGCCATTCCCTATGCGCTATCCATCGGTATGTGGATATTAGCCCTGATAAGTATTTATACCGTGGGCGAGCGACTCATCATTGTGTACAAGGGATCGCGATGAAGCTCATCACGTATTGGGCATATGCAACAGCATGGTTTCTTGTGCGCTACATGCCAGAAAAAATGGCGTATGCATTAGCTCAACTTGCGGCCGATCAAATTTACAAGCGCAATGGTAAACAGATTGGGCGATTGCGTTCCAATTATGCACGTGTTCATCCAGAACTTAGTTCATCGGATTTAGAGAACTTAGTCCACGAAGGCATGCGTTCATACCTGCGCTACTGGTGCGACACTTTTCGTTTGCCGTCGTGGAGTACTGAAAAAATCAAAGCCGATGTCATCACCGAGAACGCACATTACTTAACAGATCCCGTTGACGAAGGGAAGGGCTGCATTGTTTCTCTGCCCCATGCTGGAAACTGGGATCATGCCGGAGCCTATTTTTGTGCTTTAGGGTACAAAGTAGTGACTGTTGCGGAGCACCTAGAGCCAGAGAAACTTTTTCGTAAATTTCTTTCCTACCGCGAAGCAGTGGGCATGGAAGTGTTGGATGCAAGTGCGCGCTCCCTTGCAACGCTCTCGCAAAGATTAAGAGCTGGCGGTTTAGTTGCGTTAGTAGCAGATCGGGATCTTTCAAAATCTGGCGTCAATGTAGATTTCTTTGGCTTCCCATCGAGAATGCCCATTGGGCCAGCCATCCTTTCGATTCAGACTGGCGCACCTCTCATCACTGCTTTTGTCTCCTATGAGCCAGGAAAAATTCGTATCGTTTTTCAAAAACCAATTGAGATTCCCACGCAAGGAACTCAATCCGAGAAATGTGCTGTGATGATCCAAGAAAGCGCAGATCGCTTTGCTCGGCACATCAGTGAACGGACCGTTGACTGGCACATGCTTCAACGCATCTGGATAGATGGGGATTTTAAAGAGCATGTTGATCGAGTAGAGCAACCTAAACGCGCATGAATCAAAAATTGAAAATTGGAATGGTCTGCCCTTACGGATGGGATACCCCGGGCGGTGTTCAAATACACATGAAAGATCTTGCCGAGTATTTCATCACGCAGGGGCATGAAGTTTCGTTGCTCGCACCGGTAAGTGATGAGAATACAATCACTGAGCCTTGGTTGGTACCTGCTGGTCGCCCAGTTCCTATCCCATTTAATGGCGCGGTCGCCAGAATTTTGTTTGGACCAATTGCAACCTCTCGAGTGCGCCAATGGATTTCTACCGGAGATTTTGATTTGCTTCACATTCATGAACCTGCAATTCCTTCACTCTCATTACTAGCGTGTGTTGCAGCTGACGGCCCGATGGTGGCAACTTTCCATGCCTCAGCGCCAAAGCAGAAAGCGATATATGCAATTGGGCCGATCCTGGAGCCGGTACTTGAGAAATTAAGCGCGCGCATCGCGGTGAGCGAGATGGCTCGCGAAACTCTGAAGGTCCACTTTGAAACAGAGGCAGTAGTAATCCCAAATGGAATTGATACCCGCAAATACTCACATGGCCAAAGAAATGACGATTGGTATCGTCCCAATACTCTTGGTTTTCTTGGGCGTTTTGATGAGCCTAGAAAAGGTTTATCAGTTCTATTGGCGGCTCTTCCTGAAATCGTGCGTGCGATTCCTGATGTAGAACTTCTTATAGCTGGTCCCGGAGAAGAAGAGAACGTTCTTAAAGCACTTGACCCAATTCTTCGCAAAAGAATTCGATTTTTAGGTCGCCTATCTGAATCGCAGAAAGCAGATTTCTTTAAATCTATTGATGCATATATTGCACCTAATATTCGCGGCGAGTCCTTTGGAATAATTTTGGCAGAGGCAATGGCTGGGGGAGTGCCGATTATCGCAAGTGATATTCAAGCATTTTATGATTTATTGGAAGGCGGAGAATTTGGCTCACTTTTTAAAAATGAATCTTCTTCAGACTTGGCGCGCGTGACAATTGAACTTTTGGAAAATAAGGCAAAACGTTTAGAGGTAATTGAACGTGGGTTAGCACATGTCATGACTTTTGATTGGGAGACTGTTGCTTCTCAAATTTTAGATGTGTACGAAGTAGCGATAGCTGGTGGTACGGGCGTTACTCTGGCCTCAGAAAATCGCGGATGGAAAAGGTTGAAAAATGAGTAATAGTGTTCTTACCGTCATTCTCATTACGCTTATTCTTGCTTGGTACTTATCGTTTTCGGCTACCCGCCTTGATCGATGTCACCATCGAGTCGAGACTAGTTGGGAGCATTTAGATGCGCTGCTTCAGCGGCGGGCGGCGCTGGCGCTAGAGATTGCTCGCCATTCAGATATCGATGCGGCTACGGAGATGATTTTAACTTCCTCGGCTTACCAGAGTCGTGAAGCAAATATTGGCGATCGAGAGGATGCCGAGACTTCTCTCTCTGAATCACTTAAGTTTCTTCACCAAAGTGCGATTAATGGAGAGTTAACTATAAAAGTTTCTCTGATAGATGAACTTGTTGCATTGACCGATAAGATTCGAACAGCTATCAGCATTCACCTTGAAGCAATCAGCGCAGTACGCAACCTGCGTAACAAATTAGTTTTCCGTATTTTCCATCTTGCCGGACGGGCAAAGTGGCCAGAGAAGTATCACTTTGAGGATGATGAATTGTAAATGAAGAAGTTTATTTTAGGAGTTGCTTCAATTGCTGTAGTGATAACCAGTCTTGCTGGTTGTACATCAGTGACTAGCGTCGTGAAGAGTGTGACCGGAAAGGTGGTTGAGAAAAATATCCTCACTGGCCTTGAGGGAAGCAACGGTCCAGTATTAGCAGTAAAAATAGATGACACGTCACAAGCGCATCCACAAATTGGTCTGGAGAGTGCAGATGTTATCTATATCGAACAAGTTGAAGGTGGTCTCACCCGACTAGCCACGATTTTTTCCACACCCGAGCGGTTACCTGCACTTATTGGTCCGGTACGAAGTGCGCGAATCAGTGATATGGATATTTTGGCGCAGTACGGGCACGTTGCATTTGCCTTTAGTGGTGCACAGACAAAATTATTTCCAGTTATCAATTCAGCAAACTTAGAAAATTTAGGAGCTGAGCGAGAGCCAGCAACGATGTATTCACGAGATCAAACCCGTAACGCACCAACAAACCTCATTCTTCACCCGCAACTTCTGCTTGATAAAGCAAAGAGCGAAGGTAAGAACATAGACATTGTGAAATCAGTTGGTTGGAAATTTGGACCACTTCCAGTTGGTGGAACTGCAATCTCGTCTGTCGCCTTTAAGTGGCCAGCATCTCGTTATTCGGCCACATGGTCGGCTTCTGAAAAAAGATGGTTGATTGCTTATCAAGGCTCACCCGATCTTGCTGCTGACGGTTCGCAACTTGGATCTCCCACACTCATCATTCAAAAAGTGATGATTACACCCTCTGAATATCACGATAAAGCCGGGGGAGTAACTCCATTTAGCAACACCGTCGGTTCTGGTAGCGCCTATCTGCTGCGTGATGGGCAAATGTTTCCTATTTTCTGGAATCGAGAAACGGCGCAGTCGCCAACTACCTGGACCCTCAAAGATGGCTCTTCAGCTAATTTTGCTGCGGGTCAAATATGGATAGCCCTGACGGATAATGAGCCCGTTTTCACATATCCGGAGGTCAAAACGGCGACACCAGGACCCACTAACTCCAAGTAAGATTGTGTATCTAGTAGGTCCAGTAAAACCAGTAGAACCAGTAGAACCAGTAAGCCGAGCATGGGGGAAGAATGAGCAACGAGCTAAACAACGGTAATAAGCAGGTCGGTACTGCGCGCGTGAAGCGAGGCATGGCTGAGATGCTTAAGGGCGGCGTCATCATGGATGTCGTTAACGTTGAGCAAGCAAAGATTGCTGAAGATTCAGGCGCAGTTGCTGTAATGGCGCTGGAGCGAGTTCCTGCAGATATTCGCGCACAAGGTGGAGTAGCTCGCATGTCAGACCCAGACATGATTGAAGCAATCCAAGCTGCGGTATCGATCCCAGTTATGGCTAAAGCACGCATTGGACACTTTGTTGAGGCACAAGTTTTAGAAAGTCTCGGTGTTGACTACATCGATGAGTCAGAGGTTTTAACACCTGCTGATTATGAAAATCATATTGATAAGTGGAATTTCACGATTCCGTTTGTGTGTGGTGCTACAAATCTCGGAGAAGCACTTCGTCGCATTAATGAAGGTGCAGCAATGATTCGCTCTAAAGGCGAAGCGGGAACAGGCGATGTTTCAAACGCCACAACGCATATGCGCAAAATCAATCAGGAGATTCGACGACTCTCATCACTACGCGAAGATGAGTTGTACGTAGCGGCTAAAGAACTTCAAGCACCTTACGATCTTGTATGCGAAGTTGCTCGCGAGGGCAAACTCCCAGTTGTGCTATTCACTGCCGGCGGCGTGGCAACTCCCGCAGATGCAGCCATGATGATGCAGCTTGGCGCAGATGGCGTATTTATTGGTTCAGGAATTTTCAAATCAGGCAATCCAGCCCAACGTGCTGCTGCCTGTGTGAAAGCCGTTACTTACTACACGGATGCAAAAGTTATTGCTGATGTTTCACGCGGCTTAGGTGAAGCAATGGTTGGCATTAACGTGGCAGATATTCCAGTTCCACATCGTTTGGCAGAGCGCGGCTGGTAATAAATCTGTGAAGTTAGGAGTTTTAGCGCTCCAAGGCGATGTTCGCGAACACATTGCCGCACTCCACGATTGTGGCGTAGAGGCTCTTGCGGTTAAGACGGCAGCAGAAATCAAATCCGTTGATGGATTGATTCTGCCTGGTGGTGAGTCAACTACGATTGCAAAGCTTGCTAGGAGTTTTGATCTCTTCGACTTAATTGCCGGAAGAATTAAAGACGGCTTACCAGTTTATGGATCCTGCGCTGGAATGATTTTGTTGGCAAATAATTTGGTGGATGGCGCCAAGGGGCAAGAAACTTTTGGTGGATTGGATGTGAAAGTTCGCCGCAATGCTTTTGGACGTCAGGTAGATTCTTTTGAATCTGATGTGCACTTTGCTGGAATTGGCCCAGTGCATGCGGTCTTTATTCGAGCTCCATGGGTAGAAGCGGCTAATGAAGGCGTAGAGATTCTGGCTTCAGTAGAAATAGCGGGCGTTTCGCACCCTGTCGCAGTGAGACAAAAGCAGGTTCTTGCGACATCATTTCATCCTGAATTGACAGGAGATAACAGGGTTCATAGATACTTTGTTACTGAAATCTGTAATAACTCATAAAAGTAGGACTGGGGTAGATAAGCATGTCAGGCCATTCCAAATGGGCGACGATCAAGCACAAGAAAGCAATTCTTGATTCGCGTCGCGCAAAGAGCTTCGCTAAATTTATTAAAGCAATTGAAGTAACGGCGCGTGTTGGTGGCGCCGATCTTTCAGGTAACCCCGCACTTTATGATGCGGTAACGAAGGCGAAAAAGAATTCCGTGCCGGCCGACAATATCGATCGTGCCATTAAGCGTGGAGCTGGACTTGAATCAGGCGGCGCAGAATACGTAACTATTATGTACGAAGGCTACGGACCTGGTGGAGTCGCTCTAATGATCGAATGTCTTTCAGATAATCGAAATCGCGCGGCGTCAGAGGTACGCGTCGCGGTCACCCGCAACGGTGGAAATATGGCTGATCCTGGATCGGTTGCATACATGTTCAATCGCAAAGGTCTGATCATGGTTTCCAAAGATGGCGGAGTTACTGAAGATAAGATCATGGAAGCAGCACTCGATGCTGGCTTAGAAGATGTGAATGATTTTGGTGATAATTTTCAAGTGGTTTGCGAATCCTCTGACCTGGTTGCGGTTCGTACTGCTCTTCAAAGTGCAGGTATCGACTATGAATCAGCAGATAGTTCCTTCCTTCCATCCGTTTCGGTTCCCCTTGATGCCGAGAATGCGAAGAAGGTTTTCAACCTCATTGATGTCATCGAGGAGTTGGATGACGTTCAGAATGTATTTGCTAACTTTGATGTATCTGATGAGGTAATGGCGAGCCTCGAATAGTTCTCTTTAGCCCTCGATAGGCTTACGGCATGAAGGTATTGGGAGTTGACCCTGGACTAACGCGCTGCGGTTTGGGCGTTGTCGAAAGTTTTGGTCCCCAAAAACTGACCATGGTTGCCGTTGGCGTTATTCGTACATCGCCAGATTTACCACTTGAGCAACGACTATTGGAATTGGAATCTCAACTCATCGATTGGATCGACGCGCATAAGCCTGATGTAGTGGCCGTTGAGCGAGTATTTTCACAACTCAATGTGCGCACTGCGATGGCGACAGGTCAAGCTGCTGGAGTTGCACTTTTAATTGCGGCGCGAAAAGGTATTCCGGTCATGATGCATACACCGTCAGAAGTTAAAGCTGCGGTCACAGGTTCAGGCCGCGCAGAGAAGAAACAAGTTGCTCTGATGGTTCAAAAATTACTCGGCTTGGATGAGATTCCAAAGCCGGTTGATAGCACTGACGCTTTGGCGCTAGCAATTTGCCATCATTGGCGCGGTGCCGGAAATGCCCGAGTAGCGGCTGCCCTAGCTACCTCGAAAGCGCGAAAGTAGACTTAATCATGATTGCGATGCTAACGGGAACTGTAAAAGCAACGTCTCTGAATTCAGCGATTATTGATGTTGGTGGAGTTGGGATGCTGGTCCAGATCTCACCCCGACTATCTGCTTCTCTTAATGTTGGAGCCACTGCGCATCTACATACCGCACTGATCGTTCGCGAAGATTCACTTACATTATTTGGATTTGAAAGTGCGGGAGACCGCGAACTTTTTGAAATTCTACAAACCGTGACAGGCATAGGACCAAAGGTGGCTCAATCCGCCTTGTCTGTGTATGACGCAGCTGAAATTCTTTCTGCAATTGTGAATGAGAAGCCTGCCGTCCTTGAGCGAATTCCTGGCTTAGGGAAGAAAGGTGCGCAGCGACTAATTCTTGAACTTAAGGAGAAAGTTAAGAACATGGCGCTCAGCAATACACCTCGTGCATCTGGATGGCGTGAACAAGTCAGCGAAGCGTTACTTGGACTAGGTTTTAACAGTCGAGAAACTGATGAAGCACTAGATTTGGTTTCTGCTCATTTTGGGAGCGAAATAGATAGCGCAACCGTGGCATCACTTTTGAAATTTGCACTTCAATCTCGGGGTCGCAAGTGAGTGAACGCGAAGAATCGCTCTTAAGTTCAGCCGCTGCTGAAGCTGAAAGGTTGCAAGAGTTAGCTCTGCGTCCAAAGTCATTAGCAGACTTCACGGGTCAAGGACGAGTGTCCGATCAAATTCAGTTATTACTGGATGCTGCTAAATCACGTAGCCATCCAGCTGATCACATTTTACTTTCCGGTCCACCCGGTCTAGGTAAAACTACGTTGGCAATGATCATCGCTGCAGAAATGGGCGCACCGATTCGAATAACAAGTGGTCCTGCGATTACGCATGCTGGAGATTTGGCATCGATTCTTTCATCACTGGTAGAAGGTGAAATTTTATTCCTTGATGAAATACATCGAATGTCACGACCGGCGGAAGAGCTTCTTTATTTAGCCATGGAAGATTTTCGTGTTGATGTCATAGTTGGAAAGGGAGCCGGAGCGACTGCAATCCCGCTGCAGCTACCGCATTTCACATTAGTTGGAGCAACAACACGAGCAGGACTTCTACCGAGTCCACTACGCGATCGTTTCGGGTTCACAGCCCAACTAGATTTTTATGACGATGCATCACTCTCACGAATCGTGCGTCGAAGTGCCGAGCTGCTAGAGGTTTCAATCGATGATGATGCAATCGATGAGATCGGCTCCAGATCACGTGGCACTCCCAGAGTTGCAAATCGACTACTGCGCAGAGTGCGCGATTTTGCACAGGTCCGTGGTGATGGTTATATAAGAATGAGCGATGCTCAGAGTGCGCTGGCCATGTATGAAGTTGATGACAATGGACTCGATCGCCTAGATAGAGCCCTGCTGGATGTGCTCGTACGTCGGTTTGGAGGAGGCCCAGTAGGCCTTACGACCCTCGCAATGGCCATTGGTGAAGAGGCTGAAACTATTGAATCTCTAGCCGAGCCTTTTCTCGTCAGAATGGGATTTTTAGCACGTACTCCACGCGGAAGAGTGGCGACAGAGCTTGGTTGGCAGCAACTGGGGCTAACTCCACCATCAGATAAGGCTGGCACCTATGCCAGCCTTTTCGACACACCGACGAATGACGCCTAGACTCCTGCCTCATGTCTGCGAATATTTCTAAAGCCACCCAAAAACAATCGCGCCCAGCTCGTACCATCGCAATTCTGGCCATTGTTCTCATAGCCTTTTCCGTTTTCGCTGGTCTAACGAGTGCGACAAAAATTCGCCTCGGCCTTGATCTTCGCGGTGGAACGAGTGTCACGCTAACCCCACGGGGTAGTGCAGGAGGCAAAGTCACATCTGCTGCAATTGACCAAGCGGTATCAATTATTCGCCAGCGCGTTAACTCACTGGGTGTTGCAGAATCTGAAGTTTCTGCTCAAGGCAGTGGAGCAAACCGACAAGTTGTAATTTCTGTTCCTGGTGATACAGGAGATCGCATTGTTAATCTTGTTGGTCAAACTGCAGAGCTTCGTTTTCGCCAGACGTTGGCGTCAGGAGGCGGCAACGCAAAGACAACAGCAACTGCGGCAGCAGCAAAATCTCCCGCAACGTATCCTGCTGGCGTAACTGCGGCCCTTGATTCTAGGTTTGCGGCTTTAGATTGCACTGACCCAAAGAACCGCCAAGGCGGAAGTGTCGATGCGCCAACTGATCCACTTGTAACGTGTAGTCGCGATGGCTTAACTAAGTATATTTTGGCGCCAGCAGAAGTTTTGGGAAGCCAAGTAAGTAAAGCAGCAGCTGTCCTTGATCAACAAGGCGGAGCTGGTTGGATGGTTTCACTAACTTTCAACGGCGATGGAACAACCGCATTTGGAAAAATGACATCTCGTATTACTGGATTTGCTGCTCCTGCAAACCAGGCAGCAATTGTTCTGGATGGGCTTGTAGTTTCCTCGCCTCGCATCATCGAAGCAATCAATAGTGGAAGTGCTCAGATTACGGGTAACTTCACTCAAGCCGATGCGACGGATCTTTCAAACGTTTTGAAATATGGCGCACTGCCGCTCGCTTTTGATCGCGGAGAAGTTCAGCAGATTTCACCAACACTTGGCTCAGATCAGTTACGTGCAGGATTACTTGCCGGTGGACTTGGCTTGTTGCTTGTTGTGTTGTATTCGATTGGTTATTACAGAGGTCTTGGTTTGGTTTCTGTCGGATCACTCGCCGTTGCTGGATTGATCACTTACCTCTCCTTTATTTTGCTTGGAAAATATATTGGGTTTACGCTCACGTTGGCTGGTATAGCTGGAGCAATTGTGTCGATTGGTATTACCGCTGACTCATTTATTGTTTATTTTGAGCGCCTACGGGATGAAGTACGTGAGGGTCGCTCGCTTCGAACTGCTGTTGAAACTGGATGGCAGCGCGCTCGACATACAGTCCTTGTAGCTGACTTTGTTTCCTTGATTGCCTCGATTCTGCTCTACTTCTTTGCTGTGGGTGGTGTGCGTGGTTTCGCATTTACCCTCGGGCTTACGACATTTGTGGATCTCTTCGTCGTCTTCTTCTTTACCAAGCCACTTGTCACGCTTTTGGTTCGACTTCCATTCTTTGCTCGCGGCGGATCCCTTTCTGGCTTCTCAGCTAAAAGTTTAGGAATTGTTACAGGAAAGGATGTTGCGTAATGGCTCTCTCAGGAATTGGCGGTCGCCTTTATCGCGGTGAAAAATCGATTGATTTCATAGGAAAACGCCGTCGCTTTTATGCATTCTCTGGTGTTCTCATTATCGTGTCTGCCGCAGCGCTTGGCATTCAAGGGTTAAAGCTTGGAATCGAATTTAAAGGTGGATCTGCATTCACTGTGACTTCTCCAAACTCAACCATTGATGGAGCAAATCAAGCCCTTAAAGACTCTGGCATAACGTCTGAAGCTATTGTTCAAAAAATTGGTAATGACAAAGTGCGAGTTCAAACTGGCGCGCTTACCAACCTGCAGAGCGATACTCTCAAAGCTAATCTTGCAAAAATCTACAGCGTGCAATCTACAAACATTGATACGTTGAGTATTGGACCTTCATGGGGTAAGGAAATTACCAAGCGGGCTCTTTATGGCCTGATCGGTTTCATTATCGTTGTGATGCTTTACTTGGCTCTGGCATTTGAGCCGAAGATGGCAATCGCCGCAATCATCGCTGTTATCCACGATTTGTTTATTACCGTTGGAATCTACGCACTGGTTGGCTTTGACGTAACTCCGGCGACTGTTATTGGATTCTTAACGATTCTGGGTTACTCGCTATATGACACTGTTGTCGTCTTCGACAAGGTCCGAGAAAATACCCGTTCAATCACGACCACTGCAAAGCAGACTTACTCTCAAGCTGCGAATTTAGCCGTGAACCAAACTTTGGTCCGTTCTTTCAATACTTCTCTGATCGCACTATTGCCAGTAGCTTCAATTCTCTTTGTTGGCGCTGGACTGCTTGGGGCTGGAACCCTCAAAGATCTTTCGTTGGCTTTGTTCATTGGACTTGCAACAGGAACGTATTCCTCAATTTTCGTTGCAACACCGATTCTTGCAACACTACGCGAGCGTGAGCCTGCGATGGTTGCTCTTCGCAAGCGCGTTGCAGTTCGTAGTGGCGCTCCGGCCGAGAAGTTTTCTACCGAGTCTGTTCCCGGAGTCGTAACATCGACGCACTCAAAGGAAGACCGTGTACGTGGGCCTCGTAATCAGCCTAAGCGTAAGTCAACCAAGAAGCGCTAATTAGTCTTACAGATGTGAATACGAGCGGCTCTCTATGAATCCACTAATAGAGCCGCTTGCAAAGATTCTGTCCGATCACCATGCTGGATTTGATACATCTGAATTAGAACGCGCCTTTGAAATTTCAAAGCAGGCTCATTTAGGGCAAACTCGTAAGTCTGGCGAGGAATACATAACGCATCCAGTCGCGGTGGCTGAAATATTGGCCGAGCTTGGAATGGATTTTGCAACCATTGTTGCAGCTCTTCTCCATGACACAGTTGAAGATACGCAATATCATTTAGAGCAACTACAAATTGATTTCGGAAAAGAAGTAGCACAGCTGGTAGATGGTGTAACGAAGCTAGATAAATTAACGTATGGGCCAACTGCCGAGGCTGAGACTTTGCGCAAGATGGTTGTTGCCATGTCTCGCGACATCCGAGTTTTAGTTATTAAGCTCGCCGATCGATTGCATAACGCACGTACCTGGCAGTTTGTTAGCCCAGAATCAGCAAGTCGCAAAGCTCGTGAGACTTTAGATATTTACGCGCCCCTTGCACACCGTCTTGGCATGAATGCCATGAAGTGGGAGTTGGAAGATCTTTCTTTCAAGGCACTTGAGCCTAAGAAGTTTGAAGAGATTGAACGGCTGGTTGCCGAGCGGTCCCCATCCAGAGAAAAACTTACGACCTTATTTGTCGATGCAATTCTTGGAGATTTATCCGAGGATGGGATTAGCGCAAAAGTAACTGGGCGCCAAAAACATTTCTATTCCGTCTATCAAAAGATGGTCGTTCGTGGCCGAGACTTTAATGAAATTTATGATCTGGTCGGTATCCGAGTTTTGGTTGAAAACGTACGTGATTGCTATGCAGTGCTTGGAGCCATCCATGCACGCTGGAGTCCGGTTCCTGGGCGGTTCAAGGATTACATTGCGATGCCGAAATTCAACCTTTATCAATCCTTACATACAACTGTGATTGGTCCAACGGGTAAAGCAGTTGAAATCCAAATTCGCACATTCGAAATGCACTCGCGGGCTGAATACGGAATCGCTGCACACTGGAAATATAAAGAGAAGAAATCAGAGAATGAGCCGCAAGATCCAAATGTTTTATGGCTGAAACAGCTACATGAATGGCAACAAGAAACTGAGGATGCAAATGAATTTTTGGATGCACTGCGCTTTGATTTAAAGACACCAGAAGTCTTTGTATTTACCCCCAAAGGAAGTGTGATTGCGCTTCCAGCCGGATCAACTCCAGTTGACTTCGCTTACGCTGTCCACACTGAAGTTGGAAGCCGGTGCGTGGGAGCTAAAGTAAATGGAAAGTTAGTTCCGTTGGAATCCCATTTAGCTAATGGTGATGTTGTTGATGTTGTGACGAATAAGAACCCAAACGCTGGTCCCAGCCGCGACTGGTTAAATTTCGTAGTTTCCCCGCGCGCTCGGTCAAAAATTAAATCCCACTTCACTAAGGAGCGCAAAGAAGAAGCAGTTGATGCAGGCCGAGAATCACTTGCAAGACAGATGCGCAAAGCTGGACTTCCACTTCAAAAGATTTTTGCAGGTCAAGCAATTTTAGAGTTGGCACACGATTTGCATTACCCGGATATCGAATCTATGTATGCGGCAATTGGCAACGGTCACGTTTCATCTGCTTCCATAACTGAGAAGCTAGGGCATCTATTCTCTGATGAGCCCGTACATGCTGAATCGAGTGTAGATCACTTCTTTACCCCAACGCACCGCGAGTCCACCAAACGCTCTTCTTCGGGAGTCGATGTGGAAGGCGTGGGGGAGGTAATGGTGAAATTAGCTCGATGCTGCACGCCAGTACCTGGGGATGAGATCACGGGTTTTGTCACTCGAGGTAGTGGTGTTTCGGTACATAGAGAAGATTGCATCAATATTGTGGATCTCATTGAGACCCAAGGCGATCGTATTGTTAATGTGAAATGGAATGCTTCAGCTAAATCTGTTTTTCTCGTGAATATTCAAGTAGAGGCTTTAGATCGAAATCGCTTGCTCTCAGATGTTACCCAAGCTTTATCTGACCAACACGTCAATATTTTAAATGCAGCAGTATCTACTTCTAAAGATCGCGTTGCCATCTCACGATTTACCTTCGAAATGGCCGATGCCTCACACCTAGATTCAGTGATTGGTGCGGTACGAGGCATTCAAGGCGTTTACGATGTTTATCGCATAACTAATAACTAGTTATTTATTGAAGTCAGCAAGTCCTTTTTGAGCTTCTTCAAGCCAAACTTTACGAGCTGCAGCAGCTTCACGTGCGACTATGGCTTTAGCAGTATTACCGGCAGCCTCTGCTTTCGCAGCCTGCTCCTCATATTGCTCGATGGCATCCACGAGTCCCTCAACCACACTATTTGCGCGAGCAATGGCTGTTGGATCGGTACGACGGGAATGCTCAGCTGCTAGTGACTCAATTGCACTTTCTACTTTTTCAAAACGAGCGTCTAACGCAGCACGCTTAGCTCTCTCAGTCATTCCGATCTTGAACCACTTTTCACTGAGATCGCGATACTTCTTGCGTGCTGAATTAATATCAGTAACTGGAAGTATTGATTCAATCTCAACAATTAACTCTTCACGTTTTTTCAAATTCTCAGCCATTGTTCCTTGACGCTTCTCTAAATCAGCGTTTTTAGAAGCAAAAAATTGGTTCTGTGCAGCTTTAAATTGCTCCCATAGCTTGGCATCAACACTTTGCTTACCCCGACCCGAAGCTTTCCATGCATCCATGAGCTCCTTGAAACGTTTTGCAGTTGGTAACCATTCCTTTGAAGTCGCAAGCTTTACCGCTTCGGCCACAATCTCTTGCTTCTTGGAAGCTACTGCTGCCGACGTTGCCTCAAGTTGAGAGAAATGTGTACGGCGGCGCTTATCAAATTTATTTCGGGAAGCAGAAAAACGCTTCCATAGTGCAGCATCTGCATTTTTATCTAATCTAGGCGCTGCTTTCCATTCATCGAGAAGTACTTTAAGACGCTCGCCGGTTACCTTCCAGCTCTCCGAAAGAGTTAACGATTCAGCTTCAGTAACAATCTTTTCCTTAATAACAAGGGCCTCTGCGCGTTTTGCCTCTTTTGCAACCTTCTCTGCTTCTTTACGTGACTCATATGCTGCGCGATGTCCTTCAATCAAATCTGGTATCTGCTCGACCGCGGAGGCAAGAGTTGCTAAATCGCCTACTCCATTGAGAGCTTGAACTTGTAGGCGCAATTTGGCGACTGCCTCGAGTGCATCGGAAGGGACAAGTGCTCCGCTTTTAATTCGAGCAGCCAATAGAGCCACTTCGGAAGCAACTGCTTCAAACTTACGAACAAAATATGCCAGCGCCTCTTCCGGAGTTTTGCCAGGATAAGAACCGACAGCGCGTTCACCTTCAGGAGTGCGAACATAAACGATTCCGTCTTCTGCCACTCGACCAAACGCAGATGGATCTCCGACTAGCGCCGATGCGGGGGAGAATGATGCTTCTGTCATGGTCGTGCTCCTTCTGTTGCGCGTCACGCCCAAGATTTCTGCTCTTGGGAGCTACCGTTATCTGGAATATAAGGACAAGTAAGTGGCAAAGGTACAGGTTTACGGGGGAGTGCGAAAGTTCACGCTCAAATTAGACGGCGGAATCTGGCTGGTTTAGTCGGGACTGGCATGATGAGGCCATGCTTATTGAGTCAGTTGTAGCCGAGTATTTCGGTACTAACTGCTGGGTAGTAGCTCCAGCCCGAAACTCGGAGTGCATCATCGTAGATCCTGGAATTACCGCACCTTCGATTCTGGCTCGGGTTCGGGAAGTAACAAATAAATTTAATTTAAAGCCAGTTGCAGTAATTCTGACTCATGGACATCTGGACCATATGTTTTCTGTTGTACCTGTAGCCGATGGGTATGGAATCCCGGCAATGATTCACACCCGTGATCGGGCGTTAATTTCAAATCCAATGAAAGCGTTGACGCCCGGCGGCCCTTCTGAACAAATTATTAAACAGTTTGGTAGTTCGTCATTCACCGAACCAGCAGAGGTCGTTGAATTTAGCGGTAACGAAAGTGTAAAGATGGCTGGGTTGTCGGTGGAAGTGCGCCATGCCCCAGGCCACACGGCGGGCTCCGCTATTTTCGTAGTGGATAGCGAATACTTGATCGCAGGGGATGTACTTTTTGAAGGATCCATTGGCCGCACCGACCTACCGACGGGTTCTGCCCGCGAAATGAAAGCTACCTTGCGAAATCAAATATTGACCCTTGATGATGAGCTAATTGTTCTCCCAGGGCACGGTTCCCAAACTACAATTGCCCGCGAGCGGAAAAAGAATCCGTATCTTCAATCGTCATTTTTGGATTTAAAGGAAGTGGGGGATAGATGAGTAGATATCAAGCCCCTAAAGGGGTAAGTGAATATTTTCCTGATAGATCTGCACACTTTGAATTCGTCCGTGAGACCTTGATTGAGTCAGCCCAAGTTAGTGGTTACCAACTCATTGAACTTCCAGTTTTTGAAGATACCGAACTATTTGCTAGGGGTGTCGGTGAATCCACTGATGTAGTTTCGAAGGAGATGTATACCTTCGAAGATCGAGGTGGTCGCTCAATTACGCTACGCCCCGAGGGCACTGCTGGTGTCATGCGATCTGTCATTGAACATAATTTGGATCGTGGGCAATTGCCGGTAAAAGTTTGGTATTCAGGTCCGTTCTTTAGAGCCGAAAGACCCCAGGCTGGGCGATATCGACAATTTTACCAAGTTGGTATTGAGGCCATTGGACTCCAAGATCCTGAGATTGATGCTGAAGTAATTGCGGTTGCAGATAATGCCTTCAAAAAGTTGGGACTTAGTGATTACCACCTGGAAATTACCTCATTAGGAGATGCCCAAACGCGGGAGAGGTATTTGGTCGATTTGCGCCAATTTATTTCTACTCTTGAATTAGATGACGCTACAACGCAGCGCGCAGCTTTAAATCCGCTCCGACTTTTTGATGACAAACGTGAAGAGATTCGCTTAATGATGAATGAAGCCCCTGTACTTCTGGATTACCTAAGTCAGGAAAGTGAGAGCCACTTTCTTCGAGTGCAGCAGTCCCTTGCAACTTTTGGCATTAGCTTCACAATAAATAAGCGCATGGTCCGGGGCCTGGACTATTACACAGGTACGGCATTCGAATTCGTACATCACGGGCTTGGAGCTCAATCTGGTATCGGTGGTGGTGGACGTTATGACGGTCTCATGAGCCAACTAGGCGGAGCTGATTTGTCTGGAATCGGATTTGGCTTGGGGGTTGATCGCGTTTTGTTGGCCTGCGAAGCTGAAAATATAGAGTTGCCAAAAGATAAGGCCTTGCAATTATTTATTGTTCCAATCGGCAGTGAGGCTAAATCAGAAGCTGTGCGAGTTGCTCAGTCCTTGCGGCTAGCTGGCCACTCGGTCGATATCGCCTACGGCGATCGAGCCCTAAAGGGTGGAATGAAAGCTGCCGACAAGTCAGGTGCCAGATTCGCTTTGGTATTAGGGGATGATGAATTGGCCTCCGGATTGGCCGAGATTAAAAATATGCAAACAGGAGAATCGACTTCCGTTAGGCTTCAAGCCTTGCAGGAGGATCTTCGCACCGTCCTTTAAATCGCAGATTGAGCTAATTAATGGAGATTGATTGATGTTAAGAACGCATGATGCAGGGTCCCTTCGTAAAGGCGATGTCGGGTCAACCGTCACACTCGCTGGTTGGGTTGCTCGGCGCCGAGATCACGGCGGGGTTGCTTTCATCGATCTAAGAGATTCAACAGGTGCAGTACAGGTTGTCATTAAAGATGAAATAGCTGGAGCGCTGCGAGCTGAGTGGTGTGTACTTATTACCGGCGTTATAACTGCCAGGCCAGCCGGAAATGAAAACGCAAATATCCCAACTGGAGAGATAGAAATTGATTGCCAGAAGCTTGAAGTATTGAGTGAAGCTGCTGCGCTACCTTTTCAAGTTGATAGTGGTGAAGCCGTAAATGTCTCAGAAGAGATTCGACTTAAATACAGATATCTAGATTTGCGCCGAGAGGGGCCAGCTAAAAATTTGCGCCTTCGCTCAAAGGTTACATCAGCAATCCGTTCAGTTATGGATGATTTGGAATTTTTAGAAATAGAAACTCCGTATCTCACTCGATCCACCCCCGAAGGTGCGCGCGACTTTTTGGTTCCAGTACGTCTTCAGCCAGGATCTTGGTACGCACTTCCTCAGTCGCCGCAATTATTTAAACAACTTTTGATGGTGGCTGGTATGGAGCGGTACTACCAGATTGCCCGCTGTTTCCGCGATGAAGACTCAAGAGCAGATCGCCAACCAGAATTCACGCAACTCGATATTGAGATGTCCTTTGTAGATCAAGCGGACGTTCTCGCAGTTGCCGAGAATGTTTTATCGCAGGTATTTAAGAAGGTCGCCAATTATCAAATCCCTCTGCCTATCGCTCATATGACGTATGCCGATGCGATGCGAAGATACGGTTCGGATAAACCTGATTTACGATTTGATTTAGAGATTGTCGAATGCCACGAGTTCTTTAAAGAGACATCATTTCGAGTATTTCAAGCACCATATGTGGGCGCAGTTGTCATGCCGGGTGGCGCTAGTTCGGCACGTAGAGAGCTCGACGCTTGGCAAGATTGGGCTAAAGCTCGCGGGGCTAAGGGGCTGGCTTATATTCTGATTCAAGAAGATGGCACTTTAGCTGGACCAGTTGCTAAAAATCTTTCCGAGAGTGAAGCATCTGGTATCGCGAAGCATGTACATGCCAAACCAGGAGATGCTATTTTCTTTGCAGCTGGAGAGATTTCGACCTCTCAAGCGCTACTTGGTGCAGTGCGCTTAGAAGTTGGCAAGCGCTGCGATCTGATTGAACCGGGTGTTTGGAAATTCCTTTGGGTTGTTGATGCTCCCATGTTTGAACGTGTAGATGCCGAGGATCCGAATTCGGGCTGGACTGCTGTTCATCACCCTTTCACCGGGCCTAAGCCAGAGTTTGTTTCAACTTTCGATAAGAACCCAGGTGATGCGCTGGC
>CAILYP010000217.1:0-7265 GCA_903838475.1 uncultured Actinomycetes bacterium | reverse complement strand
TTTAACGGCTTGCGGCCAACGCGTATTTATTTTTTCCTGCTCATGAAGGAAACTAGATGGAGGCAACACAATTCGATCAGTCGCACGACGTGGTTGCTCAAGTGCTTCTTTCAAAGTGAATTTTGAGCGGACATTATCTTTGGCAACAAAACGACCATGTAAATGGCATGAACGCAGACGAAGTTGCAACATGACAGGAGTATTGGAAGCTTCTGATAGTTGAAAACCAGATTCGACAGAATCAACAATTGCAGTGAGATTTGGACGAGGATCCATAAGCCAGATTTGCGACTTCATAGCAAACGCGTGTGAGCGCTCTTGCATAATGGAAGAGCCTTCGCCGTAATCCTCACCAACAATAATGAGTGCACCGCCCGTTACTCCACCAGAAGATAAATTGGCAAGAGCGTCCGACGCAACATTGGTACCAACGGTTGATTTAAAAGTTACCGCACCGCGCAGTGGATAATGCACTGAAGCAGCAAGCGACGCTGCAGCAGTTGCCTCTGACGCACTGTTCTCAAAATGAATTCCAAGCTCATCTAAAATTTCTTTGGCATCGCCCAATACATCCATCAAGTGCGAAATAGGAGCGCCTTGGTATCCGCCCACATACGCAACTCCAGATTGGAGCAGGGCCTTAGTCACTGCAAGAATTCCTTCGCCCAAAAATTCTTCGCCGGCACCTACACGTAGCTTTTCAACTTCTGCTGCAAACGAACGCTCAGCCATGGGACTCCAAGTCACTTTGCAATTGAGGACAACGCTTCGGTAATTGTGCCATCAGCACCTAAGCGTGTCCACCGATTGTGGCCTTAAATACGCCGTGCCTATTATTGACGACCGTCACATTCGTCACACTCGTTTTAGGTGGGGGCTAGAAGAGTCGGCCAATCCGCGTTAATCTCAGCCGCTAGCCCCACCTCTATCTAGATCTAGCTATAAGGAGACACTGCATGGCCAATCTAACCGCCCTTGCTAATGAGCTTGCATCTGGCGCAGTTCAGGTCCTCGACCTGACTTCACCATTGCATTCTGAAACACCAATTTTAAATTTACCGCCTGAATTTGGCCAGACCGCAACATTCAAATTAGAAGAAATTTCTCATTACGATGAGAAGGGTCCAGCTTGGTATTGGAATAACTTCCACACAGGCGAGCACACAGGTACACACTTTGATGCACCTAATCACTGGATCACCGGAAAGGATCTTGACGACGTTGCTTCAGTACCTGCCAGCCGCCTCATCGGACCGGCAGTAGTACTCGATTTCGTAAAAGAAGCGCAAGCAAATCCAGATTTCCTTCTAGATGTTTCACACATCGAAGCTTGGGAGAAAGAGCATGGCGCAATTCCAAAAGGCGCATGGGTTCTCTTCCGTACTGGTTGGTCAAAGTTTGGCGATGATCCAAAGGCATTTGCTAACGCCGATGAAAATGGTCCGCACACACCTGGCCTAACAGTTGAAGCAGCAGACCTCCTTGGTACAAAGCGCGATGTGCTTGGTCTTGGAGTAGAAACTGTCGGAATTGATGCGGGCGCTGGATTTAGCCTCTCAGTTCCATTTCCTTGTCACAATATGTTGATGGGAAATAACAAGTACGGCTTAACTCAGCTCCGTAATCTTGACAAGCTACCAGCGCAAGGCGCAATTGTTATTGCTGCTCCACTCAAGATTGTTGGTGGATCTGGAAGTCCATGTCGCGTATTGGCACTTATTCAGAAATAAAAAGTAGTAAAAAAGCGGGCCAGAGTTTATCTGGCCCGCTTTTTTATATCTAATTTCTCTATCTTCTTAAAAATTTCTTCTTGGTGAGACGCTTTGCCACAAGATATCCAGACCCTCCGCCAAGTCCTGGGCCGGGATGCGTTGAAGCTCCGATATGCCACAAATCTTTAATCGGAGTCTTGTGCCCCGTTGCACTTGCAAGTGGCCGCCAGACTGCGTATTGATCGATACGACAATCTCCAGCATACGGATCTCCGCCAACTAGGTTTTTATTCATATCTTCAATTTGCTTTGGCCCTAAAACGACTTTGGCAAGCGTTGCTTCTCTTAAGTTTGTAATCTGCTCAGATAGCTGATCAATTACTCGGTCGGCGTATGCATTGAGTCTTTCATCGTTCCAGGTGCCATCTCCTGCAGCAATTTCACCAGCAAGGTCGCCGAGAATTTTTTGAGGATTTTCTTGAAGCTGTAACCACAAAATAAATTTTCCCTCGGGTGCGCGAGAAGGATCAACGCTGGTAGGTTGCCCAACAACGATGGTTGGACGACTCGGCAGATATCCTCGATTAGCTGCATTTACAGATTCTGATAGCGAGTTCATTCCGTCGAGAACGTGAACAATCGCAACATCTTTAAGTCCCGCATCTGCTTTCCAGACTGGTGGCTCAGAGAGCGCTAGATGTATTTGTATAGCTGCTCGGCCATATCTAAATGCATCCGCAGCTTTAGTAGTCTCGATTGGAAGATCTTCGCCCTTCAGTAAGCCTTCATAAAGTCCTTGTGGTGTAGATGAGGCAATAACTGATTTAGCCGCAATAAATTCTCGGCCATCTGCGAGGCGAACTCCGGTTGCCCGACCGCCTGAAACATTTATCTTCACGACATCAGCGTTAGTCAAAATTTCTCCGCCGTGATTCTTAATTATTCCAAGTAGTGCATCAACAAGTTTGATTCCGCCACCGACCGGAACTGGCATTCCACCGAGCGCAACAGCGGCTCCAATGACTTTAGTAATAAATGCACTACTTGCATCATCTGGGCCAAGTCCATTGTGAAGCGCCCATGGAGCTAAAAGCGCTTTACTCACTGGCGAGGTAAAAGTGCGATCAAGCCACGGAGAGGCAGGCTCAAGAAGTTCAGCTCCTGTTGCAACTAGTCCCCGGTTACCAAAACGCTTGCGCGCAGTGCGAAGTAGCTTAAGCGAATTTGCTCGCCATAAGTCTGCGCCTAACAAACCAAATGCTAAATCAATCTTGCCCAAAAACTCATTGAGCATTGCAGTCCAAGCTTCGCCATCACCCAGGCGAGCAAATTCTGCTGCTGTTGCCGCTAAGTCGGTTGAAAGTATCGCGCTGCCTCCTTGGCAGACCACGCCTGTTGGTTTCTGGGTATTTTTATAAACCAATCCTTGCGCTTCAAGATCTGATTTCAGCTCGGCGTAGGCAGGCCCACCGACAAAAAGTGGGTGCCAGCTTGAAAGTAGCTCATGTGTAAAACCGGGAAGTGTCGCATCTGTAACTGTCTTAATAGCACCGCCTGGCACGTTATTTCTTTCACATATCAGGACTTTCTTCCCTGACTTCGCCAAAATAGCTGCGGCCACTAAAGCATTTATTCCACTTCCGACGATTATGACATCACTGCGGTTCACTACTAACCTCCACTAACTTTCACTAGCATCCATAAGTAACTCTTATGTTGTAAACCTATCGCCTCGTGAGAGGATTTGGGAATGACCGACGTTCTGATTATTGGCTCTGGGATCAATGGCCTATCTGCTGGCGCACTCTTAAGTAAACAGGGAAAAAAGGTACTCGTCCTAGAACAGGCCGACGCATTTGGAGGTGCTGTCCGCACTGAAGAAATAACTTTGCCCGGTTTCAAGCATGACCTATTTGCGACAAACCTCAGTCTGTTTGCAGGCGGAGGCGTGATGGCCTCACTAAAAGATGACTTGATTTCAGCTGGACTTGAATTTGTCCCATCGGATAAACCCTATTGCTCGCTATTCCCTGATGGAAAAATGATCGGCATCACCATGGATCGCCAGAAAAATCTTGAAACTTTGGCGCGCGTTGCTCCAGAAGATGTGGAGTCCTGGAAAGAACTCACAAATAAACTCGGTCAACTAGCTCCGCACTTATTTCCAATTCTGGGCACAGAGCTTCCCTCCTTCGCAGCGCTGAAATCCCTCTTTAAGACTTGGCGGAAAATTGGAACCGAGGAAACTCTTAATCTCATTCGATTGTTGTTGCAATCAAGTAGGGCGTTTACCGAAGAGCACTTCGAACATCCCGAAACTAAAGCACTCGCTGCGATTTGGGGTATGCATCTTGACTATGGTCCAGATATTTCAGGTGGAGCTCTCTTCTCCTTTTTAGAATCTATTGGGGGCCAAGAGTTTGGAATGGTGCTTGGGAAGGGCGGGGCAAACACACTTATCAATTCTCTTGTTAAAGTTATTGAAAAGAATAACGGTCAACTTCGTAGCGGTGTCAGGGTTACTGAAATTCTCGTTGAATCTAATAAAGCAGTTGGCGTGCTGACCTCAACTGGTGAGCGAATTATGGCTAAGAACATTATTGCAAACGTTAACCCAGCGCTCCTACCGAATCTGCTGCATGAAGCCCCCGAAACGAAAGAGCTGAACAATTTCCGCCCCGGGCTTGGCACCATGATGATTCATCTTGCGCTAGACCAACTTCCTGAGTGGATTGATCCCACAGCAAAAGAATTTAATTACGTTCATATTGCCCCATACATCGATGATTTAGCGCTCACCTATGCCCATGCTGCTGGTGGAATGCTTCCTACTACTCCAGCACTTGTCATTGGGCAACCGACCGTGAGTGATCCAACTCGCGCTCCGGCCGGCAAACATGTCTTATGGATACAAGTGCGCGTTCTGCCATTAGAGATTCGCGGTGATGCTTCTGGTGTCATCAGCGGTAAAAATTGGGATGAGATCTCAGAACAATATGCAGACCGCATCATTGAAAATCTAGAAAAATACGCTCCAGGTTTAAAGCAATTAATCTTGTCTCGCAAAGTTCTCTCGCCTGTCGATTTAGAACGCTACAACCCAAATCTGATCAAGGGCGACTCTCTGGGTGGAAGTCACCATCCAGCGCAATTTTTCTTTTTGCGTCCAACTCCAGGTTGGATCAGGCATCGCACACCAATTAAATCCTTGTTTATTTGTGGATCTGGCACATGGCCCGGTGGTGGAGTTGGTGGGGGCAGTGGATTGATGGTTTCTAAATTAATTAAGTAATTAATTACTTAAAAATGCTTTGCGCCATTTCTCTGGCCAAGGCTTTGATCCTTCATTAATTACTGGTGCGTGAACAATGACATACGTACCTTCGGCCGCTAACTCACCATCAACGTGTGCAGTAAACCCTAGTTCTAGTGAGCTAGTGCCTACTCGCATAACTTGCAAACGGGTTCTTATTTCTTCACCAAAATAAATTCGCCTTTTATATTCCATCGCTACTTTCACGCGAGGAATTTGACCAAAGAGAGTTGAAGGAAGTTCTAACTTGCGATACAGAGCTGATTCACATTCTTCAACCCAGCGAAAGACTGATGTGTAGTGCTGATGTCCAGCAGCATCGGTTTCCATCCATTCAAGCAATCGAACCTTCTCTACAAATGCCCCATTCATGATGGACCTTTCGCTGCAGTTAGGAAACTAATAAAATGGCAATGCTCTTTGCTTTCTAAGATGCTCACACTAGCATTTGTCGCATGGATAGCATCTTTACTGGCGAAGCCCGTGATTTGGTTGATAGGTCAGCCCGTCCACAATCTCTGATTTTCACAATTTACGCAGCATTTAGCCGCAATAATGGGGGTTGGTTTTCTGCAAATTCAATAATCCAATTATGTGATGTACTTGAAGTCCAAGAAGATGCAGCAAGAAGCGCGCTGGCTCGATTTAAGCGTCGAGATATTCTGATCTCGAAGAAGCACAATGGAGTAGTCGGCTATTCCGTGAGTCCACAAATGTGGAAGACATTTGACCAAGGAGATGCACGCTTCTTTCGTCGGCGTGAATCCCCTGTAAATCTTGGATGGATTCTTATCGCGTTTTCTATTCCCGAAGATATGCGCGAGGTTCGCTACAAGCTGCGCTCTCGCTTAGTACGCATCGGCTTCGCTCAGGTCACCGGTGGCTTATGGATAGCGCCTCGGCAACTAACCGATGATGCAATTGCACTTGTGCGATCACTCAACGCTGAAAAATATATGAACATTTTTTCCGCCGAACATTTGGCTTTTACGCCCACGCAAGCTGCCGTGGCTAATTGGTGGGATCTTGACGGAATTCAAGAGGTCTACAAATCATTTACAAAAACGGCTCGACCCGTTGCGACATATTGGTCTAGCAGGCGAAGTGCGATTGATTCAGAGCGAGCTTTTCGCGACTATACGAAGATATTAACCAACTGGCGCTATGCGCCATATTTTGATCCAGGCCTACCTAAAGAATTCTTGCCAAAAAATTGGGCTGGTTTTACCGCTGCCGATACTTTCTTTAACATTCATGATCGCCTGGCAGGACCAGCCCTAAATTATGTATTAAATCTGGCTAAGTAATAATTCTTAAAGATTAGGTTTGTAATCCTCATTTACATATAGATCCATATAATCAACGACTGCCATTTTTTCTAATTCAGCGCGATTAAGAGAAATCTTCAATATTGCATCTTGCTGTTCCTGCTTGAAGATACGATTTAAGTTAGTCTTAAATTTCGCGTGAAGAAGTGGGATTCCTTCGACGCGGCGGCGCGCATGCCCTACTGGATACTCCACAACAACTTCATCTAATGCGCTTCCATCGTTGAATACGACTGTCAAAGCGTTCGCAATCGATCGCTTCTCTGGATCATGATAGTCAGCAGTAAAGGTTGTATCTTCAACGCAGGTAATTTTCTCACGCAGGACATCAATGCGAGCATCGGCTGCGACATCATCTTCATAATCACGGGCTGTTAAGCGACCAAAGATGAGCGGAACTGCAACCATGTATTGAATACAGTGATCACGATCGGCCGGATTATTAAGTGGGCCTTGTTTATCAATTATTCGGATGCACGCTTCATGAGTGCGAATTGAAACACTCTTGATGTCTTCTGATGTTTTACCTAGCTCAATCATCTTTTTGTGAATTGTCATTGCCGCTTCAACACCAGTTTGTGAATGAAATTCTGCTGGAAATGAGATTTTAAAAAGTACGTTCTCCATTACATACGAGCCATAGGCGCGCTGAAACTTAAAGGAATTTCCGCGGAATGAAGCGTCATAAAAACCCCAGGTTTTTGCAGAAAGTGCTGTTGGGTAACCCATTTCACCAGTCTTAGCAATCAGCGCTAATCGCACGGCGCGTGAGGTGGCATCGCCTGCTGCCCAAGATTTACGAGATCCAGCATTTGGATAGTGGCGATAGGTACGAAGTGATTGGCCATCAACCCAGGCAAGGGAGACTGCAGCAAGCGTTTGCTCACGTGTTAGTCCCATCATCTGCGAAAC
>CAILYP010000216.1:0-2512 GCA_903838475.1 uncultured Actinomycetes bacterium | reverse complement strand
GGTGAACGTGTTAATAAGGTAATCTGCGCTCTGCCGTAAAAAACCCTGGCGGGTTGCCCGAGCGGCCAATGGGAGGGGACTGTAAATCCCCCGGCTCTGCCTTCGAAGGTTCAAATCCGCACGCCGAGCCACCAGTTTTTTAAGAGCAAACAGCTCCGTATGTAGCAGAACCTACAAGCTTTGCGTATTTAGCCAGGACACCTTTCGTATACCTGGGCGGAAGACTAACAAATTCTTTTTTACGTTTTGCTAATTCACTATTTTCGACTAGCAGCTCTAATCTTCCAGCCGGAATATCAATTCGAATTTGGTCTCCATCCTTAATTAAACCAATTGGCCCGCCATCGGTGGCTTCTGGCGAAACGTGTCCAACGCACAAACCAGTTGTTCCTCCGGAGAATCTGCCATCGGTAATTAACAGGACATCTTTACCTAATCCCGCCCCTTTGATTGCACTTGTAATCATCAACATCTCACGCATCCCAGGCCCACCCTTTGGACCTTCGTAGGCAATTACAACCACATCACCCTTTTGGATTGTTCCATTCGAAAGCGCTTCCATGGCTGCCTCCTCACGATTAAATACTCTTGCCGCTCCTTGGAAAATTTCAACCCCAACCCCAGCATTTTTAACTACGGCACCTTCAGGAGCTAATGAGCCGGCGAGAATTGTTATTCCCCCGTTTTTACCAAAAGGTTTATCGGCTGGATGAATTACATTTCCATCAGCTGCCGGTGGCGCGATATCACGTAAATTTTCCGCAACCGTTTTACCCGTAACGGTCATGCAATCACCATGCAGCAAACCTTCTTCCAGCAATATTTTCATTACCACTGGGACACCGCCGACTTTATCCATATCGAACATTACATATTCGCCGAATGGCTTTAAATCTGCCAGCAACGGAACCCGGGCACCAATGCGTTTAAAATCTTCCAGAGACAAATCAATTCCGAGTTCATGGGCAATTGCTGGCAGGTGAAGCACGGCATTTGTGGACCCACCAAGTGCCATAACAACAGTTATTGCATTCTCTAAAGATTTCTTGGTGATTATGTCACTTGTGGTAATTCCGTTTTTTAACATGTTGATTACAGCGGCGCCAGCCAATTCAGCAAGTGGTGTTCGTCGTTGATCAACTGCGGAGGGAGAGGAGGAGCCAGGAAGTGACATTCCCATCGCCTCAGATGCGCTGGCCATTGTGTTAGCGGTGTACATGCCACCACATGTTCCAGCGCTTGGACAGGCAGCTTTTTCAATTCTGTCCAAGTCTTCGTCAGACATAAGTCCTCGAGCGTTGGCACCGACTGCCTCAAAAGATGTAACGATATTTACTTTGATTTCACTTCCGTCTTGTAATGTAGTTTTACCTGGAAGCAATGAGCCGGCATACATTAAAACACTTGGCACATTTATTCGCGCCGCAGCCATCAACATGGCCGGGATACTCTTGTCACATCCAGCTAAAGTAACCATTGCATCTAAACGCTCTGCTTGCATAACTGTTTCAACAGAATCTGCAATTACTTCACGACTAACAAGCGAAAAATGCATACCTTCGTGCCCCATAGAAATTACATCAGAGACAGTAATCGTTCCGAATTCCATCGGGAATCCGCCATTACTTCTAACACCTGTTGCTACGTGTTCTGCGATAGTTCTCAGTGACATATTGCAGGGAGTAATGGTGTTATAAGAAGATGCGATGCCAACCTGTGGTTTGGAAAAATCATCGCCTTGCATTCCTAGCGCTCGCAACATCGCGCGATTGGGGCTGCGATCTCGACCTTGTGTTACTAGCGAACTTCGCGATGTCATACTCACTGTAGTACTCTAACGGGACCCGATAGCCTTGTGAAGAGTGATATGTAATGACATTTAAGACACTTATCTCAACCGAAGATCTTGCGCGCAATTTAGATAATCCAGATTTTTTGATTATTGATGTGCGATTTACTTTAGATGATGAAACTTGGGGTAAAAGAGTTTATGACGAAGCACACATTCCCGGTGCAATTCATGCTGACGTATCAGAACATTTATCCGGCTTGATAATTCCGGGGAAAACTGGCCGTCGCCCATTTCCGACTGCCGAACAATTTGCAAAGCTCTTATCCAGCTGGGGAATAACTCCAACAACACAAGTTATTTGTTATGACGCCGAATCTGGACTGATGGCGGCTTCTCGACTCTGGTTGATGTTTCGCTGGATGGGGCATGACAGGGTGGCTGTATTAGACGGTGGACTCAAAAGTTGGCTAAATGAAAGCCGTGGGGTGAATCAGGAAGTACGTAAATTAACTCCAACTAATTTCATACCCACCATAAGGGAAGATTTGTTTGCCTCTGTTGATGAGGTAGACGCAGTACGTAATGATTCAAACCATTGTGTCTTTGATTCACGTGGTGCAGAGGGATATCACGGCGGCGGAAAATATTACGATCCGGTCCGTGGGCATATTGCAGGGGCTGGATTAGCAGACCGGGCTCAAACGCTGAATAAAGATGGTC
>CAILYP010000215.1:0-7344 GCA_903838475.1 uncultured Actinomycetes bacterium | reverse complement strand
GTTCGTAGGGTGCGCGGGGTTGATGCTGAACTCAAGGCGATCATTGAAAGCGATAATGATGCGACTGGGATTGCATTTGAGATCAAGGCGTTCCTGCTATCGGTTATCGAAGATGACAAGAACGATCTGGAGAAGTTTTCCGATGCGCGGATTGCACAAGCGGGGCGCATTCTTGATCGTGCTGGGCCATCGGCTATGTATTGGATGACTGATATTGCGGCGCAGTTAGCTTTTCTTGGAGCAGCGCAAGTCAATGGGATAACAACGAATGTGAATCTGGAATTAGGGGAGTCTGCGACTCCGGAACAGATCGTGAATGTTGTGGTGAAGGGTTAGTTTTTAGCCGCTTTTTTATTCAACTTCTTGAAGTGACGGATAACGGTTTGCAGAAGGTCTTGAAACGACCATGGTTGCTACTTTCGTGGCGAATGCCAGCGCATCTTCAATCTTTTCATCGCGAGCCAAACAAAAGGCGAGTGCGGCAGCAAAACTGTCACCAGCGCCAGTGGAATCGATAACTTTGGCTGGTTTAACCGGGATAGTAATTTCATTACCAGAGCGATCTAAGTAAAAGATTCCCTTTTCTGACATTTTTACGATGATTGCCTTTTGTGCAATATTTCCCAGCGCACGTGCTGCTTCGATTGGATTTAAAATTCCTGTGAGTGCGGTTGCTTCGGTTTCGTTAGGCAAGAAATAATCAGTGAGGCCGGCTAGGTGTAGTACCCGGTCACGGCCATCCGTGTTCCAATTGTCTGGATCCCAACCAGTGTCGAAGAAAGAGGTTCCGCCATTCGCCCTAACATTGTTTAGTAAATTTGCGCCACCACTTTTAAACATTCCGGGGTTTGAGAAATATCCGGTGTAGAGAACGAAGTCAGCCGATGCTGCTGGACCCTGGGACATATAGTCCTCGACGCGTTCGAGAACGCCGTTGACTGTGTAGAAAGCACGTTCGCGATTTTCGGATTCCACCGCAATAGAAATTGCTGTTACTTCACCAGGGACCACGAGCAAGTCTTTGGCCAGGCCCATCTTTACTAAGTCTTCATAGAGCCAGCGACCTACGAGATCATCACCGAGCATGCTAAAGAGTCCTTGCTTGGCGCCTAAGGCGTGCAAAGTGAGCGAGGCGTTACCTGCTGCTCCTGCAATTCGGACGTCGATGCGCTCAACCAGAGTGTCACCGCCAGGAATTGGGAGTGCATCTATTGGGCTGGCGAGAACATCTAGTTGAAGATTGCCAACAATATTTATACTTTTCATTTTTTACAGCTTTGCATCAAACTATTTTAGTATCTTCTTGCTTATATCTAAAGCCATCTACTTTTAGGCCACGTGATTTTGCCAGGTGGTATGCAACAAGTTGAACCCCAACAATTTCAAAAATAGCAGAGGTCATTGGATTCTCGCCGATAGGAAGTTGATAAGTAGTTGCCGAGTCGATTGAGACTTTATTTTGGGTTAGCAGAAGTACTGGGCATTTGAGTCCAGTGAGATAAGTTGCCAACTCAATTTCTCGGCCCGAGCCAATAACTATCGCACCAACGTTGCTTTCAAGAGGCTCCATTGGCCCGTGAAGGTAGTTATAGGTCTCGTGAAAGGCGGTGCGTAAATGCGCGACCTCTCGAAGGAGTAACGCGCCTTCACCGGCGCTCGCGATTGCAATTCCAGTTCCAATGACATCAACAAGAGCTAGGTCATCAAAAACTGGAACTAGAGTCTGGGCTATTGGCTTGAACTTAGTAATTACCTCGGCCACTTGAGTTGAAAGTTTTGACCAATCTGATTTTGTGCCAGACCAATATTCCCCGATTATTCCTAAGGCTTGGAGAGTTGCGGTGAAACCGATCGTGTAGACAGCGCTATCTTCACCACAATTTAGCGGCAGGATATTTGGAATTTGTGAACCAAGTGGTGAGTCAGGAAAATTTGTGATAAGGGCCATCTTTGAAGCTGTAATGTTATTTTCTGATTTGAGAATTGCCACGGCTCGTAATACTTCAGAACTGCGGCCGGACTCACTGATGACTAGGTAGAAATCTGCCTCACTTGTCTTAGTTGTGATGATTTCACTTGCGCTTATCGAAAAGGCACGGACACCAATTGTGCGGTAATAGTGGGCAGCAGCTCTTGCTCCGTATTCACTGGCGCCAATTCCAATGATTCCAACCACCTGATCCTTGGAAATTGCGGACAATTGGCTAAGTGAGCCAACTATTGAGGCTCTGCTCTGATCAAGGAACTCTGGTTGGCCTTCTAGGATCTCTAAGAATTTCAAGGATTAACCTTTTACCGATCCGGCGGTTAGCCCGCCAATTATGTTTCGTTGGAAAATCAAAGCCAATATAACTGGTGGAAGAGCAGCAAGGAAACCGCCTGCGCAAACTAAACCATAGTCGGAGGAGTATTTGCCCGCGAATTCAGCAATTGCAACTGGAATCGTCTTTGCATTTGTTGTTGATGTAAAGATAAGTGAGAAGAGGAATTCATCCCACGCTAGGAGAAATGCGAATAGGGCACTGGCGAATAATCCTGGCCGTGAAAGTGGAAGGACAATCCTAAAGAATGCACCCATTCGACTGCAGCCATCGACTCGTGCCGCTTCCTCTAAATCGACTGGAAGGGTTCGGAAATAGTTACTCATTGTCCAAAGAGTAAAAGGTGTAATCAAGGAGCAGTAAGTTATAACGAGGCCCAATTTAGTATCTAACAGGCCGAGGTTTGCGATGATCAAATAAAGTGGAATTACTAGAACAATCGGTGGCAACATGTAGACTGAGAGAAAGCCAAAAAGTATGGTTCGGCGGAATCTAAATTTCAACCGCGCGAAGGCATAAGCACCAAGTGAGCCAACCATGATTGATACCGCGGTTGTGCCAGTAGCAACAATAAAACTATTTAACATTGAAACTCGAAAGTTGGCTGCGACGTTATCGCCATTAACTTGTTGGAAGAAAATATCGCGGAATCTAGAAAATGTTGGATGAGCCGGGAACCAGTGGAAGGGAACTGAAATCAGCTCGCTTGCGGGGGAGATACTTGAAATAAATAGCCAGATGAATGGCCCTAGAACTGCAAGTGCCATAACCCCGGCAGCTACGTGGATAAAGATCATGTACCGACGAGAAGGTTTCAAAATTAATCCTCCAACTCGTCTTGGCGCAGTGCTTTAATATAGAACCATGCCATAACCAAAATAACTGCGACGATTAAGTATGCAAGGGCAGAGCCGTACCCAAAGTATTCATTCGAAAAGGTTTGTTGGTAGGTGTAAAACGAGATTGTTTGAGTACCGGAAGCTGGGCCGCCCTTAGTCATTATGTAGATAATGTCGAAGACTTTAAAAGCATCGATAGTACGTAATATCAATACGACCATGATGCTGGGAAGTAAAAGTGGAACTGTGATGTTCCAAAATGCCTTTATCGGGCTCGCCCCATCGACTCGAGCTGATTCATATAGGTCTTTTGGGATTGTTTGAAGGCCGGCAAGAATGAAGAAAACAACTAGCGAGGTGTTCTTCCAGACATCAGCGATGATCACCATATTCAAGGCTAAAAATGGTGAGCCCAGCCAGAAGTGCGGTTCTTTACTTATGTGGGTGGTGTGAAGAAGTGCATTTAGCACGCCATAGTGGTCGTTATATATCCAGCGCCAAAGTGCGCCGTTAACAATGGTTGGTAGCGCCCAAGGGATAACAACCAAACTTCGCCAGACACCTAGAAACTTCAGCGGGGCATTTAATAGAAGGGCAATCAAAATTCCGAGGGATAATTCAAAGAAGGTAGAGACCAAAGTGAAATAGAGCGAGTGGCCCACAACCATTCGGAAATCTGAACTGCTAAATGCCTGAAAGTAATTTCCGAGCCCAACAAACGGATATTTACCTGGCTGCGGACTATCAATATTAAAAAATGACATCCAGAGCGTGCGCAAGATTGGATAGATGACGACCCAGCCAACAACCATTAGTGCGGGCAGAATCAAGGCGAAGGCTAAAATGCCTTCGCCCCGAAACTTCTGTAGATACTTAATTGCTAGCCCTTAATTGTTCTTAGTGATGCGATTAGCGGATGCGGTTCCAAATCACACTTTAAGGATTGCAGCGGCTTTGCTAGCTGCATCATCGAGCGCCTTTTGTGGCGACTTCTGCCCAATGAGTGCTTTTGAGGCTTCTGCTTGGAGCACTAGTGACATTGCGTTGTATTGGATAACTTGTGGACGCAAAATCATGTCGTTCAATTCGATCTTGGCTTGTGCAACCATCGCCGGATTTGTCTTGATAACTTGTGGATCGCTATAAGAGGTCTTCCAAACTGGCAAGGAATCGACGGCAGTTGCGTTCTGTTCCTTCTGACTTGAAATGAATGACATGTAAGCCCATGCTGCTTCAGGATTTTTGGATCCAGCACTCATTGCAAGTGCCATGCTGCCGTTTACACCTGGCCGCTTACCGGATGGTCCAGCAGGGGTTTGGGCAACTTTGATCTTGCCGGCAACCTTGCTCTGCTTAGGATCATTTGCCATGCCCCACATGTAAGTCCAGTTCAATCCAGCACTGATTTGGCCGGCAGAGAACATCTTGCGGACATCATCTTCAGCAATAGTTGTCGAAGTTGGATCTGATAAGCCATCAACAATTGATTTATGCATGAATTCCAGGGCTTGAACTCCGCCGCCCTTATTGAAAGCTGGCTTGCCAGATGCATCAAGGAATTGACCACCAAATGCACCGAGTAATTGAATGTAGTCACAGATCATTGATTCCGATTGTGCCCAAGACCAAGCAAGTGGGTACTTAACTACGCCGGCCTTCTTGATTGCTGCTGCTGCTTTCATAACTCCATCCCAAGTTCCCATGGAACCGGCATCGACCTTTGCTTTCGCTAAATGATCAGTGTTATAGAAGAAGTACTTAGTATCTAGAATCCAAGGGATGCCATAGAAGTGGTTGTTGTATGCGGAAGTTGCAACAGCGCCACCTAGCATGTCTGTCGACCAACTCTTTGGCCAACGGCTGGTTACATCAGCAACCATTTTCTTGCTACCAAACTCAGCTGGCCAAATAACGTCAATCAAAACAACGTCGTAGGTATGAGCCAAAGCAGATGCAACGATCTTGTCATGGAGCGCCTCGTATGCGACGAACTCAGTTTTAACAGTCACATTTGGGTAGGCGGCTTTGAAGTTTGCAGTCATCTTTGCAATATCTGTATCTGAGTAGCCAGCCTGCTTCATGAAGAGAGCACTTACTGTTCCAGAAATTTTAGCGCCTTCTTTGAAACCACCAGCAAAAGCCTGTCCCGGAACTAGCGAGGCAATACCTGCCGCAGTTCCAGCTGCTATAAAACCACGACGAGAGAGTTCGCGTTCAACCGCAGTTACATCTTTTTCCATGATTCCCCAATTCCTGTAGGTAGACCTTCAGATGACTCTAATACTTTCGATTTCTAAAGGTCAATAGATTGAGCCTCTAACATAAGGCGAGTCTTTTTCTCACCCAATAGCCCCAGATTTTCATGCGTTTACCCATTTAATAGTGGGCTCGATACGGCTAAAGTCGCTGAGTCGAAAGGGAAGACTATGGGCGCAAACGATTTCAACTACTCCTTGGCCAAATTTATAGATTTTCAGGATAAGGCGGCGTGCGATCGCGTCCGGAAAATAACGAAGAAAGAAATCACCAAGACAAGTAACCCCAACCTTAAAATTAAGGTGATCGAGAGCAAGAAGGATTTCTATACCGCCTTCGCTAACGACTTAGTAGATCGAATAGTCGCGGCCTCGAACGAAGACCGAAAGTTTGTAGCCATTGTTCCACTTGGCCCAGTACCCCAATATGCAATTGCAGCCAAGATAATTAACAAGAAGAAGATAAATCTTGATCACGTTACTTTTTTTAACATGGACGAATATGCCGACCAAGATGGAAATACTGCACCAATAACGTGGGCCGGTTCATTCCAGAAGGCTATGTATGAAAGTTTCATTATGAAGATCGATAAGAAACTTCGCCCTAAAGAGCACCAACTTAATTTTCCAACTACCAATATAATCCGAGATTACACCTCAAAGATTGAAGACCTCGGTGGTGCTGATGTTTGCTATGGCGGAATCGGCTGGTGTGGCCATATTGCGTTCTGGGAATCTGATCTCGGAAAAGAATTCCTAGGCGATCATGAGGCCTATAAAAAAGCGGGACCACGAACTGTTGAATTAACACCAATGACAATCATGCAAAATGCCTTGCACTCATTTGGTGGTGACTGGTCTTGGGTACCACCGAAGGCAAACACAATTGGCCCAGTTAATATCCTCGGTGCTCGCGCTCGCAGCTTCTGGCTCGATGGCGATTTAGGGGGCGGAGTTTCTTGGCAACGCTTTATTGCGCGACTTGTACTTCACGGTCCCGTCTCAGAATTTGTTCCTGGTTCATTTCTACAAACTGCACCTTCTGAAATAAATATTCTAGGTGGAGTTGCGGATAACGTCGAAATAAATATGGCGTAACTAGCAGATTTGTTAAGCGCTTTCCCCAAGCATCGCTGTAAGGGCAAGGCGGTCCACTTTTTCGATACCACGGCGCAATGCACCATAAGCGGTTGATAGGTCTGCAAGTTCGGTGAGGATGATGCGAGGTGGAATAAGAGTTATCTTTTCAACCTGCTTTGAGATTGTCTTTAGATGTGGCGCGAGGGCTGAGGCCAAGCCGCCTTGGAGGATAAATACTTCTGGGTTTGTAATGCAGCAAACTGAGGCAATACCGCGTGATAGCAGTTCTAGTTGTTGATCGACGAGTTTGATGGCGAGCTTGTTGCCGGTGCTTGCACACTGGTAGATAAGTTTTGCGCTCACTTCTTCACCGTTGGCGAGGGCGATTATTTCTTTTGCTTCAGGCTTTGACTTGAGGGCTTGGAAGTTTCGCTCAAGGCCTGCGGCACTTGCCTGATATTCAAAGTTAGCGTTTGTTTCTGCTTGCACAGAGTTAGGCATTTGAAGCGGAAGGTTTCCAACTTCACCAGCAATTCCATTGAAGCCGCGATAGACCTGGCCATCAATGAGAAGTCCAAGACCGATACCAACACCGATTGACATGGCTGCGGCGTTATTTAAATTGATTGCGCCGCCCTTCCAATGTTCACCATAGATGGCAAGGTGGGCTTCGTTCTCAACAAAGACTTCAGTCTTTAAAAGTTTAGATAATTCTTTAGCGAGCGGAAAGTTATTCCATTCGGGCAAGTTATAGGCAACTCTTACTTCACCGGTAACTGGGTGGATGGTTCCGGGGGTTCCAACAACGATGGCGCCGATGTCGGCGATCTTTAGACGATTGTCATCTAG
>CAILYP010000214.1:0-3855 GCA_903838475.1 uncultured Actinomycetes bacterium | reverse complement strand
TGCCCAATCTGGACAAGTTGATATTGATGAAGAGGAAGCGGCTGAGAATCTTGAACTTCCTGGCGCTGATCTTTCTGGCGAAGAGTTAACTGTTCGTGTTGTTCCAAAGCAGCAAGATGAATTTACTTGTTCAAGGTGTTTCTTGGTTCACCATATTACGCAGCTTGCACGAGGCGAAGGCGCCAAGGCAGTGTGTACTGACTGTGACTAATGAATATTGTGACTAATGAGTGTTGAGAAGTTTTGCAAGATCATTCGCTCTATTGGTGCTAATTAACCAGTAGGGCGTTTCATCTCGTGGGTCTCGTAACTCAATTTTGATGGCCGCGTTAACCCAAAACCGCAATTGCAGGAAGGCCGCTGGATCCCCATCGACGCCTCTTATCTTGGCTAGTTCAGTGAACACTAATGGTGCAAAACTTTTCAAAAATGCTCGTTCGATCGCAGCCGGCCCGACAAGCAGCCAACCTTTCGTAACAGTGATTATAAGTTTAGTTTTTATTGATGCCAGAATTAGCAGTGAAAATTGAATGACCGAAATTACAATTGTTGCCATCGGCGAAATTGCCGCCCAGACCGCAAGTGAAATAGATGCGGCAAGAAATAGCGCAAATGCCCAGAGCCACCAGGGCCATCCCAATTTTTCCTGATAAACCGGGGTGCCGTAGTTGGTATCGAAATGTCTCTTAGCGTTACCCATGGCGGCACGGTACTGCATTCGGAGTTAGGTATTAGAGTAAAGCCATGAGTCGCATTCCAAGTACCGTCCCACCAATCGGCGCGCAGATTCCTGAGCGACATGAGAAGGCGCCACTTCCTGGTACGAAAATCCCTTCGCACTTTGGACATTGTTTTGGTTGTGGTGAGTTACACCCAACTGGCCTTCATTTAGTTGCACATGCCGGAATCGGACAGAATTTAACGGCAGTCTTTACCGTTACGGAAAATCATCAAGGTGCACCAGGGCTTGCACATGGCGGCCTACTTTCACTCGCATTTGATGAAGCCCTCGGGAAATTGATGTGGTTGATTCGCGCCCCGGCCGTTACTGCCAGACTGGAAACAGATTTCCTATTGCCAGTACCCATGGGGACGACACTTCACATAAGTGCGGAGATAACTGGTCAGGTAAGTAGAAAAGTTTATTGTTCCGCAGAAGGTCGGATCGGATCTCCAGAAGGTCCGGTTGCAGTTAAGGCGTCTGCGCTCTTCGTAATTGTTCCCATGAAACACTTCCTAGAAAATGCACCTAAGGAGTACCTAGATCACGTTACGGCCCATCCAGAACTTCTCGCTTTCGTCGACCCAGAATTTGAGATAAATCCTTGAGCGCGCAAGTACTTATCAAACGACTTGATCCAACAGTTCCGCTTCCAAAATATGCTAAACCTGGTGATGCTGGCGCAGATCTTACAACTCGGGTCGATGTCACCTTGCAACCAGGTGAGCGCGCCTTAGTTCCGACTGGAATTTCGATTGCGTTGCCCAATGGGTTCGTGGCCCTTGTGCACCCGCGTTCTGGTTTAGCAATCAAACATGGTGTTTCTATGGTTAATACGCCTGGCACCGTCGATGCAGGTTTTCGCGGTGAGCTACAAATTATTCTGATAAATCATGATCTAAAAGAGCCAGTCTCATTTAAGAAAGGTGATCGAATCGCTCAATTGCTAATCCAGAGAGTGGAGATTGCAGATTTCATCGAAGTTGATAACTTGCCAGGTTCAGATCGTGGAACTGGTGGATTTGGATCAACAGGAAAGGGCGCGTAATGCAGGAGGAAGATAAGTCGAAAGTCATTGCCGCTCTAGGAGGAATGAAGGGCATAATAGATTCAACCGTCCCATCCTTGATTTTTTTGTTCGCATTCAATATTTCTCACAATCTAAAAGTTTGTTTGATTGTTTCAATTATTGTTGCTGCGGTGCTAGCGCTTTACCGCTTAATTCGTCGTGATACTTTGCTGCATGCAATCAGTGGGTTTCTTGGTGTAGTTTTTTGCGGCTGGTTTGCCTGGAAATCTGGAACGGCAAAAGCGTATTATGCGCCAAGTCTTTGGAAGAATTCCGCCTTTTTACTGACATATTTGATTTCAATTTTAGTTAAATGGCCGATTATTGGTGTGGTACTTGGTCCAATACTCGGAGAAAATTTTAGTTGGCGCAAAGATCCAAAGCGGATGCGGGCCTACACGAATGCAAGTTGGATCTGGTTTGCACTCTTTGCTGTGAGACTTGCAGTGCAATTTCCCTTGTATAAAGCTAATCAGTTGAATGCGCTTGGAGTTGCAAATGTATTCCTAGGTTTCCCGCTCTATCTCTTGACACTTTGGGGGACCTGGATGGTTATACGTTCGGTTCCAGTAACCAAAAATGATCCAACTATTGAGCTATAAAGCAATCCTTTAGGAGCTCTTCTGCTTCTGCAGTTGCAACGAAGAGAAGTTCGTCACCGGCTGAAAAGACATCGTGAGTGTGTGGTGAAATTACCTGACCATCTCGAACAATTGCTGCGAGTGAGGCATTTTCTGGAAGTTTGATCTCGCCCACCGTTTTACCGCAAGCCTTGGCCGTATCTGGCAACGTTATTTCTACCAAACTTGCTTCACCTTTGCGAAGTGAGAAGAGGCGAACAACATCGCCCACTGAAACAGCTTCTTCAACGATTGCCGAAATAATTCGAGGTGTAGAAACCGCAACATCAACGCCCCATGAACTATCGAACATCCACTCATTCTTTGGATGATTTACTCGAGCAACGACGCGCGGAACGCCATATTCAGTCTTTGCCAGAAGGGATGCAACAAGATTTACTTTGTCATCTCCAGTTGCTGCGATAAGAACTTGGCAGGTGTCCAATTTTGCATTATCTAGCGAAGTAATTTCACAGACATCGGCCATCAACCATTCAGCGCTTGGCACGCTATCCATTTTTAGCGCCTTTGGATCGCGGTCGATTAGTAGAACGTGGTGGCCATTTTCTAAAAGTTCACGCGCAATTGAGCGTCCAACGTTACCTGCGCCAGCGATAGCAATCTTCATCTGTTATGCCTCTTCCGGCGATTTTGCTAGGGACATTTCCACATTTGCTAATTCGGAATTACTAACCATGACGTGGATTAAATCGCCCTCTTGAAGTACAGTTTTTTCGTTAGGGATCATGCCTTCACCAAGGCGGGTAATAAATGCAACACGCGCTCTAGTTGATGTTTCGATAAGTGAAACAGGTTGACCCAACCAATCATGATGTAGGTGTACTTCACAAAGTTGAACAACACCACTTGCATCGCGCCATTCCGAACGCGAACCTTCCGGTGTCAGGCGACGCATAATCTGATCTGTGGTCCATAAAACGGTCGCTACAGTAGGAATACCAAGTCGCTGGTAAATTTCGGCGCGAGCAGGGTCGTAAATTCTTGCAACTACATTTTGAACACCATAAGTCTCACGGGCAACTCGAGCCGCCAAAATATTTGAGTTATCTCCATTTGAAACTGCAGCAAAGGCATCTGCGCGATCTATTCCTGCTTCTAGAAGGATGTCACGATCAAAACCGACACCAGAAACTGTCATACCTTTAAAATCTGCGCCTAATCGGCGGAATGCTTCACGATTCTGGTCGATAATTGAAACCGAATGACCGCTAGCTTCGAGTTCTATCGCAAGGCCGGCGCCGACCCGACCGCACCCCATGATGACTACGTGCACGAAGTACACCATACACCCTTAAGGTTGCCCTTATGGAAACAACCGCGCCCGACGAACTAAAAGTAGGGATGCGAGTAACAGTTGATATTGGTCCGGTAGCACATGGCGGTCACTTTGTGGCCAGACACAATGGCCAAGTTATTTTTGTTCG
>CAILYP010000213.1:0-6643 GCA_903838475.1 uncultured Actinomycetes bacterium | reverse complement strand
GGCTGTAGATCATCTAGCTTCTGATTTGAAAGTGTGAGGTAAGACTTAAGTGAGCGAACTTCAAGATATACATCGCCAGTGCCTGGTGCGTAAGCAGGTCCTTTTTCAATCAGAGTCTGCATCAACTCAATCATCTGGGTGATGTCACCTGTTGCGCGTGGCTCATACGTAGGCGGCGAAACATTGAGCGCCTTATAAGCATCGTTAAATGCCCGCTCATACTTCATTGCAACGGCCCACCATGGAATATTTTCATGGATGGCTTTATGCAAAATCTTGTCATCGATATCTGTGACGTTACGAATAAAAGTCACATCAAATCCTGAAGCAATTAACCAGCGGCGCAGAATGTCGAAATTAACTCCGCTTCGAATATGCCCGATATGGGGTGGTGCTTGCACGGTTGCGCCACACAGGTAAATACTGACCTTGCCAGAATTAAGCGGAGTGAACTCGCGAACGCTCCGATTGGCGGTGTTATAGAGTGAAAGTGCCATTAGGCAATTCTATCTGAGGTGGTAAGCAGCGCTGACGCGATGGCAGAAATGCCTTTACCTTCGCCGGTAAATCCAAGTCCATCCGTTGTTGTTGCAGATAGTGAGACCGGAGCGTTGTTAAGCGCTGTTGATAGCGCCCCGATTGCTTCAGCTCTACGATTACCAATTCTTGGTCGATTGCCAACTACTTGAACACTCACATTATTAATTGAAAATCCGCCAGCATTGACCCGGCGAAGTGTTTCTTGCAAAAGTTTTGCACCCGAAGCGCCAGCCCACTCTGGTTCTGAAACTCCATAGTTTGAACCAAGATCACCAAGCTGCGCCGCCGAAAGAAGTGCATCGCAAATTGCATGCGCCGCAACATCGCCATCAGAATGGCCGTCGACGCCGACTTCATCAGGCCAAAGTAATCCGGCTAACCACATTGGTCGTGATGGATCCTCACTAAAGGCATGGGCATCAGTACCAACCCCAACACGTAAATTAGCTATATTCGCACCGAGCAAGATTTGTTGTGCGCTAATTAAATCTGAAGGGACAGTAATTTTAAATGCTCTCTCTTCACCTACTACAACTTTTACGGGAATGTTGAGCGCCTCAACAAGCCCTGCATCATCAGTTGCATCCCGAGATGAGGAGTGCGCAGATTTTAACGTTTGAGTGTGGAATCCTTGTGGAGTTTGAACAGCACGAAGTTCGGTCCGGTCATGGGTAGAAATAACATATCCATTGGAATCAACGGCTTTGATCGTATCAATGACGGGTAAGACGGGAATTACTGCTTTCTCACCTAGCGCGAGCGCATCAATAACGCGGCCTGCTAATTCGGCCGATGCAAGAGACCGTGCTGCATCATGCACAAGTGTGAAATCTGATGTTACGTGCGTTAGCGCTGCACGTACAGAATCTGCGCGAGTAGCGCCACCAGTGACAACAAGAATGTCATCGCCAAGGATTGAGCGAAATTGTTCTTCATACCCAGCGGGCGCAGCAACAATAATTTGGTTTGCGATGGGAGCAATATTAGAAACACAATGTTCGATAAGTGTGCGATCTGCCAAAAGGACTAAAGCTTTTGGAAGCTGCGCACCCAAACGTTCGCCACTACCCCCTGCAGGGATGATGACGGTTACAGAGTGATTAGGAAGCAAGGACCTCATCAAGAATTACGCCGGCCTTCTCTTCATCTGTGCGCTCAGCAAGTGCGAGCTCGGAAATCAAAATCTGTTTTGCTTTAGCTAGCATGCGCTTTTCGCCGGCCGATAGTCCACGGTCTAAGTCGCGGCGATATAGATCACGTACAACTTCAGCAACCTTGATGACATCACCTGAAGCAAGCTTCTCGACATTTGCCTTGTAACGACGGGACCAGTTTGTTGGCTCCTCGGTATATGGCTGGCGCAAGACGTTGAAGACTCGATCTAGTCCTGCTGAGTCAACGACATCGCGGACGCCGACAAGGTCAACGTTTTCTGCGGGGACTCTCACCGTCAGGTCGCCTTGAGCAACCTTCAAAACGAGATATATCTTCTCTTCGCCTTTAATGGTTCGGGTTTCAATCGCCTCAATGAGAGCCGCTCCGTGATGGGGGTAAACAACGGTTTCGCCGACCTTAAATGTCATTGAGAATGGCCTTTCAATAGGTCAAAAAATAGAACTTTCGGGGCTCTCGCAAGCAAGTGCAAGAGGATAAGTCTACCAGCAACCTAGGACATCTCTCCAGCCCGCATTGAGAGTTATCGAGAGTGACCGCCCTCCCGCGGGGCGAGGCACTGCTCTGCCCTAGATACGATTACCCACATGAATTCTAAAAAGATGACGAGTGCGACCCTAGCCCTGCTGATCCCAATCACCCTTTTACTCTCAGGCTGCACTGCGGCGGGCAAGGATGCCCCCACTTCTAAAGTGCGGCAAGTAACCGACGGTGTCGAAAAAGATAGCGGTTCACTCAAGCTTCGCAATTTTACTCTTATCGCACAACCTGATGGCTCTGCAGTACTCGTGGGAACCGTAGTAAATGAAGACGCAATTTCTGATGCCATCACATCAATCTCTGCAAATGGAATTAAAGCAGTCATCACTGGAACTGTTGCACTCGAACAGAATTCACCAGCAATTTTCTCAGGTGATAGCGCAAATGCGCACGCAGCCTTCCCTGGATTAAATTTAACTCCAGGTCGACGTGCTGTTGTAACGGTTGCGTTTGGCAAAGCTAATAGCGTGGTATTTAGCGTTCTCATTCGCGAGAAGGCAGATATTTTCGCTAACGTTGCTTAAACCTCGAATTTATATCCTAATCCGCGCACTGTCTGGATAAGTAGCGGGTTAGCTGGATCAACTTCAATTTTGGCGCGAAGTCGCTTGATATGAACGTCTAGTGTTTTAGTATCACCGAAATAATCATTGCCCCATACGCGATCGATTAATTGAGAACGGGTAAGAACTCGACCAGCATTACGAATTAGATACTCAAGTAATTCAAATTCTTTCAGCGGTAGCGACGTTGCCTCGCCGTTAACGGTAACGATATGACGATCAATATCCATCTTGACCGGACCAGCGCTAACTTGTACATCCTCGGCATAATTGTCATCAAGTCCAGCTTGACGACGCAAGACTGCTCTAATTCTTGCGACCAGCTCCCGGGCCGAATATGGCTTGGTTACGTAATCATCGGCGCCCAATTCAAGTCCAACGACTTTATCTACTTCTGTATCTTTCGCAGTTAACATGATGATAGGAACTGCCGAAGTTACCCGGATTTGTCGGCAAACTTCAGTGCCTGAAATTCCTGGAAGCATCAAGTCCAACAGAATGAGATCAGCACCGCTCCGCGCAAACACTTCAACGGCGGCGGTTCCGGTTTCGGCGATTTTTACTTCAAATCCCTCTTTTTCTAGCAGGTAAGCCAGAGGTTCTGAAAGTGAAGCCTCATCCTCAACCAAGAGAATCTTTATTCTGGTACTCATATAACTGTCCCTCCAACTTGTTGTCGTTCTTCTACATTCGCCCGAGGGAAGCGAATCGTAAAGGTGCTACCTGCACCCTCAACACTCCATACCGAAACATCGCCACCATGATTGGTAGCTACATGCTTCACTATAGAAAGTCCAAGACCTGTTCCGCCGGTTTCACGACTACGCGCCGCGTCTACCCGGTAGAAACGTTCAAAAATTCGCTCTAGATCTTTTTCAGGAATTCCAATTCCTTGATCAGATATTGCAATTTCAACTAATCCATCAATTTCTTTAAGGGTGACGCCAACCCGAGTCGCATCAGGACTGTAGTTAACTGCATTTTCTACAAGATTATGAACTGCCATAATCACCTGGTCGCGATCACCTAAGACCTGTGCCGAATCTAGCGCTGAAAAAGTTACCGAAATCTTTTTTGCTTCAGATGACATCCGGGTCTGCTCTATCGATTCTTTGATGGCATCTTCCATATTAAATATTTTGCCATCTTTAAGGGGATCATCATCTTGCAACCGCGAAAGATCAATAATCTCTTGGACTAAATCAGATAGTCGCTTAGCTTCAATCTGCATTCTTCCTGCGAATCGCTTAATTGCCTCTGGGTCATCTGCGGCGCCAAGTACTGCTTCACTCAAAATCGATAGCGCACCAATCGGAGTCTTAAGTTCGTGTGAAATATTTGCAACGAAATCTCTACGAATTGAATCTAGTCTTCGCATTTCTGAATCATCAAAAATCAGGATTGCAACGACGCCGTTCTCGCCAAGCAGCGTGACGCGAACAAAAAGTGTATGAATACCCCCGCCAATCGGGCCGCGTGGCAACTCCATCGTTATCTCTTGCGGTTGTCCAGAACGACGAGTTGCTCGGACTAGCCGTAGTAGTTGCTCATTGAGCAATGTCCGCTCACGGATAATATTAAATGTGCTAATTCCCAGTGAATTTTGAATTACATGCTCAGAACCATCGAGTAAAATATATTCAGCATCGATTGAATCCATAAGATCCACTAGCTCAATTGGGATTCCAATTTGCACATTCGAAAGCAGCTCTGCACCCATATCTACCTGGCGTCTGCTCTTCCACTTCACACGGTAATCCTAGGAGAGAATGAGGCGGACTCTGCTCCCTTACCCCACCATCTTGCAGATAAAGCCTAGATTTAACTCATAGTTCAGGCTTTGTTAACAATAATGCTCGAGTAACTTGGCTTGGAAAGGTACCCTTACCCAATGCGCGATATGTTTCACGAAGAGCTCGAAGGAATTAATACGAGCCTGCTCGGAATGGCCGCACTTGTAAAGATTGCTTTGGATCAAGCATGTATTGCCATCACAACGGCTGACTTAGCTATCGCTGAGCGCGTTATCGCAGGCGATGAAAATATTGATCACACTCAACATGACCTAGATGCGCGCATCATTAATTTGATGGCTCGCCAGCAGCCAGTCGCCTCTGACCTACGTGCTTTGGTCGCAGCGCTCCGTATTAATGCCGATTTAGAACGCATGGGCGACCTCGCGCATCACGTCGCAAAATTAGCTCGCATGCGCTACCCAAACAAGGCTGTCCCAGAAGTGCTTGAAACAACCATCAACAATATGTGCAAGTCCAGTTCCAGCATCATGGAGAAGATGATCACCGTCATCCAGTATCGCGACTTAACTCGAGCACTTGAGGTTGAGCAGGATGACGATGAGATGGACAGATTGCATCGCGAACTTATTGCGACTCTTCTTGGAGACAATTGGACGCATGGAATTGAAACAGCCATCGACATGACGCTGCTTGGTCGATACTACGAGCGCTTTGCTGATCATGCCGTCTCGATTAGTCACCGAGTTTATTTCCTAGTGACAGGTGAGTACGCAGTACCTCGAGTTTAGAAGCGTTGAAATAATCTTTACTTCTTGCCCTGATTCGCTACAGCTTCAATCGCAGCTTTCGCAGTCTCTGGATCAAGGTACTCCCCACCAGTTTTAACTGGCGTAAAGTCATCTCTTAGCTCATACAACAGCGGAATTCCTGTTGGAATATTTAGCGCTGCGATATCTACATCACTAATTCCATCCAAATGCTTTACCAACGCGCGAAGTGAATTTCCGTGGGCCGTCACTAGTACAGTCTGATGTTCTTTAAGGTCAGGAATTATTGACTCATTCCAATATGGAATCATTCGCTCGACCACATCTTTAAGGCATTCAGTGCTTGGTAGCGCCGAACCTAAATTCGCATATCTTGGATCGTACTTCTGGCTAAATTCATCGTTGTCATCAATCGGCGGTGGTGGGACATCGAAGGACCGGCGCCATAATTGGAATTGTCCTTCGCCATACGTTTCTAGCGTCTGCTTCTTATCTTTTCCTTGAAGCGCCCCGTAATGACGTTCATTTAAGCGCCATGAGCGTCGCACTGGAATCCAATGACGATCAGCGGCATCCAGAGCTATTTGAGAGGTATGAATTGCTCTGCGCAACAAAGATGTATGCACAACGCCAGGAAGGAGTCCGCGCTCTTGCAGCAACTCACCGCCACGCTTCGCTTCAGCTTCACCTTTTGAAGATAGGCGCACATCAACCCACCCAGTGAAAAGATTCTTGGCATTCCATTCACTCTCACCATGGCGGAGCAAGATTAGCTTTGTCGTCATAGCGCAATCTTAATGCTCTACATCAAATGTTCAAAAGAGCTCAAATTTTTCAAAGACTCCCCGCGCGATAACCGCCAGGCCCACTCGCGTCGAATTGCTGTTACAAATCCCATTTCAAGTAAGACGTTAAAAGAGCTATCTGAATACTGTAGTACTGCCCCAAAGACACGATCTATCTCTTGTTCAGTAACAGCAGCTAGTGGCAAACGGCCCACAAGATAGATATCGCCTAATTCATTAACTGCGTATGCAACGCTATACATTGAAGCGTTTTTATGTAATAACCACTCATGCACAGCCGCAATATTCTCATCTGGCTTACGTATTACAAATGCACTAATTGTGAGTGAGTGCTCGCCAAGAGTGAGGGCGCAATGGGTCTCAAGTTTCTTTTCACCTGGCAAAGTTATAAAGAAAGTATTTGGTGTTGGTAAATCAAAGTCTAGATCGTGTGATTCAAGAAATTCTTCAATAACCTCACGGGCAATCACTGCACTACCTTTAAACTTTGTTCAGTC
>CAILYP010000212.1:0-3417 GCA_903838475.1 uncultured Actinomycetes bacterium | reverse complement strand
GAGGTTGATCTTGTGAATAATGGAGATGGCGTGATGGAAATCTTTCGCGCCAATACTCCCGATTTAGTTTTGTTGGATGTTATGTTGCCAGGAATCGATGGCATCGAAGTTTGCAGGTTAATTCGCAAGGAATCGATGGTTCCCATCGTGATGCTTACCGCTAAGGGAGATACGCACGACGTAGTTCTTGGACTTGAAGCCGGAGCTGATGACTACATGGTTAAGCCATTCAATCCTTCAGAGTTAGTTGCCCGACTAAAAGTAAGACTGCGCCGTACTGTTGCCGAAACAATTACTTCACTTCGCATTGGTGACCTCGCTATTGATCAAGTAGCACATACGATTGCTCGTGATGGAAAATCAATTCCACTTACTCGCCTTGAATTTGACTTACTTGTAGCTCTTGCGAAAGAGCCAGGACGTGTTTTCACCCGCGAAGCTTTGCTGAGTGAAGTTTGGGGTTATCAACATGCCACAGATACCCGCCTGGTAAATGTGCATATTCAACGCCTTCGCTCCAAAATTGAACGAGATCCTGACAACCCAGAATTAATTTTGACGGTTCGCGGTGTTGGCTATAAGGCAGGATCAGTCGGATCATCTGAAAAATGAGCAAGCTACTTCGTAGCTGGCGTACATCAATTCTGGTCAGAGTATCTGCGCTAACCGTGGCGCTTTGCATGCTTCTAATCTTGGTCGTTGGTACTTTTCTATCAGCTCAAATTACAAATGGTGTTTATCGAGAAAAGATGTCGGCATCAACATCCGAAGCAGATTCGTTATCCAATTACGCTCAAGGTCAATTAGATGCAACTACATATCGAATGGATATTAAGTTAAAGACTGTGCTCGACAATATTTTTCACGTGGGTGATGTTAATTCGAGCGTCATTCAACGGGAAGTTATTTTGCTGCCAACGCCAAAAACAGCCAAAATTTCTAGCAAGTATCAGGGAAGTTCAAACTTTCTCGATTTTTCAATAATTACACCAGAATTTCGAAACAAAGTCCGTAAACATTTTTCAGTTCAATCTGAATATATAAAAATAAAGTATTTAACAGGTGCAGCGGTTGACGGTATCGCCGTCGGAACTGTAATAACTATTCCAAATAATCTTGATTATGAAATTTACTATTTATTTCCACTTACACAACAAAAACAACTCATTAGTTTAATTGATGTATTGCTATGGATTTCGGGTGGAATTCTGATCCTCTTGATTGGCCTCATCACCTGGTATGTCACTGGCCGAATAGTTAAGCCAGTTCGAGAAGCCGCAGAAATTGCAGAAGAATTAACGGCAGGTGACCTAGGTCGACGCCTGGTGGTCCGAGGTGAGGATGAAATCGGGCGGCTAGCTGTAGCTTTCAACGAGATGGCGGTATCGCTGCAGCAACAGATTTCTAGACTTGAGAATCTTTCGCGTTTGCAACAACGCTTCGTTTCAGATGTCTCACATGAACTTCGTACCCCATTGACCACAATCCGAATGGCTTCACAAGTCCTCTATGAAGCGCGACAAAACCTTGATCCTGCTTCAGCTCGTAGCGCTGAATTACTCATTGCGCAGATTGAACGATTCGAGACACTTCTAACAGATTTACTTGAAGTAAGTCGATTCGATGCCCGGGCAGCGATTCTTGAAACGCATGAAGTAAACATAACGAGTGTTACTCGCCAAGTGTGCGATCAGCTGCACTCACCAGAAGAGCTAAAGATTGTTGCACCGGAATATGCAGTCACTGCTCAAGTGGATCCAAGGCGTATTGAGAGAATTCTTAGGAACTTAGTATCGAATGCTATTGATCATAGCGAAGGTAAAGGAGTAACGATTCAGATTGCGCAAGGAGACCACGAAATCGCTGTAGGCGTTCGCGACTATGGAATCGGATTTAGTGAGCGTGAAGGGGAACGTCTATTTGATCGATTTTGGCGAGCAGACCCATCTCGTTCTCGATTGCGTGGCGGCACGGGATTAGGTCTTGCAATCGCACGAGAAGATGCACAATTGCACGAGGGAACACTCAAGGCTTGGGGCCGTCCCGGTGCAGGTGCTCACTTTGTTCTGACGCTTCCTAAGTCTCCAGGAATTCCAATAAGCGAGGAACCAATTTCTGTTATCCCAGAGGATGCTCCATCCCCAGCTTTATTTGACATTGATGTGGACGATATTTAATTTCACCATGCTTCTCTAATGGGTGAAATTTCGCAGTTACTTTTTCCAGAACGATGTGTTGGTTGCTCTCGCTTTACATGCTTACTATGTGATGAGTGCAAAGTAGAGTGGTCCGGAAAGTTTATAAATGTAATTGAAGGTTTATCTTTAATTTCATCGGCGTTATATTCTTCAAATATTTCACGAATTGTTTTACGAGCTAAAGAGAATTACGATTCTAGAGCGCGAACTATTTTGGCACGCGCAATCGCCACTCACATAGTTGAAGCCAGCACATTGATTCCTATTCCATCGAGCAAGTCGGCGATTCGGCGAAGGGGATACGATCACGCACTTCTCTTAGCCCAAGAGGTATCCAGACTGACTGGGAGTCGAGTTTGGCCGGGCCTACTGGTCAATCGCCGCATAAAGGATCAAACACTTCTGGGGCACACGCAAAGATTTGCCAATCTAGCGGGCGCATATTCGCTGAGAGGTGGGAATTACTTCCCGCAATCGGTTGTTCTGATTGATGACTTGGTTACTAGTGGAGCATCGATGAGGGAGGCACTTCGGACCCTTCGAGCAGCCGAAATTAGCCCACTACAGGCAATTTCAGCATGTATATCCAGCCCCCACTTACCCAATACGATTAGACCGTAACTTTTGGTCCACTAATACAACGCTAGTAAAACACTAGTAAATTAGCGGCCGCTCCAGAGAAGTTTAAGGAAATTTAAGGAAACTTTAGGAAACTTTAGAAAGAGGACCCGTGTCAGTTCTAGACAAGATTCTTCGCGCAGGCGAAGGTCGTGCCGTAAAGGCCCTTGAGAAGATAGCAGCAGAAGTTAACTCTCACGAGGCAAAGATCTCAGCCCTTAGTGATGAGGCACTTCGCGGACAGACCGAACTCTTCCGGGCTCGCCTTGCCAATGGCGAAGAGCTTGACGACATTCTTGCTGAGGCTTTCGCAACTGTTCGGGAGGCTGCCCAGCGCACACTTGGGCAACGCCATTACGACGTTCAATTAATGGGTGGAGCCGCGCTTCATAAGGGCAATATTGCAGAGATGCGTACTGGTGAAGGAAAAACCCTCGTATCAACTCTTCCTGCCTACCTTAATGCCCTTACTGGCAAAGGTGTACACATCATTACAACAAACGATTATTTGGCTGAACGCGATAGCGAATGGATGGGGCGTATTCACCGCTTCCTTGGACTTAAAGTTGGTGTGATTCTCTCAAATATGTCGCCGCTAGAG
>CAILYP010000211.1:0-1831 GCA_903838475.1 uncultured Actinomycetes bacterium | reverse complement strand
TTGAACTTTCCTCAAGATTATTTGTTGAATTCAACCCTCGTGACCACGCAATGAAATCAGTAACCATCTCTTGCGAAATATTTACAGCATCTACTTCTTGTTCCTCGGCAAAGATCAAAAACTTTTGTAGGTCCCGCCGGTAGGCCGCCAATGTGTTTTTGGCTAAACCTTTTTCAACAGCGAGATAGGTAACGAAATCGGCAAACTGCCATTTTTCAATTTCCATGTTTTTTGATAGCAGCGGCAATTAAACCTGAAAACAGTGGATGCGCCTTTGTTGGCCTTGATAAGAATTCTGGGTGCGCTTGAGTTCCCACGTAGAAAGGATGCACGGAGGTAGGAAGCTCAACAAATTCGACTAAATGACCATCTGGTGACAGTCCGGAGAAAATCAAACCCGTATCTGAAATCTGATCTCGGTACTTGTTGTTAACCTCGTAGCGATGGCGGTGGCGTTCTTGTATTTCACTTGAGCCATAAGTTTTCGCAACCAAAGAATTCGCGGCTAGCACGGCTGGATAAAGACCCAATCTCATACTTGCCCCCATATCTGCATTTCCAGCAACTATTTCTTCTTGATCAGCCATCGTTGAAATGACCGGATCCTTCGTTTCTGGATCAAACTCTGCTGAATTAGCACCCGCTATGCCCGATAAATTGCGCGCTGCTTCGATCACCATGCACTGAAGTCCTAAACAAAGCCCAAGAGTTGGAATTTTATTTTCTCGGGCATAAGTTAGCGCTCCAAGTTTGCCTTCAATGCCTCTGACGCCAAAACCTCCTGGCACACAGATGGCATCAACATCACCAAGAACGTTCTTTGCGCCCTCTGGTGTTGCGCAATCATCACTTTGCACCCATTTGATATTTACTCGTGCGTCATTAGCGAAACCACCTGCACGCAGCGCTTCTGTTACCGAAAGGTAGGCATCCGGCAAATCAATGTATTTTCCAACTAGCGCAACTGATACCTGATGAGCAGGGTGATGCACTTTTCTTAGGAGCTCATCCCACTCTCCCCAAACGATATCTCGGTAAGGCAGATCTAAACGCCGAACAACATATGCATCCAGCCCTTCGGAATACAAAACTTTTGGAATATCGTAAATCGACGGCGCATCTACGGCAGCAACTACAGCCTCGAGATCTACGTCGCACATAGATGAAATCTTGCGCTTTACCGAATCGGGAATCGGGCGATCTGATCTGATCACAATGGCATCCGGCGCTATACCAATAGCGCGTAGTGCTGCCACGCTGTGTTGGGTAGGTTTGGTTTTAAGTTCTCCCGATGGTCCTATGTAGGGAACTAATGAAACATGCAGATAAAATACGTTCTCGCGACCAACATCTTGACGAATCTGGCGAGCAGCTTCCAAGAACGGTTGAGATTCGATATCTCCTACTGTTCCTCCGATTTCAGTTATGACTAGATCGATATCAGGCGCAGCCATTGCGCGGATTCGCTCCTTAATTTCATTTGTAATGTGTGGGATAACCTGAACCGTATCGCCCAAATATTCGCCGCGTCGCTCTTTGGCAATCACGTTCGAATAAACTTGTCCAGTCGTCACATTTGCAGAGCCGTGCAAATTAGTATTTAAAAAGCGTTCGTAGTGGCCGATATCTAGATCTGTTTCTGCGCCATCATCGGTTACAAATACTTCACCGTGCTGAAAAGGATTCATGGTGCCCGGATCAACATTGAGATAAGGATCTAGTTTTTGCATAGTTACCCGGATTCCACGGGACGTTAGAAGCCTTCCAAGGCTTGATGCGGTGAGCCCCTTGCCCAAACTTGAGGCAACTCCCCCCGTAACGAATAGATGCT
>CAILYP010000210.1:0-1714 GCA_903838475.1 uncultured Actinomycetes bacterium | reverse complement strand
TATGGCATCACAAAAGCGATCCAACTCGGCAACGTCTTCGCTTTCTGTAGGTTCAATCATCAAGGTTCCAGCAACTGGGAAAGAAACGGTTGGCGCATGGAATCCATAATCCATAAGACGCTTTGCTATGTCATCTACAGTGACACCCGAAATCTTGGTTATCTCACGTACGTCAAGTATGCATTCGTGGGCAACAAGTCCGTTATTTCCCGTGTAAAGGATTGGGTATGAGCTCTTAAGACGTGCTGCTATGTAATTGGCATTGAGAATTGCCACCTCAGTTGCATGAGTTAGCCCTTCTCCCCCCATAAGACGAATGTATGCCCAGGAAATCGGCAAAATACTTGCAGAACCAAATGGTGCGCCAGAAATAGGTCCCGGACCAGTTGCAGGTCCCGCAAGTGAATCCAATGGGTGATTCGGCAAGAATGGTGCAAGGTGAGCTTTTGCAATTACTGGCCCAACGCCCGGTCCCCCGCCGCCATGTGGAATGCAAAAAGTTTTATGCAGATTTAGGTGAGAAACATCGGCGCCAAACTTTCCTGGCTGAGCTGTTCCAACAAGTGCATTTAGATTGGCACCATCCACATAAACCTGTCCACCAGCATCATGAATCAAGGCACATATTTCGGAGATTGCAGATTCAAAAACGCCATGAGTTGATGGATACGTAACCATGAGCGCAGCCAGATTCGTTGCGTACTGTGCAATTTTCGCTTTCAGATCCGCCAAACTCACATTCCCCTGCTCATCGCATTCAATAACCACAACTTGCATACCAGCCATTACCGCACTTGCCGCATTGGTTCCGTGGGCACTGGATGGAATCAGGCAAATATTTCGGGAAATATCCCCGCGTGAATCGTGATAATTTCGAATTGCTAGTAAACCAGCGAACTCGCCTTGACTACCTGCATTCGGTTGTAGGGAAACCGCGTCATAACCCGTAATTTCAACTAACCACTTCGATAATTGAGAAATTAACAACCGGGTACCTTGTGATTGTTCGGCTGGGGCAAATGGATGGAGTGAAGCAAATTCGGGCCAGGTTACCGCTTCCATTTCAGTAGTTGCGTTTAATTTCATGGTGCAAGAACCAAGTGGAATCATTGTACGGTCCAAGGCTAAGTCGCGATCAGCAAGTGTTCGTAAGTAGCGCATCATCGCTGTTTCTGATCTGTAGGTATTGAAAACTGGATGAGTTAAATAGGAGGATTTACGGAGCGAATTATTTTGGATGCTCTTAGCTGTGCCATCCGTCAAACCAAGAATTTTTAGAACTTCATTAAATATCTGATCTGTCGTCGTTTCATCAAAGGAGATTCGTATCTGGGTATTGGAGATCCTTGCAAAGTTGATCTTTTTGATAGCCGCGGCCGCATGTAAGACATTCGCGTCTGCAACATCGATCGTCACGGTATCAAAGATATTCTCGTTTCGAGATGAACAAGCGCTCTGCAGTCTTGTTGCATAATTGTGAACTCGTTCGGCTATTGCTCGCAATCCTTGCGGGCCATGCCACATTGCGTAGAACGCACTCATGTTTGCCAGTAAAACTTGCGCGGTGCAAATATTACTCGTGGCCTTATCGCGACGAATGTGTTGTTCCCTTGTTTGCAGAGCTAACCGAAACGCTGGGTTTCCGTGTGCATCAATACTCTGCCCAACAAGTCGGCCTGGGAGAGATCTTTCTAAACCTTCGCGAACTGACATG
>CAILYP010000209.1:0-1641 GCA_903838475.1 uncultured Actinomycetes bacterium | reverse complement strand
GTACAAGAGTTTATTATTTGCTTGAGGGTTCATTTGCTTTTCATACTTCGTCTGATGTGGCAATTCTTGCAAATGCCGGAGATGTTATTGTGCTCCCGCGTTGTCAACCCTATTTTTTTTCTGGAACCGGTAAATACCTTGTGATTAATGCTCCAGCTTTTCAAGAAGGTGACGATATTTACCAAGAATAGTACCTAACGAATATATGTAGCCCCATTGATATCAATAGTTCCACCTGAAAGGTTCTTGCTGGTTCCAGTTGCTAAATAGGCAACCATTTCTGCAATCTCTTTTGGAGGAACCCATTCTCCCATGGCTAAGGTGGCAGTGATTTTATCTTCACCACCTTGTGTGATTGCCGAGGCAATCGACATTCCTGTACGGACAACTCCTGGAGATATCAAGTAGGCATAGATTCCATCTCGGCCATAGGCGCGTGCAATTGTTTTTACAAGTGCAGCTATAGCTGCTTTAGAGGCTGAATAGGCTCCTAATTTAACGTTTCCGGAACCTCTTTGAGCTGCCCAACTTGAGATAGCAATAATGGACCCGCCAGAATTCTTGAGGAAGTAATTAGTTGCTTCACGAATAAGTTGTGCGGGTGCAGTTGCATTTACTGTGAAAGCTGCCTCCCACGTTGCATCCCATAGTTCATCAGAATCTGTGAAAGCAGCTTCAGGCATAATTGCGGCATTGGCTACGACAACATCGATTGCGCCTCTCCATGCCAGGGCTTCTTCCCAAAGTTTCTTTGGACTGCCTGTCTGTGCTAAATCTGCATGGACCAAAAATTTATGATCATCGGAGATATTTTTGGTCGCCTCAATGGCGCCCTGTCTATCTGAACCATAGTGCGCGATGACATAAGCTCCTTCACTACCAAGAAGTTCGGCAGTCGCACAACCAATTCCTTTTGATGCCCCTGTTACGAGAATCGTCTTTCCACTTAGGCTTCCCACTGTAGTCACCCTCCTAGAATAAACTGAGTAAATCTCGTAGAGTCAAGGTTTAGAAAGTAATTGTATTTAGCTACAGCTTAGATATGTTGGAGGCGCGCATGGCATCAAAAAACACTTCGCGAGATAGCGCTCCGGATATCTCATTTGTTTTCGATAAAGAAGATATCAAAGCTAAAGAAGGAGATACTTTTGCATCCGCACTAACAAGTTCAGGAATTTATGACATGAAGGAGAGTCTTGACGGTTCTCGCCGCGGTCTTTACTGCGGAATGGGCGTTTGTAACGAGTGCGCAATTGTTATCAATGGAACTCCGGGCAAACTGGCATGCATGACTTCCGTCTGTGATGGAGATGTTGCTTCGAGACAACCTGCATTCCCGATAATCGGAAGCGTTGGCTATATAGCATTACCTGAATCAGAAATTTCACCGGAAGTTTTAGTGATAGGTGCTGGTCCAGCAGGTTTGGCTGCAGCTGCAGTCTGTGCCGAGGCGGGCCTCAGGGTCGTGCTTCTAGATGAGCGTGCAAAACTTGGTGGGCAATATTTCAAACAGCCAGCTGATTCTCTTTTGCGCGAGGAGCAACTTGATGGTCAATTCCTTGAGGGAAGGGCATTGATTCAACGAGTGAAAGCTGCCGGGGTTGAAGTGTTAACGGGAACAAGCATTTGGGGTGCTTTTGC
>CAILYP010000208.1:0-5837 GCA_903838475.1 uncultured Actinomycetes bacterium | reverse complement strand
TTATCGGGGCGATATCCCGCGTCGTACATTGCATAAAGAACTCTGCGGTGAACGGGTTTTAAACCATCGCGAACATCTGGCAGTGCGCGTCCAACAATGACTGACATCGCATAATCAAGATAACTTCGAGCCATCTCCACTTGAAGGTCAATTGTTTCAACCTTATCGTGTCCGTTTGCATCAGATGTTTGTGTCGGTGGTTTCATGTTTTCCTAGATATCCAAAAATCTTACGTCTTTGGCATTTCGTTGAATAAAGTTGCGACGCATTTCTACATCTTCACCCATAAGGACTGAAAATAAATCGTCTGCTGCAGCAGCGTCATCTAATGTCACTTGAATAAGAACTCGGTGTTCTGGATCCATAGTGGTGTCCCAAAGTTCTTTGGCGGGCATCTCGCCGAGCCCTTTAAATCGTTGGATTCCGTCATCTTTAGGAAGTCTTTTGCCTGCCTCTAGACCAATTTTGATAAATCCGTCGCGTTCACGATCGCTAAATGCATATTGAACGGGTTCTTTACCGCCCCATTTTAATTTATACAGGGGTGGTTGCGCTAAATAAACAAATCCGCCTTCAATGAGTGGGCGCATAAATCTAAAAAGTAAAGTAAGTAGGAGTGTGCGGATATGTTGTCCGTCAACATCAGCATCGGCCATCAAAATAATTTTGTGGTAACGAAGTTTTGCGACATCAAAGTCGTCGTGAATTCCAGTACCTAGCGCCGTAATTAAAGATTGCACTTCGTTGTTTTGGAGAACGCGATCGATGCGTGCTTTTTCAACATTAAGAATTTTTCCTCGGATAGGCAAAACTGCCTGGTTTCTACTATCTCTTCCACCTTTTGTGGAACCGCCTGCTGAGTCACCTTCAACAATATATAGCTCGCATTTTTCAGGATCGGTCCATTGGCAATCTGCCAATTTTCCTGGCATGCCGCGGCCCTCTAGTAACCCTTTACGACTTCGGGATAGATCGCGAGCTTTGCGAGCAGCCACACGAGCTGCAGCTGCGTCAATTGATTTACGAACAACTTCTTTACCTTCTGTTGGGTTTGATTCAAACCAAGCAGTTAGATGCTCATTCATTGCTTTTTGTGTAAAAGATTTTGCTTCAGTGTTGCCGAGTTTGGTTTTAGTTTGGCCTTCAAATTGTGGCTCACCAATTTTAAGAGAGACGATTGCCGTTAGTCCTTCTCGAACATCATCACCTGTTAGACGATCTTCTTTCTTGCGGATAAATCCCCATTCTTCGCCAAACTTATTTACAATCGACGTTAGTGCGGTTCTGAAACCTTCTTCATGTGTTCCACCTTCTTGAGTATTAATGGTGTTGGCGAAGGTATAGACAGATTCGGTAAAGCCGTCATTCCATTGCATAGCTACTTCAAGAGCTATTTTTTGCTTAGTATCTTCGGCTTCAAAAGAAATAATAGATTTATGGAACTCGCCTTTTGTGGTGTTAAGGTGTTTAACAAAATCGATAATTCCACCTTCAAAATGGTAGTGAACAGCGATTGGTTTTCCTGTTTCATCTACATGCCCATTGCGCTCATCTGTCAACGAGAGAATTAAACCCTTATTTAAAAAAGCCATTTCACGAAAACGAGTGGAGAGAATTTCGAAAGAAAAATCAGTTGTTTCAAAAATTTCCGTCGATGGGTAAAAAGTTACAGTCGTTCCTGTTTTTGAGGTTGGCTCACCTTTTGTGACTGGTTTTTGAGGAACACCAAGTACATAGTCTTGAGTCCAGAAAAATCCGTCTCGTTGTACTTCGACATCAAGCCGAATAGATAGTGCGTTCACTACGGAAATACCTACGCCGTGAAGACCGCCGGAAACTGAATACCCGCCATCACCAAATTTTCCGCCGGCGTGAAGGACGGTAAGGACTACTTCCAATGCTGGCTTTTTTTCAACTGGGTGCATATCGACGGGGATTCCTCGTCCGTTGTCGATTACCCGAACGCCACCATCTGATTGAAGGGTTACGTGGATCTCTGTGGCGTAGCCAGCCATAGCTTCATCGACTGAGTTATCGACTACTTCATAAACTAAGTGGTGTAGGCCGCGCTCACCGGTTGAGCCGATATACATGCCAGGGCGCTTGCGAACAGCATCCAGACCTTCAAGGACGGTAATCGCGCTGGCGTCGTACGTCTTCTCTGCCACGTTGCCTCTACCTCTAACTTCCTTTTATTAACTTCGACTTTCCTTGGTTCCCCAAATGGAAAACCCCTCATATTCAAACCTGGCAGGAAATCGCCGGTTTATGGTCTAAATCTTAGTGGGTAAAGTGAATATGGAATAGCCAAAATCGGGGCTAGGAGCAGGGCTACGCGAGCAAAACGCTCTTATCCGTAGGTATCTCTAGGGCCGCGGTGGTTTTTAATCGTTCTGAGCCCTTTTTTCCAACTTGGGGCGTTGGGGCCAATAATTGAAAGCTCCTCAACAAGGGCTCCGGGCGCCGAGCTTGAAATCTCTTTAAGTAGGGTTGGTGCCATTGCCGTTAATTGAGTTGCCCACGCTGTCGACGTTGTTTGAATAGTTAACTTTCCATCTATAAGTGTTACGGGAAGTGCATGTTGCGCCACCTCGGCACCAACAACACTTACCCAGTTTGTAAACAAAGTTCCTTCGGCAATTCCTTGTTGCCAATCTCGCGAAGAAATCAAATCATTTAGAACTGTGTTTAATTGTTGTGGATCATCGACTCGTTCTCTAACTTCTTCAATTGAATTATTTTTTGAACGTTTGGCGTTATTGCGCCAACTTTTAAAAACTTCTCTCGCTAAATCGTTTTTCATTCGGAAACCAACTTTACCGTTCCACTTTTTACTTGGAACACTCTACCTGTTAGGCCATGTGGTAAATCACTTTGAACGGCAACAGTAATAAAGGTTTGCTCTGCAGCGTTAGCGAGATTGATTAGATGCTCTCGTCGAATTTCATCTAGCTCTGAGAAAACATCATCTAAAATAAGTATTGGTTTGGCACCCTCGTTACATAATAATTGATATGCCGCGAGTTTAAGAGATAGCGCAATAGACCAAGATTCTCCGTGACTGGCATAACCTTTAACAAAATGATCGCCAAGCATTAAAAGTAAGTCGTCACGGTGTGGTCCTACTAATGTGAGCCCTCGGTCTATCTCTTGACTTTTTATTTCTGACATTTTAGATAAGATTTTATCAGTGTTTTCTACCGCATCTTCAGAAGCGTTTTCAATACTACATTTATAAGTGATAAATGCTTTTTTTTGATCGTTTATATCTTGATATATTTTAGTAAATATTGGCTCAAACTCACGAAGCACTTTTAAACGGGCAGCGATTAATTGACCGCCAAAGTCAGCAACTTGCTCATCCCAAGAGGCAAGTGATGTATAGCTACTGCGTGACTTTAATAAAGAGTTACGTTGTTTTACGGCTCTTTCATAATCGGTTATTACTCCTGCAAACCTTGGGCTTTTTAAAGTAAGGAGTTCGTCGATGAAGCGGCGGCGCCCAGAAGGGTCCCCTCTCACAAGATCTAGATCTTCTGGTGAAAAATAAACTGCCTGCACTATTCCAAAAAGCTCTTTTTGGCTTCTAGTTGGGTTTTGGTTGATGCGAGCCCGATTAGCTTTTTCACTATTGATTTCTAACTCAACTAATATTTCACGTTCTGAATTTTGTACCTTAGCTCGCACGTATGCTGATTGGTTACCAAGTTTTACAAGTGGTTGGTCATTAGAGGTTCTGTGTGATGATAAAAAAGAAAGGTAGAGAATAGCCTCAACAATATTTGTTTTTCCTTCACCGTTTCGGCCCAGGAATATATTGATTCCTTGTTCGATTGGTAACTCCAGCTCATCATATGAGCGGAAGTTCTTTAATGAAAGATGGTTGATCCACATTAAGAGCTATAACGCATCGGCATCAATAAGTATTTGTAGCTTTCATCCTTCGCGCCATCTAGTTCGTGTTTTCCAGAAAGCACTGCCGGCTTACTTGCTCCAGTGAAATCAAATTGTACAAAAGGAGTATTGAGCGCTTGTAAACCATCAGTTAAATATTGAGGATTAAAAGCGATATTAATTGCTTCGCCTATATATTGAATATCTAACTCTTCTGTAGCTTGAGCGTCTTCTCCTGCTCCTGCTTCGAGTTGAAGTTTGTTTAACTCAAAATTTAAACGTAACGGAACTGTTTTGTCGGTTACGAGAGCTACGCGTCTTACTGAGTCTAGTAAGGTTACAACATCAACCACCGCGTGTGATGAGGATTCGGCTGGAAGTAAATGTTTAAAAGGTGGGAATGTGCCATCTAGTGTGCGGGAAGTCATTGTTTTTAATTCACTAACAAAACCAACTAAACGCTCGTGAGAGGTTGTTTGCGACAAAGCAATTGTGACTTGGTCAGATCCCGTTAAAGATTTAGCAGCATCTGTAAGGGTGCGTGCTCGAACAAGTGTTGTTGATTCAATATCTGCATTTTTTGCTTGCCACGAAAGTTCGCGAACCGCTAAACGGTAACGATCAGTTGCCGCTAAAGTTATATGGTTTTTATTAATTTCGATATGCACGCCTGTAAGGGTTGGAAGTGAGTCATCGCGTCCTGCTGCAATGGCTACTTGGTTTACTGCGCTAGCAAATACATCGCTGGCGATAAGCCCAGCTGTTTCTGGGAGCTCCGGAAGTGTTGGGTATTCTGAAACTGAAAGTGTTGGAAGGGTGAATTTCGCCGATCCGGCAGTAACAAGTACGCGGGTTCCATCCAACAGAAAAGAAATTGGTTTATTAGGGAGTGATCTAGCTATTTCTGCTAAGAGTCTTCCTGGAACAAGAACTTTGCCTTTCGATGATATATCCGCTTTTAAAATAGCTTTGGTGGAGGTTTCTAAATCTGAACCAGTTAAAGTGATTGAAGTGTCAACATCGATCATAATTCCTAGAAGCTCGGTTTTAATTGGTCGGGTCGACAAGCTGCGGGCAACCCAATTAACGGCATCTACTAACTCTTCGCGTTCAACAACAAATTTCATCTTTAGTCCGGTTCTCTCAAATCTTTCATTATTTTTAAGTAAACAACCAAGTAAACAGGTTAATCAGTCGGTTCTTCTTTGTTAACAAGTATTTCTCTTATATATAGATATTCGTAGTAACTATTCACTTTTTTTGTGGATAAAGGTGAAAGTGCAGGTCAAAGACGTTTACTTTCGCTTAATGGTTGTGGGCAACCTTGTGGGCAACCTTGCCAAAAAACCGTTTTAAACTTCCCTTTCTTCTTTTTCCCTCTTCCCACTCTAAGTTATCCTCATAAATAACCGTGTTATCCACAGTTATCCACAGGTTACCCCCAACCTGGGGGTAGTCCGTTATCAAACCTTACTAATTTTTAGCTTGTTGCTTTATTCGGGTGGTGAGCTCGTTGACTTGGTTGTAGATGGATCGTCGTTCAGCCATCAATTGACGAATTTTACGGTCAGCGTGCATCACAGTCGTATGGTCTCGGCCCCCAAAAGTTTGGCCTATTTTCGGCAAGGAGAGCTCTGTTAATTCCCGGCACAAATACATGGCGATTTGGCGGGCGTTGACCAAAACCCGGCTTCGGCTAGAGCCACAAAGGTCATCAAGGCTCAAACTGAAATAACTGGCCGTCTGGGCCATAATCGTTGACGAGGTGATCTCTGGGCCCGCTTCATTTGGAATCAAATCCTTCAACACTATTTCGGCCAAACCGAGGTCTACTGGTTGGCGATTTAGTGAGGCAAATGCAGTGACTCGAATCAGCGCTCCTTCTAGCTCTCGAATATTAGAACTAATTTTAGAAGCGATATATTCCAAAACATCATCAGGAG
>CAILYP010000207.1:0-2103 GCA_903838475.1 uncultured Actinomycetes bacterium | reverse complement strand
TGGGGTGGGAATCGCCGCCTTTGCCTCGCTTTCGCACCGACTCTTCGGTGGCGAAAACATAAAGGTCTGGCTCATTGAAACCACCAACGATGCGCTCAACTTAACTGTCGCTGGTGCAATCATCGCCTTCTTTAACTAAATAGTGGGCGAAGTTCAACTTTTCTATTGCATGCCTTGGATGCTTCAAAAGCCAACTTCTTAGCTGTATCTGAGTCGGCTGCTTCGATAAGCCAGAATCCGCTGTAATGCTCTTTTGAATCAAACAGTGGCTTGCCAGATTCTGAATTGGTTCCGCCACGGTTATCAATGACAGTAGCGGTCTCTGGACCTTGCAATCCCCAGGCAAATATAAATTGATTGTTTGCACGCAATCTGTCGTTGAACTTGTCAATTTCGACCATTTCGGCCGCAGTGCCTGAATTCTCCAAATGATCGATTACGGAAATTAAATACTTCATGTGGACATCATATTTGAAGGTAGAGGAACCTCCCTATAAGCCGGAGGCTTTCGATTCTCGCTCAATAACGCCGATTGCCCACGTAAGTGCCCACAAAGTTATACAAAGTTTGACAAAGCATTACAGGTTCTTATCAGCCCAAATACAAACGGCATCATAATGAAACTTGCCTAAACCCTTCGCAATTTCCTCATAGTGGTCTCTATACGAGGACGGAAGGATGTAACTCATCGCGAGTGACTTGTACGCCTCTTTCGTTGGAGTCCAGAATTGAAGTATGAAATCGTAATGTTGCTTCACTAGAGCCTGAACGCTCTCATCCCCTGCTTGAACTCCTTCAGTCATTTTTGAAGCAAACTCAGATGTTAATTCACCGAAGACTTGAGTGAATTTCTGCTCTTCTTCTTTTGAATGCTTGTTCTGATACTGCTCGGAATGGATACCAAATTTCATGAGTGAAGTATAAATGAAGAGTCTCCCTAGAAGCTGGACTTACTTAACTGCAGCTTCTAACTCGCTAACTATTAACTTGGACATCCCCATCATTGCATTCATGGCTGCCGCTGATTTAGCTGGATCAGGATTACCAAGACACTCTCCCAATTGCTTTGGAATAATCTGCCAAGACAGGCCAAATTTGTCCTTGAGCCAACCACATCTTCCTGGTGTCCCACCATCAGCGGTAAGTGCATCCCAGTACTTATCAACTTCTGCTTGGTCATTACATAAAATAAAGATTGAGAACGCCTCAGTAAATGTGAACATGTCTCCACCATTAAGAGCCGTGTACTTTGCCCCCAGAAGTTCAAACTCAACGGTAAATACACCCCCATCCGGACGTTTGGTGGTGTTAGTAATTTTAGAATTCTCGAAAAGTTTTGTATACAGATTTACAGCATCTTCAGCTTGGTCATTGAACCAAAGCATGTGACTAAGTGTTGGCATGGCACAAGAATAATAGAAGAGTCACCCTATAAGCCGGAGACTTTCGATTCCCGCTTAATTTGGGTGATTGCCCATGGAATTGCCCACAAGGTTTTGTTCGATTTAATTATCTTTCGTAATCCAATATCTCCGCTTTAAAGTGCCTTCAAATTCGACTTTGTTTTCTAGTATTCCACCCTGCGACTCAATAACCCTTATAGAGCCTAAATTATCCTCATCGCAGGTAACCAGAACTTCTGTAACCCCAAGTCCATGTATTTGGACAAGTGACTGTCTCAAGATTTCGGTTGCAAAGCCCTGCCGGCGAAAGCTAGGCCTTACCCCATAGCCAATGTGGCCACCAAAATTAAATAAGAAGTCGTTCAGCTCATGACGGATAGAGGTTCGGCCAACGAGGTTGCCATCATTTTCAGCAATCAGAAATGTTGCAGCAACTCGTCCTTCCTTCAAATTTGTTCCCGTAGATTCATTGCCAAGAATCTCAAGGTATTCAGGCCATGGCATGTCTTTCTTGTAACCAAGCAGGTATTCCCAATTATCAATTGCAAGTTCTGAATGTCCTTGCAAAGCCTGTGCTTCATCTGCCAATGAAAGAGGTCTGAGTTTCATCGGAGAATTAAATCACAGAGAGATAAAGAAGAGTCGCCCTATAAGCCGGATCCTGTCCATCGCTTTCGCGAATGGATCACCATCCATCTAG
>CAILYP010000206.1:0-1507 GCA_903838475.1 uncultured Actinomycetes bacterium | reverse complement strand
CCCCTTACTGTTGCTGCAAGCAGACACTCTCTCGCCATTGCTACCATTAGCGATGTTGAAAGTACGTTTCTCGAAAGACTCCGTTTCTGGCCTGACTATCCGGCCAAGTTCAACATCTAAAGGGATTCCCTTGTCTCAACATTGGCTTGGTCAATTAAATAACATAGGCAATAAAAGAATAGTCAATGAACCAGGCATTGACTTACTCACCCTCCAAAGGGGACCGGATTCGATGGTATTCATTGTCGCAAAAACTGTATCAGCAGCACAGATTGCCATGGCTGATCTTAGCTTGAAAAATCCTCTATGGGCCGAACTGAATCATAGAGGGCCAGCCTTTCCAGGCGTATTTGCAGAAGTCATCGGCTAACCATCAAAGCCTTGGCAGTACCCCTGCCAAGGTTCTTGAAAATATCAAGACCAGCATGCATACTCCTGCAATGAAATAAGATCAAGAACAAAGCCCTCCATCGTCTCAATTCTTGCAATAGAAATGAAATCAAAGAAGACCCTTTCAGACGACATGATTGTGTCAGTGCAGCTATCCCTCTCACCGAAAATATTGCTCGCGATCGAGGAAGCTCGATTGGAGTGGGGGTTGGCGAGCAGAAGTGAAGTCATCCAAAGATTAATCAACGAAGTGTTTACAGAATAGAATCTTCTGGCCGGCCTAAGCAGGCCTAATCACCAAGAACCTGAAGGCTAACGCTGCCATAAAGGTATTTACTCATACATTTATTTTTCAGATATTTTCTTATTACGTTGGCAACTTCGATTTTCAGAAAATTCCCGCTTTGCCTCTTTAGGGTCTTACCTCATCCGGATAAATCGCTACGGCTGTGCAACACCTATGAACGATGCTATTCACTGCATCGGTGGCGCACATTGCGAAAACCTTGTATTGACAATGAGACCTGAGGCAAAAAAATAAGCGAAGGTATATCTCACCAAATACTTTAACAACCACTTACCACCACTTGTAGAAAGTCTTCCGACATTTTCTGCGTGGCAAGCATAGATGTGTGCCACCAAAAGCCAAACCGTAATCCAACCGAATCCAAAGAGTGTAATTGCAAGCTCAATCCAGTGGTTCATCTGCAAAAAGTCTAGCCTCAGAATTATGCCATAAAGCAATGATAAGTCAGAAGTGGCAGGCAATAGTCAACCAAAGCATGTATCGACTCGTTAGAAATACTAAGTCAATGCAAATTTTTTGGCGCAGTCAAGTGCCTATCAAAACCTAACCCAAAGCATTGCCCTTAATTCGCAGCCTGAGGACTTCCATCTGGATAACTGCAATCCGCTTCTTAATTTTACCAATCTCTGCTCTTTTGTGGTGATCTTGAGCTCCTATGGAGTTCTCTGACTCAACAACGGCATCTTCTGCGTTTCTAAGCTTGTACATCTCAGCAACCATCTCTGCTTCCTTATCAATAATCTGCAAGCTCCACGGAAGCCCGATGGGTTTCTCATGGGGTACTGGGGCAGGAATCAGATTACGGGCATT
>CAILYP010000205.1:0-2118 GCA_903838475.1 uncultured Actinomycetes bacterium | reverse complement strand
TGTCATAACAACCATCCCAGTCCACGGCCGCTCTTCGTAAACCTTATTAAGTAAGTCAGCGCCATCTGGCCCAAAGCCAAAATCTAGATCTGCTAAAACAACATTTGGATCAAATTCATCCAGAATTGCCAGAGCTTCGGCAACTGAGCCGACGCTGCAGACATTCATTCCGTAATTTCGAAGTGACTCGGCTACCAGATTTCGGGTGAATTCTTCGTCCTCCGCAAGGAGGACTTTTTTCGCAGAACTACTCGCCATTTGGTCGTCCCTTTCCGAATAACGGTGAAATGCGATAAACCTGAAGATAAAATTGTAAGGGGTAACCCTATTTATTAACCCTAAGACCACCTTATCTTCGGTTAATACTCACCTCTTTTTTCCAGATTTTTTTCGCCAGTTATCCTTACCTATGTGAAAGAAAACAAAGATTTCTCCCGAAAGCGGCTGATTCTTGGCCTGATATCGGTTGTTTTCTTGACGCAATTTGCCAGAACAATGGCGGCTGATTTGATTCCCGCAGATCCGCTCCCGGTAGCGGCGCCAAGTGATTCATCGCCTCCAATAGTGAGCGATCCACCACCTCAATTGCCAGCCCCGGTAGCCAGCGATCCAGCAAGCCAAGTAGCTCCAGCACCGCTCGCAACGGTTGCGCCATTAGTTCCTGCTATTTCGACTGTAACTCCAGCGGCGAGCCCATCACCAACACCAACCCCACCTCACGCACTTGCATCCCAATCGCTTGTGGTTCAAATACCGAACGTGATCTCGGTGGATCCACGTGCTAGATCAGTTCTTCTTCCGCAGATAGCGGTTTATGGTTCTGCGACTATTTTGGCCTGCATCAGTTCTGATCAGATTTTATTTGCAGCAGGCTTTCCAAATACCACGGCAGATTCTCCTGCCGGTTCGCCATTAGTTTCCGGGAACATGAGCACAAATCTTCTAGTCTCTGGATCGGCGGGTCAAGTGATGGCTATTTTGAATCTATCTGAGGGAATGCGTGTTACATCAACAGGACCTGCTATCGCAAATAGAAGTGCGCTGTTTAGATTTGTTGCAGTATCTAAGCCATCGATAAATCCTGCGCTGTGCAATGGCGGAAGTTTGAGTAATTACCGAACGGTCTCCTTTCAACCACTGGGTCTTTCTCTAGACATGGTTAAGGGAAATGTTAGGCTCAAGGTCTAGAAGGTCTAGATTTCCAAATTGGATTTTTGGTAGCAGCGGAGACCGCAAGTGCCGATACAAATGAACTCACCACTCAGTGGTAGAGCCACGTCTCGATTTGGCGGACCCGGTCGCTATAAGAATAAATTAATATTAGGTGCAGCAGTTATTGCTGTTGTTCCATTCTTGCTTTCAACTTTTGCTGCAAGTGTTACCGTCGGAAGTGGTTCACTTGAATTCGGTCAAGGCTCGCAACAAGCGATCGCCTGCGATAGCAATGTATTTATTGCACTTGGTGAAGAGTGGCATCCAAGTCCAACCCCGGATGATAGTTCAGCGGGATTTTTTAGAGTTCGCACCGCAACTATCTCTAATCTAAACTTAGATACTTGTGTTGGTAGAAAATTACGTCTTCGCATGATCGATGGAACCAGTAAAGAGTTAGTTCTTGGCAGCTTACCTAACGCAACTGTTCTACAAGTCCTTCTTCCAAAGGTCTCACCAACATCGAATATCGGTGATCCAATTTCACTTGGGCTTACCTACCTAGATGGTCGAGGTGCCCCATTAGCAGGCTCTTTAGCGGCCAACGTGAGTTTGAACGTTTCTGGCACATCTGTCTACGACGGAACGCCCCTAAGTTCAACCTCTGCTGATGTAACTTTCTACTTAGATCCAACTTCAACTTTGGTGAATATCGATGGCCAAACTGTCCGTCGCGCAACTGTTGAAACTGTAAACAGCCCGAACTAAACAAAAGTCTCGGGAGGTGCCATGCAAATTCTTAGCGTTAAAAAGCCTAGGTCTGCAAGGTTTTCTGCTGGGCTCTTAATAATTTTCTTGACTGGTACCGGTACGGTTCTTGCTGCCAACGTCTCAATCAAGTCTGATGTTGTCACAAAAGAATTTGGCCAAGGCACATATCAAATATAGGCTTGTGACAGCTGGATT
>CAILYP010000204.1:0-4768 GCA_903838475.1 uncultured Actinomycetes bacterium | reverse complement strand
TAGCGATATCGGTGGCGGGGCATCCATTATGGGAACACTCAGTGGTGGTGGAAAAGAAGTTATCTCAATCGGAGAGCGATGCCTACTTGGCGCAAATTCCGGGCTTGGCATTTCACTTGGAAATGACTGCGTCATTGAATCTGGTTTGTACATTACATCTGGATCCAAGGTGGCACTTCCTGATGGGTCTATCGTTAAGGCTAAAGAGCTTTCAGGGGCAAATAACCTTCTCTTCCGGCGCAATTCCCAAAGTGGCGCAATTGAAGCAACTCCAAAAACTGGAGTATGGGAAGGTTTAAATTCAATCCTTCACTCTAATTAGTAATTTCAAACCAGGATGCAGGAATAAGTAGCTTTGTTTTAAATACCCCGACCAGTAGCTGCGCTGTTGTTCCCATACTGGAAGTTGCAGTCAGAGAAAGTGCGCTATTTGAAACTGTTCGAGAATCTATTCGCACGCTTACAACATCGGGCAAGCCAAAAGCTTTGGCCATATCTTTCTGACTAATTACTCGCAACCAATGTGCATACTGAGGATTTAGAACTACATCTAAACTCCACGGGTCTGGCACATTTGTAAGGTATGGAAAATCAGTTCCCCAGACATCCGCAGCCTTTTGAGTTGTGCCGCCAGTCGATGATGAGAAATACACATTTATTGCTCTGCCCTGATATGTCAGCACTTGCCCACTCGTAGCGTCAACTGCTGCTTTCCAAAGGGCTCCATATTTCGCTTCTGATTCCTTCGAGAACCCAACATAATTTTGATCAAATTTTGTATTGTAAATATTGCAATCACATTCCCTGCGAATTGAACCCATTCGCGAGAGACCATAAGTGCGCGAAGCGATTGCTTGAGACTGCATTGCAGCATCCGGCCACGACGAAGACATCTCGCTAATGCCATAAACATATTGATCATTTAAGCGCATGGTCGTAGTTAATTCGATCTTATTTGCAACGCTCTTAAGATTGATCTGTCCATAGCTTAATTTAGTTGTTGCTCCCCCGTTATTTACCGTAACTACAGACCCGGTATCCCATGTGACGTTCCAACCACTGAGCGCAGGAATAACTATCGACTTTTGTTTTGGCGTTGCAACGGTTGGAGAAATAACTTTAGTAACAGCTGCAAATTTCAAGGTGCTACCCACCGCAATTGTGGTTGCCGTAGTTCCATCAGGTCTATTCAAAGAGATGGTACCCGTTGAATTTGAGAGAGTTACATAGGTGGTTGCATGTGCAATATTTACTTTTATGTCACCCAGCGGAATATCATTCGAAATAGCGGTTCCAGGAAAGAAGTAATTCAGAATCTCAGGTGCGCTCTTACCTTCAAGTGCCAACCCACGGGCCCCCATCTGGCTTAGCCCAACTCCATGCCCAAACCCGCTACCCGTAACATAAAAGCGTTGTGGAAGGTCGGCAGCACTTGCCGAAGCTGGGATCACGACGAGCAGCAACGCTGCGAGAATCTTCTTCACGTAATTAGTTTTCGTGGTGAACTGAGATAGCCAAATCCCCATGAGATATGCATAGTTGCAAGAACTGCTGATAGGGCAATTTTCTCAAAAAGAGTTTTACCTATGACAAGTGACCCAATGAGTACTGCTGATGCATAAGTAAGTGCCGGAATAAAAAGTAATGGGCGAAGAAAAACGCCACCAATGATTGAGAGTGCAATAAGTGTGGTTGCTACTGGCGGTGCTAAGTAACGGTAATTCGCAGTTCCCTTATGCGTTCTCACCAAAGCATGGCGCCAACGCCCATATTCAAAGTATTGCTTAGCAAGAGCCTTAAGAGTCGGTCGTGGTCGGTATGTAACGACTAAACGTGGATCAAACCAAATCGTTCCACCGCTTTGTCGTAGCCGATAGTTAAGTTCCCAATCTTGGGCGCGGATAAATCGTTCATCATAAAGTCCAACTTCAAAAAGTGCTGATTTCTTAAAAAGACCTAGATAGACCGTATCTGCTGGTCCAGCTTTTCCACCAACGTGGAACCTGGCCCCACCAACACCAAGTGGCGAGCGCATGGCGGTTGCGACAGAACCTTCAAAAGGAGTCTTGCCCATTGCAGCCATGATTCCGCCTACATTAACCGCTCCTGTTTCATTCATGATTTCTACCGCATCACGAATGTAGGTTTTAGAAATTTCTGCATGACCATCTATTCGGCAGATGATCTCAAAACTTGCGCGCTTTATTGCCAAATTAAGGCCAGCGGCAGTCCTGCCCGAAGGACTTTCTACAAGGAGAACGCGAGAATCTTTATTATGCATTTCCTGCGCTATTTGGTGAGTGCGATCTGTCGATGGGCCAAGTGCCAAAATGACTTCTAGCTCTCCGGGATACTCCTGTTGCAATATTGCTTCGATAGCGTGCTTGAGAAAGCGCTCTTCATTCAAAATTGGGAGCACGACACTAACGCCAGGAAATTTCACGCTCCCAAGGTACCCGTTTGGGGCACTACTATTCTTGCAATGGCACTGAAAATTTCTGTAATTGGCACCGGTTACCTTGGTGCAACTCATGCTGCCTGCATGTCGAGCCTGGGCTTTGAAGTAATTGGTATCGATATTGACCCTGCGAAAGTTGCCACGTTGGCCAAGGGATTAATACCATTTTACGAACCTGGCTTAGACACACTTCTTCAAGAACAAGTTGCATCTGGTCGCTTGACCTTCTCATCTGATTTCAACGATGCAGCAGATTGTGACGTACATTTTATTTGTGTTGGAACTCCTCAAGTTAAAGATGGTCTTGCTGCTGATTTAACTTTTGTTGATGCGTCACTAGAAGCGGTTGCTCAGATTACTAAGGCTGGGGCACTGGTCGTAGGTAAATCCACTGTTCCGGTCGGAACTGCTGCCCGCTTACGCGCTCGGCTTTTAGAAATTAATCCAGAAGCTGATCTTGCCTGGAATCCTGAATTTCTTCGCGAAGGTTTCGCTGTTGAAGATACCTTGCGCCCTAACCGGTTGGTCGTTGGTGTCACAAATGATCGAGCAGAGATGATTCTTAAAGAAGTCTATGCGAGTAACCTGGAAGCCAATACCCCATGGGTTCGCGCTGATCTTCCTACTTCCGAACTAGTTAAAGTTGCAGCTAATTCATTCTTGGCAACAAAGATTTCATTCATTAATGCGATGGCAGAAATCTGTGAAGCAGCTGGCGGAGATGTAACCGTCCTTGCAAAAGCAATTGGATACGACCCTCGAATTGGCAGCCGTTTCTTGCAAGCTGGCATAGGTTTTGGTGGTGGATGCCTGCCCAAGGATATTCGTGCGTTCATGGCTAGGGCTCAAGAGCTTGGAGCTGAACAAGCTTTGGAATTTCTCCGTGAAATTGACTCGATTAATCTTCGTGCCCGTCAGCGCGTAATTGAATTAGTTCGTCGCGATCTTTCAGAAGATTTACGCGGTAAGAAAGTTGCAGTACTTGGCGCAGCATTTAAGCCAGATAGTGATGATGTACGCGATTCACCTGCGTTAGATATTGCCGTACAGGTTCAAGCAGCAGGCGCCATTGTTACAGTGCACGATCCAAAGGCAATCCACAATGCTCAAAAACGTTTCCCAGTATTGAATTTTTCTGACAATATCGATGATTGTGTAGCCGGGGCAGACATTGTGTTGCACTTGACCGAGTGGAAAATTTATCGAGAAATTGATCCAATACAACTGAAGGCGCTAGTTTCGCAACCAATAATTATTGATGGTAGAAATGCCTTGGATCGCGAGAAGTGGCTTGCTGCAGGTTGGAAATTTAGGGCTTTGGGACGATCTTAGAGAGGGATTCATCTCTCGCCGTTTCCATTAACTCAGCTACTTTCGCAGAAACTGCAGGATCTGTACTTCCAATAATACGAGCAGCCAGTAAGCCAGCATTCTTAGCGTTTCCGATTCCGACAGTTGCTACAGGGATGCCAGCCGGCATTTGAACAATTGAAAGAAGTGAATCCATTCCTTCAAGATATTTAAGGGGGACAGGCACGCCAATAACGGGCAAGGTAGTAGTTGCTGCGAGCATTCCAGGAAGATGAGCTGCGCCACCAGCGCCGGCGATAATAACTTTAAATCCCATTGCTGCAGCACCTTTAGCAAAGTCCATCATTTCTTCAGGCGTTCGATGGGCGCTTAAGACTTTTGATTCATAAGAAATTGCACACTCATCGAGAACTTTTGCTGCTGCCTCCATTACTGGCCAATCAGAATCTGAGCCCATGATGATTGCTACTTGTTTACTCATCGACTGCTCCACTCAGATAGTCCAGTGCATGCTGCACTTCATGTTGTAATTCTACGAGGTTCTCACCAAGAAGCGTGACGTGTCCAATCTTGCGCCCAGGGCGCACTTCTTTTCGATAATGATGAAACTTGAGTGCTGGGGTACGGGCCATCAGATGCAGATATGGGCGATACATATCATTCTTCTCTCCCCCCAAGATATTTCCCATAACTGCCCAAGGGGCCGTCATAGATGTGTCTCCCAAAGGTAAATCCAAAACTGCTCGGATGTGTTGCTCAAATTGCGAAGTCGTAGCGCCTTCAATTGTCCAATGACCAGAATTATGTGGTCTCATTGCTAATTCATTAATTATTAAATGATCGCCAACCTTAAAAAGCTCTACCGCCATTACTCCGACTAGCGAAACTCCTTGAGCAATCTTTAGGGCAATTGAGGTTGCCGACGTAGCTAGTTCATCGGAAATATTTGGGATCGGAGTTACTGTCGTCGAGCAGATTCCATTTTCTTGAACTGTCCAC
>CAILYP010000203.1:0-4763 GCA_903838475.1 uncultured Actinomycetes bacterium | reverse complement strand
TGTGTGCGCTGACCACGTACAGGAAGTCCCTTACGGTGACGAATACCTTGGTAGCTCTGAATTTCAACTTTGCGACGAATGTCGCCCGTAATTTCACGGCGAAGGTCACCTTCGATTTTATAATTTGCTTCGATATATTCGCGAAGCTTTGCCAATTCTGGCTCTTGAAGATCTTTAACGCGGGTATCTGGATTTACACCGGTCGCTGCAAGAGTTGCATGCGCGCGCGTAAGTCCAATCCCGAAAATATAAGTGAGCGCAATCTCCACACGCTTTTCACGTGGTAGATCGACGCCGACAAGACGTGCCATATCTATTACCTTTTCTATATCCGGAAGGTCCTCCGCAGCACACCTAATGTTTCACAACATTAGTCTCGGCCTACCGGTCCGAGAGTCTGAAGTTTTACAACTTCAGTCGTGCCACGCGTTTTTTATTTAAAGCTAGTTTTAACTAGCTCTGTTTAACTTTTTAACCTTGACGCTGTTTGTGACGAAGGTTGTCGCAAATGACCATGACGCGACCATTACGACGAATGACTTTGCACTTGTCGCAAATCTTCTTCACGCTTGGTTTTACCTTCACGATATTCCTTCTCTCTTACTTGTAACGATAGATAATTCGACCTCTTGTAAGGTCATATGGACTTAGTTCCACGATCACACGATCTTCAGGCAAGATACGAATGTAGTTCTGTCGCATCTTTCCGGAAATGTGTGCAAGCACAACGTGTCCATTTGTTAACGTCACTCTGAACATAGCGTTCGGAAGTGCTTCAGCTACAGAGCCTTCAATTTCGATGGCGCCGTCTTTCTTAGCCAAGCAGTACCTACTTTTCTGAACCGGGTTGAGTTAATCCAGCCTCTAGCGTTTATCTGGAGGCAAGATGAGAATTCTAAGGGCAAACTCGCCATAGAGGAAATCGGGTATTTCACCCCTTTTGGCCGACTTGGAGGGGTATAAGCCAAAGCCTGAAAAGGCTAGCTTGAAGGTCTAAATCTGGGTCTGTGGGTAGTTCGGGGTCAGTTGAATCTGCTGGATTTCCGAAAATTTAGGAAAATTTAAGAAAGTAGTGGTGAAATTTCAATTCCAAGACGGCCCAGCCTTGCTGCTCCACCATCCTGCGCAGTTAAAACGAACGGCTTTCCATCTGGACAAAAAGCAAACGAATGCTCGAAATGAGCCCCGTTACTTTTATCAGCTGCGATTACTGTCCAATCATCGGATAAGACTTGTGTGCGAGGCGAGCCACGAGTGATCATCGGTTCAATCGCAAGAGCTAATCCAACAATCAATTCTGGTCCAAGTCCGGCTTTTCCATAATTTAAGATGTGGGGATCTTGATGCATCTCTGTACCAATTCCATGTCCACCATATTCACGTAAAATGCCGTACTTACCCTGCGAATTAATGTAATCCTCAATTGCCGCTGAAATATCTGTCAGGTGGCCGCCGACTTTACCGGCTGCAATACCCCTCCACATAGATTCATCACATACATCCATAAGCTTTTGATCTTCGGGATCGATTTCACCAACGCCAATAGAAAATGCAGAATCTCCATGCCAGCCATCAACGATGGCTCCGAAATCAATCGATATCACATCGCCCTCAACAAACTTTCTTGCATTTGGAATGCCATGAACAACTTCATGATTAACTGAGGCGCAAATAACATTTGGATAACCGTGATAATTTAAAAACGATGGAGTGGCGTTATTTTCCTTAAGGATTTTTACTGCAATTCCATCTAAATCAAGTGTGGATACACCTGGCGCTATGGCTTCTTTCATCGCCTGTAGAGCTTTGGCTACTACAAGGCCAGCTAGACGCATCTTCTGTAGCTGTTCCAGAGTCTTTATTTGAATTGCCACGTTGTCACCTGCCTACCTAGGAAACAGCTGCGCTTAAAGCACCGATTGCTCGATGCGTTATTTCAGATACTTCACCCTCTGCCGCAATGGAGATAAGTAAACCTTCTCCGCGATAAAAATTAATGATAGGTTTGGTCTGTTCTGAATAAACAGAGAGACGATTTTGAATAACGTCAACACCATCATCTGTGCGTTGGTAAAGCTCGCCTCCACATTTATCACATTTGCCATCGACAAGTGGCTTCTCAAACAAGATATGAAAACTTGACTGGCAATCTCTGCAGGTGCGACGCCCAGAGAGACGAGTAACAATTTCTGAATCATCTAAAGAAAGCTCTAGAACAGCGTCAAGTGGACGCTTCTGCTCAGCCAAAATTGCTCGAAGTACTTCCGCTTGGAAAGTGTTTCGTGGGTACCCATCTAACAGGAAACCATTTGTAACATCATCTTGATTAAGGCGATCTTTCACCATGTCATTTGTAACAGCGTCTGGCACTAGCTCGCCCTTATCGGTGTATGACTGCGCAAGTTTTCCTAGCTCAGTTCCACCTTTAATGTTGGCGCGAAAGATATCGCCAGTCGAAATATGTGGAATGGCATAGTGAGCTGCAAGATGAACAGCTTGAGTTCCCTTACCAGCTCCTGGTGGTCCTACCAGGATCAAACGCATTAGCGGAGGAATCCCTCATAGGAACGCTGTTGAAGTTGGCTTTCAATCTGCTTGGACGTATCCAAACCGACACCAACAACAATAAGAATAGCTGTTCCGCCGAATGGGAAATTCTGAGAAGCGTTAACCATGATTAAGGCGATGATTGGAATAATCGCAACGAATGCAAGATAAGCAGAACCTGGCGCAGTAATGCGTGACAAAACATACTGGAGGTACTCACTTGTTGGACGTCCAGAACGAATTCCTGGAATAAATCCTCCATATGTCTTCATATTTTCAGCAACTTCATCAGGGTTGAAGGTAATTGCTACATAGAAATAAGTGAAGAAGACAATGAGTGATGCGTAAAGAATAATATAAATAGGGTGATCACCCTTTACCAAGTTACGTTGAACCCAAACAGCCCAGCTAGCTTGGCTACCTGAGAAATTAACAATCAACGATGGGATATAAAGCAGCGAGGATGCGAAAATGATTGGAATAACGCCGGCTTGGTTCACCTTGATAGGAATATAAGTGCTAGTTCCGCCATACGATTGTCGACCAACTTGGCGTTTTGCATACTGCACAGGAATACGTCTCTGGGCTTGTTCTACGAAGACAACGGCGGCAACAACCGCAACGCCCATCAACATCACAACAAGGAATGGGAAGAGACCTTTTTGAAGTTTGATTGACCAAAGTTGGCTTGGGAAACGAGCTGCAATCGAAGTAAAAATCAAGATTGACATTCCGTTACCGATGCCGCGATCAGTGATCAATTCACCGAGCCACATAATTACAGATGTTCCAGCAGTCATTACACAAACCATTGTTGCGATTCGTGCCCACGAAGTGTCAGGGATAATAGGTAGTGAACAACCACTAAATAAACGACCTGGTGTACGAGCAACAGCTACTAGGCCAGTTGACTGCAATATTCCGAGACCAATTGTTAGGTAACGAGTGTATTGAGTCAGTTTTGCTTGACCTGATTGTCCTTCCTTCTTCAACGCTTCAAAGCGCGGAATAACGACAGTCAGAAGCTGGATAATGATTGAGCTGGTGATGTAAGGCATGATGCCGAGAGCAAAAACAGAGAGCTGTAGAAGCGCTCCACCTGAGAAAAGATTGATTAAGCCGAAGAGGCCGCCACTGTTGGCATTCTTCAAACATGTCTGGATATTTGTATATGAAACACCAGGCGTTGGAATAATTGAACCGAAACGGAAGAGACCCATGATCGCGAGCGTAAAGAAAATCTTCTTGCGCAGATCAGGTGTCTTAAAGGCCTTACCAAATGCTGACAGCATTTACTTTTGCTCCTAAGCTTCCGTTTCGATATTAATTATTTTTAAGTTAAACGAACGTTTTCTACTTCTTTACCGCAGTAACAGTTCCACCAGCGGCAGCAATCTTCTCAGATGCTGATGCAGAAAATGCGTGAACAGAGAGATTTACCTTGACGGAAATTTCGCCATTTCCAAGCACTTTCACTGGATATCCATCGCGTACTGCACCCTTGGCAATGAGATCTTCAACCGTTACTTCCCCACCCTTTGGGTAGAGAGCATTAATTGTTGAAACGTTCACAGGCTGATATTCCACGCGCTCTGGGTTTTTGAAACCACGAAGCTTTGGAAGGCGCATAACCAATGGGAGCTGTCCGCCTTCGAAGCCGGCACGAACTACGTTACGAGCACGTGTTCCCTTGCCGCCACGACCAGCAGTCTTACCCTTTGATGCTTCACCGCGACCCTTACGAGTCTTTGTCTTCTTCGCTCCAGGAGCTGGACGAAGGTGATGTACCTTGAGAACCATTCTTATTCGACCTCCTCAACCTTTACAAGATGGCGAACAGCGACGACCATTCCACGAATTTCTGGACGATCTTCTTTCACCACAACGTCACCGATGCGCTTTAAACCAAGTGATCGCAAAGTCTCGCGGTGTTCTGGACGACCGCCGACTTTGGAACGTAGTTGTGTAACTTTTAAACGAGGCATTATGCACCTACCGATGCGATAGCACGTACAAGAGCTGCAGGTGCGACATCTTCTAGAGATTTTCCGCGACGTGCAGCAATCGATGCTGGATCTTCTAGATCCTTCAAAGCCTGTGCAGTTGCATGAACCATATTGATTGGATTTGCTGAACCAAGAGACTTGGTCAAGACATCTGTAATACCTGCGCACTCGAGAACGGCACGAACTGGGCCGCCTGCGATAACTCCGGTA
>CAILYP010000202.1:0-3968 GCA_903838475.1 uncultured Actinomycetes bacterium | reverse complement strand
TTTAAGGAAACTGCATAACTAGAAATATTGCCGTCAACAATTTCTGCGTGAAATGCAACTAATCCATCGCACTTTGAAATAAGAGCATCGATTTCTGCCGCTGACTTTTCGATAGAGGTGACCGAAGATTTCGCAAGAACGGGCTCTTCTTCCGCTTCTCCGGCAATGGCTTTAACGCGATCTCGAAGCGCGCGAATTTCAAGTTGATCTAGAAGGTGAAAGACATCTGCAGTATTGAAACCGGCCCATCTAAGATCGGCAACACTTGCCTTAACATCAACATCATGAACAAGTTGAGTTAGTTCATGATTGAGCTGAACGCTTTCCAAGTGTGAGCGCAATGAATCTCCAGCTTTACCTGGAATCTCACTAGCGTGCGCTACGAGTCCCTTGATATTTCCAAATTCTTGTATCCATTTTGTCGCAGTCTTTTCGCCCACTCCTGGAACCGAAGGTAAGTTGTCGCTGGGATCTCCGCGAAGGGCTGCGAAGTCATGATACTGAGAAGGAGTTAGTCCATATTTATCTTGAACTGCCGCTGGAGTCATGCGTGCTAATTCTGTTACGCCTTTTTTAGGATAGAGAACCGTGACCCGTTCAGAAATAAGCTGGAAGGAATCACGATCCCCGGTCGAAATCAGGATATCGAAATCTTCTTTTTCGGCCGCTTTCGCAAAGGTAGCGATTACATCGTCAGCTTCAAACCCCTCTATTGCGAAGCTCTTGATTCCTAGAGCTGCAACCATTTGATAGAGGTAATCCATTTGCGAGCGAAACTCATCAGGGGTTTTAGCCCGCTGCGCTTTATATTCGGGAAATTTCTCAGAGCGAAAAGTTTTTCGAGAGACATCAAATGCGACTGCAATATGCGTGGGTTTCTCATCTCGAATCAGATTAAGTAGCATCGTAGAAAAGCCATAAATCGCATTAGTCGGTTGGCCTTGAGAGGTCCCAAAATTCTCTACCGGCAAGGCGTAGAAAGCGCGGTATGCCAATGAATGACCGTCAATCAGTAAAAGGCGCTTCATGTGGCTGATTGTAGGCATACTGAGGCACAGATTAGACTTCCTCTATGAGCGATTACATGGAGATTCTGCGCGAACGTGGTCAAGGAGCGCTAGGTAAAAAAATGGGAATTGAACTTCTCGAAGCTTCGCCACAGCGTTTAGTTGCAACGATGCCGGTAGAGGGAAATACACAACCGTTGGGACTTTTACATGGTGGTGCAAATGTTGTCCTGGCCGAAAGTCTGGGATCAATTGGAACTGCACTTCACGCTGGCCCAGAGAAGCGAATTGTTGGGGTCGACGTTAGCGCTACTCATCATAAATCAGCCACCAGTGGTCTAGTCACTGGCGTAGCAACTGCCATATCACTTGGTAAAACGCTGTGCTGCTATGAAGTAGTTATAACTAACGACAAAGGTGAACGTACTTGTACCGCACGCATCACCTGTCTTATTCTCACGCCCAGAAATGAACCGCCCAGAAATTAACCGCCTAGGTAAGCCTTGGTAACTTCGGGGTCCGATTGAAGATCCTTAGCGTTGCCGCTCATTTTAATATTTCCTGATTCAAGGACATACGCGCGATTTGCAACACTTAGTGCAGCCAGCGCGTTCTGCTCAACAAGCAAAATAGTCGTACCTTGTTGATTAATTTTCAAAATTGTCTCAAAAATCAAATCTACAAGAACTGGTGCAAGGCCCATCGATGGTTCATCCATAATGAGAAGCTTTGGGCTACCCATAAGCGCGCGAGCCACAGCCAACATCTGCTGTTCACCGCCCGACATCGTGCCTGCTTTTTGAGTAATACGTTCACGAAGCCGAGGAAAAAGTTCAAGCACGCGCTCCTTATCGGCTGCAATCCCTTCTTTATCGTTTCGAAGGAAGGCACCTAAATCTAAATTCTCTGCCACCGTCATCCGAGGAAAAATTCTTCGTCCTTCAGGTGAATGCGTTATTCCCTTCTTAACGACCGCATGGCCTTCTAAGCCTTCGATGCGTTCGCCTAGAAAAGTGATCGAGCCGGCGCGAGGCTTCAGCAGCCCAGAGATTGCGCGCAGCGTTGTCGACTTTCCCGCTCCATTTGATCCGATTAAAGTGACAATTTCACCTTCGTTAACTTCCAGCGAAATTCCTTTAATGGCTTTGATATTGCCATAGGAAACTTCTAAATTCTCTACTTTTAACATTAGTGACCCGCCCCCACGCCCTTACCGAGATACGCTTCAATAACTCGTGGATTAGATTTAATTTCTTCTGGCGTGCCTTCAGCAATCTTTTCGCCACGATCAAGAACAGTGATGCGTTCAGAGACTTTCATAACAACAGCCATATCATGCTCAATAAGGAGAATCGACAAGCCTTTTTCATCACGTACTCGATGGACAAACTCAACAAAAACTGTCGATTCCTGTGGGTTCATGCCAGCGGTTGGTTCATCCAACAACAACACTTTTGGCCGCAGCGCTAGAGCACGTGCAACTTCTAGTCGACGTTGATCACCATATGAAAGATTGCGTGCAAACTCTCCTGCAGTCTTTCCGATGCCTACGAATTCAAGTAACTCACGAGCTTCCTCATGCGCGTTTCTCTCTTCGCGTCGCTGAGACGGAGTTCCAAGAATTGTGCTGACTAGGCTCGACTTTAAGTGCGAGTGCATCGCAACCATGACATTCTCTTCGGCAGTCATTGATCCGAAAAGGCGAATATTTTGAAAGGTACGGGCTACGCCAGATGCTGCAATTTTGTGAGGTACAAGACCAGTTATATCTTGGCCATCGTAGATCACATTTCCATGAGTTGGTTTGTAGAGTCCTGTCAGAATATTGAAGTAGGTTGTCTTGCCCGCGCCGTTTGGTCCAATCAGACTTACGATGCCTTTTTCTGGAATATCGAAAGAAACATCATTGACGGCAACAAGCCCACCAAATTCAACCGTGATGTTATCAGCCTTGAGAATTGCAGCCATGATCAGTGACCTCCCGTATTAGAAACTTCATCGTCATTCTCATGGGAAATCATTTTTAGTCGTGCTTCAGGCAATATTCCATCTCGCTTGAAAAGCATCATCAGGACGAGAATGCCTCCAAAAAGCAGGAAGTTGTAAGAAGGGAAATTAATTTGGGTGTGGAAAGTGTTATTGAAAGTATCCCCAATAGCGGGCAAGCCAGTGGCATTAATCCACGCCATGATGAGTGCACCGATAATCACACCCCAAACATTGCCCATTCCTCCTAGAACGACCATGGCGAGCAAAATAATTGAAATTGAGAAATTGAATCGTTCGGCAAAGATTCCATTCACGTGAGTGGCATAAACTGCGCCACCTATACCGCCAGAAAATGCTCCAACTGCGTATGCGGTCAACTTGGTGCGCATAAGCGGAACACCCATCATGCTGGCGGCTAATTCATCCTCACGAATAGCTAACCATGCACGGCCAAGACGCCCGCTTCGAATGCGAAGGGATACAAAAACCATACAAGCAGCTAGGAAAAAGTAAATTAAGAATTTCCAACCCAGATCAAAGGGCCCAAGTCGCTTTCCAAAAACTCCGATGGCATCAATCGGTGAAATTCCTTTAGTTCCGTTGGATAGATTGAATCCCCCGATATTCTCGCCATTTGTGAAAACCTGAGGAATGATTTCACCAAAGCCAAGGGTAACTAGCGCAAGGTAATCACTCTTGAGCCGAAGAGTTGGTGCGCCAATAATGATTCCAAAGAATCCGGCAATCAGCGCGGCGATAATCATCACAAGCCAAAACGAAAGATGCAGCCCCGGAGCTTTATTTGGACTCATCGAGCCAAAGTGGAAAGTGACCTGATTAAAGAAACCAGACATAAACCATCCAGCGGTATAACCACCGAAAGCCCAGAAAGCTACGAAGCCCAAATCAAGAAGACCGGCATATCCAACAACAACGTTGAGGCCGAGTGCACAAATAACCCAGACCAGTGAT
>CAILYP010000201.1:0-1583 GCA_903838475.1 uncultured Actinomycetes bacterium | reverse complement strand
GCAGAGGACCAAGTTTCTCATGCAGTGGATGCAACTACGCTTGCATTTGGCGGAATCGATATTTTGGTTAATAACGCAGGTCTCTCGCTTTCTAAATCTTTAGTCGAGACCACTGTTAATGACTGGGATTTACAACATAATGTTATGGCGCGTGGTTCATTCTTATTCTCGCGCGAGGTTGCTAAGGCGATGATTGTGCAAAAGATGGCAGGCAATATCTTGTACATCACTTCTAAAAATGCAGTCTTCGCTGGTCCAAATAATGTCGCATACGGTGCAACTAAAGCTGATCAAGCACACCAAGTTCGCTTACTTGCAGCTGAACTTGGTGAATATGGAATCCGCGTCAACGGAATTAACCCTGATGGTGTTGTCCAAGGTTCTGGAATATTTGCCAGCGGGTGGGGTGCAAATCGCGCTGCTGTTTATGGGGTTGAAGAAGAGAAACTTGGCGCTTTCTATGCACAGCGAAGTATCTTAAAACTTGAAGTGCTTCCTTCACACATTGCCGCTGCAGCTTTTGCTTTAGTTTCTGGAGATTTACCGCTTACGACCGGGCTTCATATTCCTGTCGATAGTGGTGTAGCGAGTGCGTTCCTGCGCTAATTATGGCTTCATACGCAGCAATTGATTTAGGAGCAACCAGCGGTCGAGTGGCGGTTGGCACAATTTCTAATGGAAAAATCTCTTTTGAGATCATCCACCGATTTACCAACGATCCTATTAATGATCCCGAAAATGGATTGCTCTGGAACTGGTCAAAGTTGCAGGAAGAAGTCGTTATTGGATTAAAAATGGCTGTTAGAAAATATATCTTGACGTCAGCAGCCGTTGACTCGTGGGGTGTTGATTATCAACTTCTTAATAAGGACGGGTCGCTCAACCCTCGAGTTTTTTCATACCGTAATCGCAGGCTCGACGGTGTCATGGAAAACACCATTAAATTATTGGGTAAAGAACGCATCTACAGTGCAACCGGAATTCAATTTCTACCTTTCAATACTATCTACCAGCTTATTGCCGGACAATCGATTGATGAATTTACTGGTGCTAGCCAATTTCTCATGCTGCCCGACGCGTTGAATTACTTTCTCTGCGGAAGCATGACCCAAGAAGTAACTAATGCATCTACGACTCAATTGCTAGATCCCACTACTCGTGACTGGGATTGGGAACTGATTACAGAGTCGGACCTACCAAGAGGAATTTTCCCGCCACTGCATGAAGCAGGATCAGTACTAGGAAAAATTAAGGGTCATGCACAATTAGATGGAATAAAGGTAGTTGCAGTCGGGTCACACGACACTGCATCAGCTGTGGCTGCGGTTCCAATGACTAATCCAGAGAAATCAATCTATATTTCAAGTGGTACGTGGTCTTTGGTCGGCTACGAAAAGATGCAAGCGAATACCTCACAGCAAGCTTTTGAAATTGATCTTACTAACGAACTTGGAGTCCAAGGAACCGTCCGCTCGCTGCGCAATGTTGCAGGAATGTGGCTGCTCTCTGAATGTCAGCGTGATTGGAAAGCACAAGGCTTGGAAATAGAAGTTGAAGAATTAGTGGTTGAAGCACAAAAAGTT
>CAILYP010000200.1:0-10595 GCA_903838475.1 uncultured Actinomycetes bacterium | reverse complement strand
TTCATAATAGAAATCCACATCATGTTTATCTGAGGCAGTTTCAAGTTCATCTCCGTGTCTGGCAAGCAGAGCTTTGTTAGCTGTGATGACGGCCTTACCGTTGTTCAACGCTTTCAAAAGGTATTCGTGAGCTGGATCAATTCCACCCATGAGTTCAATGATCACATCAATCTCTGGATCATTCACAATGGAAAGTGCATCGTTAGTAAGAAGTGCCTTATCAATTCCAGGACGCGCAACGCTTAGATCGCGAACGGCAATCTTCTTGATAACCAGGTTGGCGCCAGAGCGAGCTTTAAAATCAATGCGGCTCTCTGCCAATAGCCGGGCCACTTCTGAGCCGACCACGCCACAGCCCAAGAGACCAACGTAAAGCGTCTCTTTATCAAGTTTAGAAATTGTAGGCATGGGTGAATTATCGCAAACTAATTAGATATCTAGCGCCAATAAATCAGCTTCAGTCTCGCGGCGCACGATTATTCGAGCTTTTCCATCAATTACAGCTATAACGGCAGGCCTAGTGAGATGGTTGTAATTGCTGGCCATTTGGCGACCATATGCGCCAGTAACAGGAACTGCCAAGATATCTCCTGGTGCAATATCTTGAGGAAGATTGATATCGCGAATAATTATGTCTCCTGATTCACAATGTTTACCAACGATGCGACTAGTCACGTCGTGAGCCGATGATGTTCGATTAGCTAAAATCGCATGATACTTGGCGTCATAAAGTGCGGGGCGCATATTGTCAGTAAATCCGCCATCGACTGCGATGTAATGCCGGGTCTCTCCGCCATCTAATTCAATATTTTTTGTTGTTCCAACTGTGTAGAGAGTGGTCGTTGTTGGTCCGGCAATAGCCCGGCCTGGTTCAATCGAAATATGTGGGACTCGCAGCCCAGCATTAGCGCATTCCTCAAAAACAATTTTTGCTAATTCCCCAAGAACGAAATCAGGATTAATTGATTCTTCTCCCGGAAGATAAGCGATACCGAAGCCACCACCAAGATCAAGTTCAGGAAGTTCATCGTCGAAGTGATCACGGAATTTTGCAAGTAAACCAATTAAGCGGTGAGCAGCAATTCCAAATCCCTCTGCATCAAAAACTTGTGAACCAATGTGCGAATGTAGACCCACTAGTTTCAGTGACTTAAGCGCTTCAATCTCTTCAATGGCTTTCCACGCCGAGCCAGATGCAAGTGAAAATCCAAATTTCACATCTTCGTGGGCGGTAGCAATAAATTCATGTGTGTGCGCCTGAATGCCGGGCGTTACGCGGATCAAGACCTTTTGAATCACTTTATGGTTTGCAGCTATCCGGGCTACGCGCTCAATTTCATGGAATGAGTCAATAACAATCGCGCCGACCCTTGCCAGCACAGCTTTTTCTATTTCTGCTTCACTCTTGTTATTTCCATGGACCTCAATCCGGTCTGCCGGGAAATTAACAGCGAGCGCAACAGCAAGTTCTCCCCCGCTAGCAACATCAATCCCGAGTCCAACACTTTCAATCCAGCGTGCAATTTCTTTGTTCAGAAATGCTTTGCTGGCGTAATAGACGCGCCCTGTATTAGTCCCAAAGTGTTTCTCAAGGGCGCTCTTAAAACCTAAGGCGCGAGCTTTAAAATCTGCTTCATCTACAACAAAAAGTGGTGAGCCAAATTCCTTAACCAGCGAAGCCGCTGTGATACCCGCAATAGAAAGGTGTGAATCAAACTTAGCGTTGGAGGAGAAGATATCTGCTGAAAAAGTTGCTGAGTTCAAAGACGATTGGTTTAGCGATTGGCCTGGTGATTTGTCTGGTGATCGGTCTGCTGAGGGCGACATTTATTCTCCCTCCTTACATCTTCTCGGGTGCACTTACACCCAACAAGGCTAACGAATTAGCGATGACCTGCGCTGTTGATTTACATAGCGTGGCACGGGCGGAATGAAGTTCTGAAACGGCTTCATCTCCCATTGGCAGTACGCGGCAATCGGCATAAAACCCGTGATACAGCCCAGCTAGCTCTTCGGCATAACGTGCAATTCTATGAGGTTCGCGCATTTCTGCAGCCCCTGCGACGACTCGAGGAAATTCGCCCAAAGCACCGATTAATTCGCGCTCACGCTCGTGGATCAATAATTCGGGGTGGATATGAGTTGGGCCAAATGGAATATTGAGATCGCCCGCATTGCGAAGCACTGCACAAATTCGAGCATGCGCGTATTGAACGTAATAAACCGGGTTTTCATTTGTATGACTGCGTAGCAAATCCACATCCATCACCATCGGAGTTTCAACCGGATAGCGAATCAAGGTGTAACGAGCGGCGTCAACCCCAACTTTTTCTACCAACTCTTCCAACGTGATGATTGTTCCGGCGCGTTTGGAAAGCTTGACCTCTTCCCCATTCTCCATAATTTTGACTAGCTGGCCGATCAATATCTCAACATTATATTTTGGGTCATCCCCAGCGCATGCAGCGAGCGCTTTTAGGCGACCAACATAACCGTGGTGGTCTGCTCCGAGCATGTAGATACAAATATCGAAACCACGTTCACGCTTGGAAATATAGTAGGCCGAATCTGAGGCGAAATATGCATGCGAGCCATCGCTCTTAATCATTACCCGGTCTTTATCATCACCAAAATCAGTCGTGCGCAACCAGGTAGCCCCATCTTGAATAAACACATGGCCATGAGCAACTAAACGTTCTTGGGTGTGCTTGAAGAAATCATTGTCATATAAAGACTTCTCTGAAAACCAAACATCGAAATGTGTGCCAAAGGCATCAAGCACATCTTGTTGTTGCTTTAATTGCAGCGCATATCCTTCATCTCGAAAAGCGGCATTACCTTCCTCTTCAGCCAACGAGGTGAAATCTGGTTTGGCCGAGATAATTTCTTTAGCTAAATCTTGAATGTAGGCCCCGTGATAACCATCTTCGGGAGTTGGGTTATTCAATGCAGCGGCGCGAAGAGATGCGCCAAATTTATCCATCTGCACGCCACGATCATTGATATAAAACTCTCGGGTGACTTGTGCTCCAGCAGCGCTAAGTACCCGGCCCAATGCATCTCCTACTGCTGCCCACCTTGTGTGTCCCAGATGAAGTGGTCCAGTTGGATTGGCGCTGATAAATTCAAGGTTAACTTTTATGCCAGCTAACGAATTACCCGTACCAAAATTTTTACCATTTTCCAAGATCGAGGCAATAACTCCGCCCTGGCTTGCCTTGCCAACTGTGAAATTTATAAAACCAGGTCCGGCAATATCTATTGCATCTAACTGAGATGAGATCGAATCCTGTTCAAGTCCGGTTTTTAAGAATTCAGCTACTGCTCGAGGAGTCATTCCTGCTGGTTTTGCTACTACCAATGCGATAGATGTTGCAAAATCTCCATGGTCGCGGTTCTTTGGCCGATCCAGCTCAAGCACTTCGGGGATCTCCCACCCTTGCGGCAAGATTCCTTCGGAAAGCCCGGCTTCTAATACTCTGCGCACGCCAGCGATAATCGCCTCTTGAATAGACGGCTGGTTAGGGTCAGTGCTCATTCATCTGAGTTTAGCCGCTTCATCAGTCCATTGCTGGGAAGTGTTATCAAACCGTTATGTAGCGATAGGAGTCATCTGAAGGGCCTGTACTAGTGTTCTGCAGGTCACATCCAATCGTAAGGTCAAAGCAGGTTTGGCCGGGGGTGTGTTTCTTCCGAAAGGGTATACATGACAAAGCGTCGTAACGCAGTCGTTGCAGCACTTGCTTCAGTAGCAATTGCCGTAACAGGACTCGCAACATCAGTACACGCAGCTTCAATCCAGGTTGGCGTAATTCTTCCTGATGCTGCTTCATCAGCTCGCTGGGAATCAGCGGATCGTCCATTCCTTGCAGCAGCACTTAAGTCTGCTGGAGTCACTTATGACATCCAAAATGCAAATGGCGATAAGACAGCATTCGCAACGATTGCAGATCAAATGCTTTCAAACGGTGCAAAGGTTCTCATCATGGTTAACCTTGATTCAGATTCAGCTAAAGCAGTTCAAGATAAGGCTGCAAAGCAAGGCGTTAAGACAATCGACTACGATCGTCTAACACTTAAGGGTTCTGAGTCATTCTACGTTTCATTCGATAACGTAGCTGTTGGCAAACTTCAAGGAACAGGAATTTACAACTGCCTTAAGGCTAAGAAGATTGCTAACCCACGTATCGTTTACCTAAACGGTTCACCAACCGATAACAACGCAACACTCTTTAAGCAGGGTTACGCTTCAGTTCTCGGCAAGTACGTCACAAAGAAGCAGATGACACTTGTTGCAGATCAGGCTGTCCCAGATTGGGATAACGTCAAGGGTGGAGTTATCTTCGAGCAAATGCTCACAAAGGCTGGCGGAAAGCTTGATGCAGTTGTATCAGCTAACGAAGGTCTTGGACTTGCAGCTGTAGCTGTTCTCAAGAAGAACGGTCTTAACGGCAAGGTCTGCGTATCTGGACAAGATGCAACAGTTGATGGTCTTCGTGCCATCTTGACTGGTGACCTTTCAAACACCGTTTACAAGGGCATCAAGCAAGAAGCTAATGCTGCAGTAGGTCTTGCAGTTGCGCTTATCAAGGGCACAAAGGCTCCTACAAATGGCGTTACAAACAACGGAACAACAAACGTTCCTTCAGTTCTTCTCGTTCCAGTTGGAATCACAAAGCGCAACGTAAAGGTTGTTATTGCTGATGGCTTCCAGAAGAAGGCTGATGTCTGTAAGGGCATTGAGAAGCTTTGCACAGCTAACGGAATCTAATTCGTTCCTAGACTGTAAAAAGTAACAGAATCCGGTTCGGGGCCTCCCTGGACCGGATTTTCTGTAGTAAGTTAGATAAGCATCAAAGTTGAAACAATGTACATAAATGACATGTACATAAATGACATGCAAGTAAGAGAAATGTAAACAAAAGAGGAGTACATATGAGTGAGCCATTGCTCTCCCTCCGCAATTTGAACAAGTCCTTTGGGCCGGTTCATGTATTGCGCGGAGTGGATTTGGATGCATACGCCGGTCAGGTCACAGCCTTAGTTGGAGATAATGGAGCCGGAAAGAGCACGTTAATTAAGTGCATCGCCGGTATCTATCAAGCAGAAGAAGGTGATTTCTTCTTCGAAGGCAAGAAAGTTAATGTGCACGGTCCGCGAGATGCGACCGCACTTGGGATTGAAATTGTTTATCAAGATCTAGCGCTCTGCGACAACCTCGATATTGTTCATAATATGTTCCTAGGCCGCGAAGAAAAAAGTGGAATAGTTCTCAACGAAGAATCTATGGAAGCTTTGGCTCGCAAAACATTAGATGGTCTTTCTGTTCGTACAGTGAAATCGATTCGGCAAAAAGTTGCCTCTCTCTCCGGCGGTCAGCGTCAGACCGTGGCGATTGCCCGCGCGGTATTGTGGAATAGCAAGCTGGTCATTTTGGATGAACCCACTGCAGCACTTGGAGTTGCTCAGACCGAGCAAGTACTTAACCTAGTTCGCAGGCTTGCCGATAACGGCCTTGCAGTAATTTTGATTTCACATAACATCAATGATGTATTTCAGGTCGCTGACAACATAGCAACGCTCTACCTTGGCAATATGGCTGCCCAAGTGAAGAAAAATGATGTCACCCATGCCCAAGTAGTTCAACTCATCACAACCGGAAAAGCCGATGGAGTGCAATCAACGCTGAAGGGAGCCAGCGCATGAGCACAGATATACAGCCAGAGCTAAATCTAAAATCAGCAGCCGCTGATTATTGGTCCCGAATCAAGTCAGGAGATATCGGTTCATTACCTGCAGTTCTTGGCTTGGTATTTCTCTGTATCATTTTTGGTTTCATGTCAGATGTCTTCCTTACGCCAGGAAACTTTGCAAACCTATTAACCCAAGCGGCCTCCGTCATCGTGATTGCAATGGGCTTGATTTTCGTCCTATTACTTGGGGAAATTGATCTCTCTGCCGGCTATGCATCTGGAGTTACCGGAGCGGTTCTCGTACTGCTGGTTACCAATCATGGTTGGCCTTGGTATGCCGCATTGGCAATTTCTATTGCGGTCGGCGCTCTCATGGGTTGGGCAATTGGATTCCTCGTGGCTCGAGTTGGAATTCCTTCATTCGTTGTGACTCTCGCGGCATTCTTAGCTTTCCAAGGGTTACTTCTCCTGCTTGCAGGTGAAGGTGGAACTATCCGAATCGATGATAAAACAATCTTGGCCGTTCAAAATAACAATATGAAGCCAATAATAAGCTGGGCATTTTTTATCATTTGTAGTGCGATATATGTATTGAGTGGATTAAACCGCATCAATTCGCGCCGCAAGCTCGGTTTGAAATCTGATCTCAAGATTTTGTGGGGACTTAAAACAGGTGGACTTTTGCTTGTAACTGGTGGAGCGGTTTGGGCGCTTTGCATGGAACGTTCGAATAATCCCCAGCTGGTTAGCTTAAAAGGTATTCCAGATGTAGTTCCACTCATCCTTGCAATTTTGGTGGTGGGTACTTTTGTTCTTGGACGAACCGCTTTCGGTCGCCACCTTTATGCAGTTGGTGGCAACGCTGAGGCAGCCAGGCGCGCCGGCATAAACGTTAAAGCAATTCGCACATCAGTCTTCATAATCTGTTCAGCACTTTCAGCAGTTGCCGGGATGCTCTTTGCTTCCCGACAGAATTCAATTTCACCAACTACGGGTGGATCATCAACCCTGCTTTATGCAGTTGGCGCCGCTGTAATTGGTGGAACATCGTTATTTGGTGGAAAAGGAAAGCTTCGTGATGCGATTCTTGGTGGCCTCGTTGTAGCGGTTATCGATAATGGTATGGGCCTTCTTGGATATGCAGCAGGTATTAAGTTCATCGTTACTGGACTAGTTCTACTTGTCTCAGCAGGAGTAGATGCGCTTTCCCGCAAGGGCGGTTCAGGTTCGTAAGTCAAAGAAAAAAGCCCCCACTCGCGTGGGGGCTTTTTTAATGACCTTTTACTTTCCAAAACCCATCAGATGTTCAATGGCAAGTTGATCAAGTTTCTCATAACCATATCCACGCTTACCGGCAGCTTCTACATCAAAAGAATCCTTCTCCAGATCCTTCCAACTCTCCCCTGCCTTCAACGTTGGCTCTGCAAGTTCGTCGAGTCCGGCTTCAACGAGCGCAGCTTGAACGCGAGAATCTGCACGGAATGAGGCAGCGCGCTCTTTAAGCATCAAATACGTATTCATATTTGCTGAAGCTGATTCCCAAACACCTTTGTCATCTTCTGTGCGAAGCGGCTTGTAATCAAAGTGCTTTGGACCGGCGTAGTTGTAACGCTCAAGTAAATCAACGAGATAAAAGGCTGACTTCAAATCGCCATGACCAAAGACGAGATCCTGGTCGTACTTAGGGCCGTGCTGCCCATTGAGGTCGATGTGGAAAAGCTTTCCTTGCCAGAGGGCTTGCGCAATGCCGTGGACAAAGTTAAGGCCCGCCATTTGTTCATGTCCAACTTCTGGATTAACTCCAACCATTTCTGGATGATCAAGAGTCTCGATGAACCCGAGTGCGTGGCCAATAGTTGGCAAGAAGATGTCTCCGCGAGGCTCGTTTGGTTTTGGTTCAATTGCAAACTTCAGGTCATAACCTTTATCAATCACATACTGGCCAAGAATATTAAAACCTTCGCGATAACGCTCAAGTGCAACGTATGCATCTTTTACATCTGTTTCAGCGCCTTCGCGGCCACCCCAGCATACGTAAATCTTTGCACCTAGCTCAACTGCTAAATCAATATTGCGCATCACTTTGCGAATTGCAAAACGTCGAATGTCTCGATTGTTCGAAGTAAGCGCGCCATCTTTAAATACCGGGTGTGAAAATAGATTTGTCGTAGCCATTGGAACTTTCATACCAGTCTCATCAAGGGCCTTCTTGAATCTGGCGATATGCGCTGTGCGATCACTTTCACTACTTCCAAAGGGCACTAGGTCATCATCATGGAAGGTAACGCCATAAGCGCCACGCTTTGCGAGTTCATTGACGGTGCGCACTGGATCGAGCGGGTCGCGAGTCGCATCGCCAAAGGGATCGCGCGCTTGCCAACCAACGGTCCAAAGGCCAAAGGTGAACTTATCTGCGGGTGTCGGCGTATTCGCCATCTCATTCTCATTTCTCGCCTCAAAGGGAAGCGGTTTTGGATATTGCCTAACTTACCCCTAGCCTTCTCCTTGCGCCAGTAAGTACTTTCTATTGGAGCGCACTCGCGGGAGTGGTGAAATGGCAGACACGCAGGTCTTAGGAACCTGTGCTTTACGGCGTGTGGGTTCAAGTCCCACCTTCCGCACCAGTACTTCTTTTGTACTGCTTTTTATTTTTCCACTTATTTATAGGAGTTCTCTTGTCAATTTCGTCCAAAAAAGGCACAACCACGTCCGCAGTAACTGAAGGCTTAGATCCAAATCGTTGGCGCACACTTTTTGTTGTTGCTATCTCCCAATTAATGGTCGTTCTAGATTCTTCAATCGTGAACATTGCCATTCCACAGGCTAAGCGCGACCTTCACATCTCCAGCGCAAATCAACAGTGGATTGTCACTGCCTACACTTTGGCGTTTGGATCACTACTGCTTCTAGGTGGACGCATAGGTGACTTCGTAGGTCGCAAGCGCGTGCTAATCATTGGTCTTATCGGATTTGCGGCAGCTTCCGCACTGGGTGGCCTTGCATCCTCACAAGCACTCCTCTTTGCAGCCCGCGGACTCCAAGGCGTCTTTGGTGCACTTCTCGCCCCAGCCGCACTCGCAATTATCTCGGTGACATTCACCGTGCCTAAGGAACGCGCTCGCGCTTTCGGCGTCATAGGTGCAATTTCTGGCGGCGGAGCTGCCATTGGCTTGATTCTCGGAGGAACGCTGACTGAATACTTCTCATGGCGATGGTGTCTTGGAGTTAACCTTCCAATCGCAATAATTGCTGCGCTTCTCGCACTCAAATACGTCCACGAGTCAAAGGCTCAAGGCGATAGAAGTTATGACATTCCTGGAGTATTCACAGCGTCAGCCGGTCTGTTCTCACTTGTCTACGGATTCAATCGCGCTGCGACAAATGGTTGGGGAAACACAACAACGATTGCACTATTTATTGTTGCAGCAATTTTGCTAGCTGTATTTGTTCTCATCGAGCAGAAGGTCTCAAATCCACTCTTACCTCTTCGTATCGTGACCGAACGCAACCGCGGTGGTTCCTACTTAGGTTCACTCGTTGTCGGCGCAGGTTTATTCTCAATGTTCCTCTTCTTGGGCATCTACTTTCAAACCATTCTTGGATATTCGCCGCTAAAATCAGGTTTCGCTTTCTTGCCGTTCACCGGAGGAATCATTGTATTTGCTGGCGTTGCCTCACAATTACTTCCAAAAGTTGGACCAAAACCTTTGATGATTCCTGGGCTCATTGCCGCAAGTATTGGCCTGCTTATGCTCACGCGCATAACTCCAGAAACGTCCTATGTAACGCATGTTCTTCCTTCAATTCTTATTATGTCTAGTGGAATGGCCCTTGTCTTCATTCCATTAACTACAACTTCTCTTCATGCGGTTGGAAACCATGACTCTGGAATCGCTTCGGCAATGTTAAACACTAGCCAGCAGATTGGAGGATCGCTCGGAACAGCGCTGCTAAACACAATTGCTGCAACGGCGAGCACTGCATACATAGCAACTCATGCTTCACTTGGAAAGAACGCGGCAGCATTCGGAATTGTTCATGGATTTACGCAGGCTTTTAAAGTTGGAGCAGCCCTGCTCTTTGCTGGCGCCGTAGTCTTATTCTTCTTTCTCAACATCGGAAAAGATGCTGTCGTTGAAACCGAAGGCGTAGTGGTTCACTAGTTAATTAGCTAGTTATTTAGCTAGCTAGCCAACTACCGCGAATAGGTTACGAACTTTCCTATTTCTTGGAAGCCAACCTTTTTGTATGCGCTGATAGCTGGCACATTTGAAGAGATCACTACAAGATAGATTCGCTCAATACCTCGGTCGTATGCCAGGCCGAGGATTCCAGCACAAACTTTTTGAGCATATCCCAAGCCGCGCATATCAGTATGTGTAGCGACTGAAGAGAGCATGTACTCACCTGACTCCCATTGCGTTATCGCGGCAATCGCTGCGATTTCCCCTTCAGGATTGCGCACTGCTCCCCAAAATTGAATTTCTGGATTACCTGGTTTTGCAGAGGAATCAGGCGCATGGGATTCTAAAAATGCAAGAATGAATTCATCATCCTCAAATGGCTCAATTTCATAACTTACTTCTTGTGTAGCCAAAGCATGCGTTTGCCAATGATGCTGGGCTTCGAAAGCGGATGTTAAATGCGAATCGAGATCTTGTGGGAGCGCGAAGCGGATCCATTCTGATGGGATATGTGGAACTGGGCCGATAGCTAACCCAAAGAACCCTTCACTTGTGGTGCGTGTGAATGAAAGGCTATCGCCAGTTCGAATCGCTTCTACGAAAGCTCGCTTGGGAATCCATACCCGAGGAACGTTTAATTCTCCGTAAAGTTCAAGAGCCCACTCCATGGCTTCCTCGTATGAAGAAGTGCGGTCCATGGGTGGACTCTAGCGAACGT